>JBDLVD010000001.1:0-61911 GCA_039804965.1 Pseudomonadota bacterium
TACATCCTGATCCACGAGAAGAAGCTGTCGTCGCTGCAGGCGATGCTGCCGATCCTCGAAGCCGTGGTCCAGTCGGGCCGCCCGCTGCTGATCATCGCGGAAGACATCGAAGGCGAAGCGCTGGCCACCCTGGTGGTTAACAAGCTGCGTGGCGGCCTGAAGATCGCTGCCGTGAAGGCTCCGGGCTTCGGCGATCGTCGCAAGGCGATGCTGCAGGACATTTCCATCCTGACCAAGGGTGAAATGATTTCGGAAGACCTGGGCATCAAGCTGGAAAGCGTGACCCTGGGGATGCTCGGCGAAGCCAAGCGCGTCACCATCGACAAGGACAACACTGTCATCGTCGACGGCGCCGGCAATGGCGAAGACATCAAGGCCCGCGTCGAACAGATCCGCGCCCAGATCGAAGTCACCACCAGCGATTACGACCGTGAAAAGCTGCAGGAACGTCTGGCCAAGCTGGCTGGCGGTGTTGCCGTGATCAAGGTCGGCGGTGCGACCGAAGTCGAAGTCAAGGAACGCAAGGATCGCGTTGACGATGCCCTGCACGCCACCCGCGCTGCGGTGGAAGAAGGCATCGTTCCGGGCGGCGGCACGGCTCTGCTGTATGCCACCCGCGCGCTCGACGGCCTGACCGGCATCAACGAAGACCAGACCCGTGGCATCGACATCGTTCGTCGCGCGATCTCGGCCCCGTTGAAGCAGATTGCTGAAAACGCCGGCCATGATGGCGCCGTCGTTGCTGGCCGCCTGACCGACCAGTCCAACGAAAACCACGGCTTCAACGCGTCGACCGACGTGTACGAAGATCTGGTTGCCGCTGGCGTGATCGATCCGACCAAGGTCGTCCGCACCGCGCTGCAGGATGCGGCTTCGGTGGCCGGCCTACTGATCACCACGGAAGCGGCGATCTGCGAAATCGCGGAAGACAAGCCTGCTGCCCCGGCCATGCCGGACATGGGTGGCATGGGCTTCTGAGCCCTGCCATCAGGCACACGGAAAACGGGGCCGGGGGAGCAATCCTCCGGCCCTTTTTCTTTGCCCACGCAGCTGCGTCGCGGCCGATCCCGCAGGCGAGGCCTTGCCGAGCGCCGGGGGCGGCCTATGATTGTTGCATCAAACCGGGAGAAACCATCATGCGTGCCCTTCTGTCGCTTTCGCTTGCTGTCGCGCTGGCCAGCTCTGCCGCCGCCAGTGGCCCGGTTTCCTCCACCCCCGACTATGCCGCCGCGCTGGCCGACCCCGGTCGCCCTGAAGCCGACCGCAGCCGCGACGCGGCGCGCAAACCCGCCGAATTGCTCGCTTTCGCCCAAATCGGCAAAGGCGAGAAAGTCGGCGATTACATTATGGGCGGCGGGTACCTGACCCGCGTGCTGGCGGCGGCAGTGGGGCCGCAAGGCAAGGTCTATGCGTTCCAGCCCGCAGAATTCATCGCCTTCCGCCCGGCCTACGGCGAAGAACAGAAGGCCGCTGCGGCAGCCTATGCCAATGTCGTTCCGCTGATCGGGCCGGTGGCTGCGCCGCCCTTCCCCGAACCGCTCGACACCATCGTGACCGTGCAGAATTTCCACGATCTGTATATCGGCGCGATGCCGCAGGGGACCGGTGCAAAGGCAGTGGCCGCACTGTTCGCCGCGCTGAAACCCGGCGGCACGCTGCTGGTGGTAGACCATTCCGCCCGCGACGGCAGCGGCACCACCACCACCGACGCCACCCATCGCATCGACCGGCAAACCGCCATTGCCGCCATCAAGGCTGGCGGCTTCATGCTGGAGGCGGAAAGCCCGCTGTATCGCCAACCCGCCGATCCGCGCGATGCCAATGTCTTCACCCCGCAAATTCGCGGCAAGACCGATCAGTTCACCCTGCGGTTTCGCAAACCGGGTTGAAACACTGGTTTAATTTACAGGCGTTTTCCACGATTGGACGTCTGACGGCATCATCTCGCCGCTAAGGCATTGTTTTGCCGCGATAGGTTAACGATTGTCTAACCATGGTCGCGTTAATGCCCGCAAGATGAACTTCCGCCGATTTGGACCTTTAGCAGTCGCGATCGCATTTGCGGTGGGCCTTCTGGCCCCAGCACAGGCCCGCGACGGAAGCGACAACTTCGAAAGCGCGTTTGACAGCGCCTTCGGCACAAGCACCCGCGCACCGCGCGATTTTGCGTCGGTTTACAATTCCCCGCTGGCCAAGCGCATCGCGCAACTGGCCGATGGCAGCAGCGGCCGCATCGGCGTGGCCGCCATCGATCTGGCAACCGGACAGGAAGTCGCCGTGCTGGGCGACCAGCGTTTTCCGATGGCCAGCACCAGCAAGGTGGCCATTGCCGCCACGTTCCTTGATGGCGTGGACAAGGGCAAGTGGAAGCTTACCAGCCAATTCCCGCTGATGATGCCGGTGCCGTCGACGCCGCTGTCTTCCGCCGTCGCGCCCGTCAAGCCGGGCCAGCTGATGCCGGCATCGAAGCTGATCGACCTGATGCTGACGCGCAGCAACAATTACGCCACCGATGCGTTGCTGGCTGCGGTTGGCGGCCCCGCTGTGGTCAGCGCATGGGCGCACCGCGCAGGCATCCAGGATTTCCAGCTGACCCGCGATATCGCGACGCTTGTGCGCGATGATGGCCGGATGGACCCGGCCATTCACGTCGACACGCGCGACAGCGCCACGCCGCGCGCGATGGTGCAATTGCTGACCGGCTTGCATCAGGGCAAATGGCTGAGCGGATCGAGCCGTCAGGTGATCCTGACAGCCATGTCCAACTGCCGCACCGGCACGCGCCGCATTCCGGCCAACATGCCGGCAGGCACCAGCGTGGCGCACAAGACCGGCACGCTCAACAACACCAGCAGTGACATCGGCATCATCACCATGCCGGATGGGCGCGCATTGGCCGTGGCGATCTATGTCACCGGGCAGGGATCGCGCGCGAACCGCGAAGTGCGGATCGCCAGCATCGCCCGGGCGCTGGTAGACGGCTATCAGCAGCAGCCGGTGCAACAGGCATCGCGCCAATGGGCCACGGCCCGCTACTGATCCCGCTTTCCATTGCCGGACACGATACACCGCGCCCGCGGTGTTGATGCCCCGTGCCCCGCTCCGTCCATTCCGCAAACAAAAAGGGCGCAGCCCAGCGGCCGCGCCCTTTCCTGATTTCGCCTTGGCGAAACCGCGATTACTTGGCGGCAGCAGCAGCCTTGTCGGTCGCAGCTTCGGCCTTGTCGGCAGCGGTTTCAGCGGTGGCAGCGGCAGTGTCGACTGCTTCGCTGGCTGCGGCAGTGGCATCGGCCGCAGCGGTCGAAACGGCATCGCCAGCAGCGTCAGCATTGGCCGAAGCATCAGCCATCGCAGAATCCATGGCTTCGCCAGTGGCGTCTTCGGTCTTGTTCGAGCAAGCGGCGAGCGACAGGGCAGCACCGGCAATGGCGGCGGCGAGAACGATCTTGCGCATGGTGTAATTCCTTGAATTGCCAAACAACAAGTGACCGGCCAGCAAGGCCGGAAACGAAATCCGCAGCGGGCGAACTCTGCCATGCCGAATAATGGCAACTTTGTGGCGAAGCAAGGCAATTGCGGACAACGCGTATCCGCTTACGGATAGCACAGGCATTTTGCGAAAGCGGCTGACCTCGCGCCCCGGCGCTGCTAGCTGTAACCAATGCCAGAAAAGCAGCACCTCTATCTCGTCGACGGATCGGCCTATATCTTCCGCGCCTATCATCGCCTGCCGCCGCTCACCAACCCGGTGGGTACGCCGGTCGGGGCGGTCTATGGCTATACCACCATGCTGTGGAAGCTGGCGGAAGACCTGCACAAGGCCGATGGACCGACCCATCTGGCAGTCATTCTCGACGCAGGCAGCATATCGTTCCGCAACGACATGTACGATCAGTACAAGGCCAACCGCCCGCCCCCGCCCGAAGATCTGGTGCCGCAGTTCCCGCTGATCCGCGATGCCACCCGCGCCTTTTCGCTGCCATGCATCGAGGAACAGGGGCTGGAAGCCGATGACCTGATCGCATCTTACGCCCGCGAAGCCACCCGCCGCGGGTGGGACGTGACGATCGTATCCAGCGACAAGGATCTGATGCAGCTGGTCGGCCGTTGCGCGCAAGCACACGACGGTATCGAAGGCGGCTGCATCGACATGCTGGACACGATGAAGAACCAGCGGATCGACATCCCCGAAGTGATCGAGAAGTTCGGCGTGCCGCCCGAACTGGTCGGCGATGTGCTGGCGCTGATGGGCGATGCGGTGGACAACGTGCCCGGCATTTACGGCATCGGCCCCAAGACCGCGACCAAGCTGATTCAGGATCATGGTGATCTGGCAGGTGCACTGGACGCGGCAGAAGGGATGAAGCCCGGCAAGCTGCGCGAACGGCTGATCGAAGGGCGCGACATGGCGCTGCTCAGCCGCCAGCTGGTGCAGCTGAAGGAAGATTGTCCGCTGCCGATGCCGCTGGACGATTTCAAGCTGGATGCCGTGCCGAAGGAACCGCTCGCCGCGTTCCTGTCCGAGCATGGTTTCACCAGCCTGTTGCGGCGGCTGGATGGCGGCGCGGGCAGCCCCGAACGGGCCAACAATCTCCATCCGCCCAAGCCTGAACGCCCCGGCGTGGCGGCGGCGCCAGCAGGCAATATGCAGCCCCTGCCCGATATGCCGCCGGTCGACCGGGAGGCATACGAATGCGTGCAGACGCAGGATCGGCTGGACCACTGGATCGCCCGCGCCTTTGCCGCGCGAATGGTGGCGGTGGATACCGAAACCAGCGCGCTGGATGCGATGCAGGCGGATCTTGCCGGGATCAGCCTGGCGCTTGGCCCCAACGATGCCTGCTACATCCCGCTGGGCCATGGCGGCAGCGACATGTTCGCCGAACGGCCGCAGCAGGTGGACAAGGCCGCCGCTCTCGCCGCGCTGAAGCCGCTGCTGGAAAGCGATGCGGTGCTGAAGATCGGCCAGAACATCAAGTATGACCTGAACATCCTTGCCCGCCACGGGATCGATGTATCCCCGGTCGACGATACGATGATCATCAGCTTCGATCTGGATGCCGGGCGTTCGCTCGACGGCATCGGCGGCGGGCACGGGATGGATGAACTGGCCACCCGCCACCTTGGCCACACCACGATGACGTTCAAGGACATCTGCGGAACCGGCAAGAAAGCCATCCCGTTCGGCGAAGTGCCGCTGGACCGCGCCACCCAATATGCCGCCGAAGACGCCGACGTTACATGGCGGCTGCATCGCCACCTGAAACCCCGGCTCGCGGTGGAAGGCGGCACCCGCGTTTATGAAATGGTCGATCGTCCGCTGATCCCGGTGGTCGCGCAGATGGAACGCCACGGCATCAAGGTGGATCGCCAGCGCCTCGCCAAGCTGAGCGAAAACTTCGCCACCGAAATCGCCCGCATTGAAGGCGAGATATTCGCGTGCTGCGGCCAGACCTTCACCATCGGCAGCCCCAAGCAACTGGGCGACATCCTGTTCGACAAGCTCGGCTACAAGGGCGGGCGCAAGGGCAAGAGCGGGCAGTATTCGACCGATCAGGCCATTCTGGAAGGGCTCGCCGCGCAAGGTGCGCCGGTTGCCTCCATGGTGCTGGAATGGCGCCAGCTGTCCAAATTGCGCAGCACCTATACAGAAGCGTTGCAGGCCGCGATCAACCCGCAAACGGGGCGGGTGCACACCAGTTACAGCCTTGTTGGCGCGCAGACGGGGCGGCTGTCCTCCACCGATCCCAACCTGCAGAATATCCCCATCCGCACTGCCATCGGCCGCCAGATCCGCGAAGCCTTCGTGCCCGAAGAAGGCAACGTTCTGCTCGCCGCCGACTATTCGCAGATCGAACTGCGGCTGGCCGCGCACATGGCCGACGTCCCGCCGCTGAAGGAAGCCTTCGCCCGGGGCGAGGACATTCACGCCCGCACCGCGGAAGAAATGTTCGGCACCGTGGACCGGGACACCCGCGCCCGCGCCAAGACGATCAACTTCGCCATCCTTTACGGTATTTCGCGCTGGGGCCTTGCTGGCCGTCTGGGCGTTGAAGCAGACGAGGCACAGGCGATGATCGACCGCTATTTCGAACGCTTCCCGGGCATCCAGCGTTACATCGTCAGCACGCTGGAACAGGTGCGCGACTGCGGATATTCAGAAACCCTGTTTGGCCGCAAAACATGGTTCCCGCGCATCAAATCCGCCAATCAGGCCGAACGGCAGGGCAGTGAGCGCGCCGCCATCAACGCCCCGATCCAGGGCACCAGCGCCGATATCATCAAGCGCGCGATGGTGCGCATGATGCCCGCGCTGGCCGATGCCGGGCTGGGCCATGTGAAGATGCTGCTGCAGGTGCATGACGAACTGGTGTTCGAACTGCCTGTGGGCGATGTCGCCGCCGCTTCCCCGGTGATCCAACGGGTCATGGCCGAAGCCGCGCTGCCTTCGGTGACGCTGGACGTGCCGTTGGGGATCGAGATCGGCCATGGGGCCAGCTGGGATGCGGCGCATTGATGCAGACCACCTTCGCCAACTTGCCGCACTGGGCCACGCAGACCGGCCTTGCGATTGGCGCGGCAACGGTCGGCATCGTAGTGGCACTGCTGGCGCATCGGCTGGTGTTCGCGGTGCTGCAACGGGTGACCAGCGCCAGCGAAAGTCAGTCGGACAATATCGTCATCAACCGCCTGCGCCGTCCTGCTCTCTGGGCGATGGTGGCACTGGGCGTGGTGCTGGCGGCGCGTGAAACGCCGCTGCTGGCCGACGTGTGGGAAAAGATCGCCGGTTTCGTGATGCCGGCACTGATCGGGTGGATGGCGCTGGCGATCCTGCGCGCCTTCGTCGATGCCGCCGCCTTGCAGGCCGAAAGCGGATCGGCCGACGATCTGCGTGCTCGCCGCAAACGCACGCGGCTGGCGATTTTCAGCCGCATGGGCACTTTCCTGATCCTGTTCGTCACCATCGGCCTGATGTTGCTGTCGATCCCCGGCGTACGGCAAATCGGCGTGACCCTTATGGCATCTGCCGGGCTGGCCGGGCTGGCTGTGGGCGCGGCAGCCCAGCCCGCGCTGAAATCGCTGATCGCAGGCTTGCAGATGGCGCTGACCGAACCGATCCGGATCGACGATCTTGTCACCATCGATGGCGAAACCGGCCGGGTGGAGGATATCCGTGCGACCTTCGTGATCCTGCGCATCTGGGACGAACGGCGCATGATCGTGCCAACTTCCCGGTTTCTGGATGGGGGCTTTGTCACGTCCACCCGCTACGGGTCTGACACCACCGGCACGGTCATGCTGTATGTCCGGCCGGGCGCGGACATCGCGGCGATCCGCACGGCCTTTCTGGATCGGGTCAGGGCCCATCCCAAATGGGACGGCAAACATGCCGCCTTGCTGGCCACGAATGCAACCATCGACACGGTGGAACTGCGCCTGACCATGAGCGCGCGTGACGGGGCCGACAGCTTCGCGCTGCGCTGCGATCTGCGCGAAGCGATGCTGGCGTGGATCGCACGGAATGTGCCCGGCGCCCACGCACCGCTGGCAGCGTTCGAACCCGCTGCGGGCTGACCTTTCGACAGTCAGCCCTTCACGGGCTGATCAGCCGTCGGGCCCGTGCTTTCGCGTCCGGGTCGATTCCACCATGCCCGGCGTCAGGAACCCGATCGGTCGCACTTCCATTGCCCGCTGTTTCAATTCGCCGCGCATCTTGAGGTATTCCTCCTCCATCTGCTCGGTCACGGTTGGGCGACTGTCTTCCAGCGCCTCCGCGAAATCGGCTGCGGTCACTTCGGATATGTCGGCCCCGCCCGTGCGGATCGCGTTAAGTCCGGCGCGGCGAACCACGTCCTGCAAGTCCGCCCCGGTATAGCGCTCGGTCTGCTTCGCCAGCGCTGCCAGATCGACGTCAGCCGCCAAAGGCATCGCGCGCGTGTGGATCTTCAGGATGTGCACCCGGCCCGCTTCGTCCGGCGTACCCACATAGACCAGTTCATCGAACCGGCCCGGCCGCAGCAAGGCCGGATCGACCAGCGCCGGGCGGTTGGTCGCCCCAATCACCACAATGGCGTTCAGCTCCTCCATCCCGTCCATTTCGGCCAAAATAGTATTGACCACGCGCGCCGTCACCTGCGGTTCGTTGCCACTGGTCCCGCGCGCAGGGACCAGACTGTCAATTTCATCGATGAACACGACGCACGGCGCCACTTGTCGCGCGCGGGCAAACAGGCGGCTGATCTGCTGTTCGCTTTCACCAAACCATTTTGACAGCAAGTCGCTGGATTTGATGGAAATGAAATTGGCTTCCGCCTCTTTCGCCACGGCCTTGGCCAGCAACGTCTTGCCGGTGCCGGGCGGGCCATAGAGCAGGAAACCCTTGGCCGGGCGGATGCCCAGCCGCTCGAACGCCTGCGGGTTCTTCAGCGGCAGTTCCACGCCTTCGCGCAGCTTTTCTTCCGCATCGTCCACCCCGCCGATATCGGCCCAGCCGATGGTCGGCGTCTGCACCATCACTTCGCGCATGGCGGATGGCTGCACGCGTTTCAGCGCCTCGCGAAAATCGTCCTTTTCGACGACGAGGTTTTCCAGCACTTCGGGCGGAATGGTGCGGGCATCGAAATCCAGCTTCGGCATGATTCGCCGGACCGCCTCGATCGCAGCTTCACGCGCCAGAGCGGAAAGGTCGGCGCCGACAAAGCCGTGTGTGGTGCGCGCCAGTTCACCCAGATCCACCCCTTCACCCAGCGGCATGCCGCGGGTGTGGATGCCCAGGATTTCGCGGCGGCCACGTTCATCGGGCACGCCGATGATGATTTCCCGGTCGAACCGGCCGGGCCGGCGCAAGGCTTCATCAATCGCGTCGGGACGGTTGGTGGCAGCGATCACGACAATGTTGGCGCGGCTTTGCAGACCGTCCATCAGCGTCAGCAATTGCGCGACCAGCCGCTTTTCCGCTTCGCCCGAAACATCCTGCCGCTTGGGCGCGATCGAATCGATTTCATCGATGAAGACGATAGCCGGCTGGCTGCGTTCGGCTTCTTCGAACACTTCGCGCAGGCGCCGTTCGCTTTCGCCATAGGCGCTGCCCATGATTTCGGGGCCGTTGATAGTGAAGAAGGTGGCATCGCTTTCGTTCGCCACGGCCTGCGCCAGCCGGGTCTTGCCGGTGCCCGGCGGGCCGTGCAGCAGCACGCCCTTGGGCGGATCGACGCCGAGCCGGGTGAACAGTTCGGGATAGCGCAGCGGCAATTCCACCATCTCGCGCAGTTGCCGAATGGTGTCTTCCATGCCGCCGACGTCATCGTAATTGATGATCCCGCGGCCATCGCGCGGTTCTTCGAATTCGGCGCGCAGTTCGATTTCGGTGTTTTCGTCGATATGGACGATGCCCTTGGGGGTGGTGGCGACCACCTGAAGACGGATTTCGGTGAGCGCGTAGGCCGGAGCGTTGAACATCCGCCGTACTTCAGGCGGGACGTTCTGCACCGGCTGCTGACCATGGGTAGCCACCAGATCGCCTGCCGTCACCGGGCGCTTGAAGAACACCCGCTTCAGGGCTTCGGTCGGCCCCTGCAGCCGCATTTCGCGTTGTGCCGGGGCGAAGACGACACGCGTGGCCGGGCGCGATTCCGCCCGGCGCACTTTAACATGTTCGCCCGAAGACGTGTCGGCATTGGCCCGTTGCAGGCCATCGAGGCGGACGACGGAAAGTCCTTCATCCTCTTCATAAGAAGCGAAAGCGATCGCAGCACTGATGCGTTTGCCTTCAATTTCCACGACATCGCCTTCGGTGATGCCCAGCGCCTGAAATGCACTGCGCGGCATACGGGCAATGCCCCGGCCGCTTTCTTCCTGGCGGGCAGCGGCTACTTGCAGCCGGACAGTGCCTTCATCAATTTTCGCCGCGTCAGCGTCTGCCATCAGCCCAGCCTCTTGTGATCGTGTTGCTGATGGAAGCTAGGATCGGGCATGCCGGATTGCAAACGCCGAGCCCGAAACGGATGGCGAGCGACCGGGTTTGGCACGGCGGCGGAACGCCGCGCGTCATGGGCAAAAAAAGGGCCCGATCGTTGCCGACCGGGCCTTTGAAAGTTTGGGAGAGGATGCCTGAAAGGCACCCCCCATATGCGGAGAACCGCCGATTCTCGCAAGTGCAATATCCGCAATCTTACATGCAAAATATGCAACATATCATTAGGCCATTGATTTAGATCAATTTTCTTGGGGTACAGGGGGCTAAATAACTGACTCTATTGAAAATTATCAAGTGTCATCAGTAATCATATTGCAGTGCAGCATTTGCATGGTGGGTGACATGTCTCGGGCTTCCCCGTAAGGTGCGGCAACTGCCAAAGGATCGCCCATGAAGAAGCTTTATCCTGATGCTGCCTCTGCTCTTCATGACCTGCTGCACGACGGGATGCTGATAGCCGCCGGGGGCTTTGGCCTGTGCGGCATCCCCGAACGGCTGCTTGAAGCGATCCGCGACAGCGGCACGCGCGATCTGACCTTCGCCAGCAACAACGCCGGTATCGACAATCAGGGCATCGGAATGCTGCTGCGCACACGGCAGGTGAAGAAAATGATCGCCAGCTACGTCGGCGAGAACAAGGAATTCGAACGCCAGTTCCTCTCGGGCGAATTGGAGGTCGAATTCAGCCCGCAAGGGACGCTGGCCGAACGCATGCGCGCCGGCGGGGCGGGCATACCCGGGTTCTACACCCGGACCGGCGTGGGCACTGCCGTGGCAGACGGCAAGGAAACCAAGATCTTCGACGGCGAGGAATACATCCTCGAACGCGGCATTTTCGCCGATCTGGCGATCGTGAAGGCGTGGAAGGCGGACGAAACCGGCAACTGCGTGTTCCGCAAGACCGCCCGCAACTTCAACCTTCCTGCCGCCACCTGCGGCAAGGTCTGCGTGGTGGAGGTGGAAGAAGTGGTTCCCGCCGGCACGCTTGACCCCGACGGCATTCACCTGCCCGGCGTCTACGTCCAGCGGATGATCGTGGGCGCACCTTACGACAAGCAGATCGAGTTCCGCACGGTGAGGGAGCGCGAAGCAGCATGACCACCCATGACGGCCTGCCCAAAGGCTGGAGCCGCGACCAGATGGCCCAGCGCGCCGCGCAGGAATTGCAGGATGGCTTTTACGTCAACCTTGGCATCGGCATCCCCACACTTGTGGCAAACCACATCCCCGCCGGCATGGACGTGACCCTGCAAAGCGAAAACGGCATGCTGGGCATCGGCCCGTTCCCCTATGACGACGAGGTCGACCCCGACCTGATCAACGCCGGCAAGCAGACGATCAGCGAACTGCCCCGCAGTGCCTATTTTGACAGCGCCGCCAGCTTCGCCATGATCCGCGGCGGGCATATCGACCTGACCGTGCTGGGCGCGATGGAGGTTTCCGAACAAGGCGACATCGCCAACTGGATGATCCCCGGCAGGCATGGGCGGGGCAATGGACCTCGTCGCCGGGGTAAAGCGCATCATTGTGGTGATGGAACACGTCAGCAAGGATGGCGGCCCCAAGTTCCTGCCGCGTTGCGACCTGCCGCTGACAGGCAGGAACGTGGTCGACATGGTCATCACCGATCTCGCGGTATTCAGCCGCCCGGACCATGCCAGCCCGTTCCGCCTGATCGAATTGGCGCCCGGCGTGACGGCAGAGGAAGTCGCCGCCAAGACCACCGCGCATTACCTGTCCTGAAGGCGGCGATGGCTTATACCCTGATCACCGCCAACCGGAATTATTCCAGCTGGTCGCTGCGCCCGTGGCTGCTGATGACGGCGCTGGGCATTGCGTTCGAAGACCGGCTGGAACCGTTCACCCAGCCTGACAACCACGCCGAATTCCGCGCCTTCTCACCCAGTGGGCAGGTGCCGGTGCTGATCGATGGCAAACGCACGGTATGGGATTCGCTCGGCATCACGCTCTATCTGGCGGACCGGCACGCTGACCTATGGCCGCAGGATGAAGCAGCCCGCGCCTTTGCCCAATGCGTGGTCACAGAAATGCACGGCGGCTTTTCCGCCTTGCGCAACGATTGCACGATGAACGTCGGCGTGCGCGTGGCCCCTCGCCCCATGTCCGCCGCCTTGCGCCGCAACGTGGAACGAATTGCGGAAATATTCGCCGAAGGACTTGGCCGGTTTGGCGGCCCGTGGCTGGCGGGAGATCGCTTCACCGCAGCCGATGCCTTCTTCGCCCCCGTCGCCTTCCGCATCCGCACTTACGGGCTGGACGTGGGTGCGGGCCAGCAATGGGTGGACCAAGTCCTCGCTCACCCGGCAATGGTGGAGTGGGAACGGCAGGCGCTGACCGAACACTGGCGCGAAGAAAGCCACGAAGCCGAACTCGCCGCCGCGGGCACCCTGACTGCCGATTACCGCCAGCGGTAACGCGATTGCCGCTTGAGCGGCGCGCAATTGCCTCTACCCTCGCTCCAAACGCGCCGCAGATGCGCGGATGAGGGAGTTGGCATGAACCTGAACACGCGGCGCGATGCGCCCAAGCTGGCGCTCGTGGTGCTGATGGCGATCAGCACCATCGGTTTCGTCGATCGCATCGTGCTGAATGTGCTGGCCGTGCCGATTCAGGCAGAATTTCACCTCAGCGATACCCAGGTCGGCCTGCTCACCGGGCTGGCCTTCTCGGTAATGAACGTGGTGCTGGGCATTTTCGTGGCCCGCATTGCGGAACGCAAGCGGCGGCTCAGCCTGATCGCCATCGGCACGCTGCTGTGGTCGATTGCCACGGCACTGTGCGGCTTTGTCGGCAACTGGCTGCACCTGCTGCTGGCCCGCATCGGCGTGGGTGTGGGGGAGGCAGTGGGCCTGCCGGCAACGCAGAGCGTGGTGGCCGATTACTTCCCGCCGCAGCGCCGCGGCACGGCGATGGGCGTACTGCTGCTGGCCCCGCCGCTGGGCGCGCTGATCGGGGCGGCCGGGGGTGCATGGATCGGCCAGATGTATGGCTGGCGCACGGCCTTCATCGTCTGCGCCGCGCCCGGGGCCGTGCTGGCGCTGATCGCTTGGCTGCTGGTGGCCGAACCGCCGCGCGGCCGGCATGACCCGGACGCGGGCGAGGAGGTGCCGCCGGTCAAGGCCGTGCTGGCGCGCCTGTTCGGCCTGCACAGTGCGCGGCACCTGCTGATCGGCAGCACCGTGGCCAGCGCGGTGGGCTTTGCGCTCAACAGCTTCGTGGCCCTGCTGCTGGTGCGAAAATTCGGCTTCACGCTGGTGCAGGCGGGCCTCGTCTCCGGCTTGCTGGCCAGTGCGCCGGGGGCCTTCAGCGTGGTCGCCGGCGGCGCGCTGGCGGACTGGCTGGGCAAACGCAGCCCGGCTGCCTACGCGCTGGTTCCCGGGCTGTGCCTGCTGATCGCCGCCCCGCTCTACATCTTTGCCATCACGCGCAACGATGTCACCACGCTGCTCGTGTTCATGACCACCGCGGCGCTGTTCCAGTATACCTACCTCGGCGTTACCTACGCCGCTTTCGCCAACCTCATGCACCCGCGGATGCGCGCGACCAGCAGCGCCGTGCTCGGCGCGATCTACGGCCTTGTCGGCCAGGGCATCGGCCCCTTGGCGCTCGGCCTGCTGAGCGATTGGCTGCTCCGCACGCAAGGGCTGGCAAACGGGCAGGCACTGGCCACCGCGATGGCGATCAGCGCCGCATTCTATCTATGGGCGGGGATCCATTACGTGATGGCCGGGCGAACCTTGCAGGCCGATCTGGCGGGGTGACCGGGGCATGGGCGCTGCAAGGCGCACAGATTGCCCAAGCCACCAAGCATCTGAACGGCCACAAAAAAGGCCCCGCCGTTGCCGGCGAGGCCTGTTTGTTTTGCGGACCGGCGGCCTCAGGCCAGCGCGGCCTTCAGATCATCCACCAGATCGGTGCGTTCCCACGGGAAGAAATCGCCTTCCGCCTTGCGCCCGAAATGGCCGTAAGCCGCGCTGGGGCGATAGATCGGCTTGTTGAGGCCGAGGTGGGTGCGGATCGCGCGCGGGGTCAGGCCACCCAGCTTGCCGATCGCCAGAATCGCCTGTTCGATCGCATCATCGCCCACAGTGCCGGTGTCGTGCGTATCGACATAGAGCGACAGCGGCTTCGACACGCCGATGGCATAGGCCAGCTGGATCGTGCAGCGCGTGGCGAGGCCCGCGGCAACGATGTTCTTGGCCAGATAGCGGCTGATGTAAGCGGCCGAACGGTCAACCTTGGTCGGATCCTTGCCGCTGAACGCGCCGCCGCCATGCGGGGCCGCGCCGCCGTAAGTGTCGACGATGATCTTGCGCCCGGTCAGGCCCGCGTCACCATCCGGCCCGCCGATTTCGAAGCTGCCGGTCGGGTTGATGTGGTATTCGGTTTCGCGCAGCAGCACCGGCGGGATCACGTCGGCCACGACCTTGCGGACATAGGCGTGCAATTCGGCTTCCTTGTCGCCTTCGTCATACCCGGCTGCGTGCTGGGTGGACACGACCACGGCAGTGGCGGCAACCGGCAGGCTGCCTTCATACCGCAGCGTCACCTGGCTCTTGGCATCCGGTTCGAGGAACGGGGCTGCGCCCGAATGGCGATCTGCGGCCATGCGTTCGAGAATCTTGTGGCTGTAATACAGCGTCGCCGGCATCAGATCGGGCGTTTCATCGGTGGCGTATCCGAACATGATGCCCTGATCGCCAGCGCCTTCGTCCTTGTTGCTGCCTTCACCGCCGGCATCGACGCCTTGCGCGATGTGGGCGGACTGGCCGTGCAGGCGGTTGATGAATTCGAACTTTTCCCAGTGGAAGCCGTCCTGTTCATACCCGATTTCGCGCACCGTCTTGCGCACGGTGGCTTCGATTTCTTCCTGCGCGCCAGCGGCCCACTGACCGTTTTCATAAACGCCCTTGCAGCGGATTTCCCCTGCCAGAACAACCAGCTGGGTGGTGGTCAGCGTTTCGCAGGCGATGCGCGCTTCCGGGTCTTTGGACAGGAACAGATCTACGATCGAATCCGAAATCTGGTCTGCCACCTTGTCCGGATGGCCTTCGGAAACGCTTTCGGAAGTGAACAGGTAACTATGACGCATGATGACTCCGCCCAAGGTATAGGTAAATTCCGTGACGCCGTCCTAACGGCGGCCAAGCCGCAGGGCAACAACTGCACCGATCAAGAAAAGGAATGCCCAGCAAAAGGACAATGCGTTGCCCATTTGCGCAAACAGCGTCGGCGGCGCGGCGGCTGGAACCATGCCGTCCAGCCTGCCCGCAACGTGCCGGGAAAGGTATTGACGCACCACGCCCCGCGCATCGATCACGGCGCTGATGCCGGTGGTGGTGGAACGCAGGACCGGCAGCCCCTCTTCGATCGCACGCATCCGCGCCTGCGCCAGATGCTGCGGCGGGCCGAAGGTGCCGAACCAGCCATCGTTTGACGGGTTGAAGATGTAATCCGGCCGTTGCGCACCGCGCGCGGCGACCTCACCGGAAAAGACAATTTCGTAGCAAATCTGCACGCCTGCGCGGCCATAAGGGCCAAGGTTCAGCGTCCGCGGGCCGGGGCCGGGCAGGAAATCGATCGCGCCGGGTACCAAGCGGCTGACGCCCAACGGTTCCAGCATCCAGCGCAGCGGCAGATATTCGCCATAAGGCACCAGATGCGCCTTGGAATATCCAGCCCTGATTGCCCCGTCATCGCCAATCGCAGTGACAGAATTGTACGCTCCCACCGCATCGCCATCGGCAATCTTCAGATCGACCGCCCCGCTCATCAGCAACGAACCCGGGCCGATCACCCGGCCAATCCGGCGGCGGGCGAAAGCGGGATCACCCAGCGTGGTCATCTGGTCATAGAAACGCTGCGGGTATCCCGGGCGCAGGTATTCCGACAGTCCCGATTCCGGCCATAACACCAAGCGCGTGCTGCCCGGATGGCGCGGCTGCGACAAGCGGGCAAGCTTGGCGAAATTGGCCTGCTGATACAGCAGGTCGTTCAACACTTCCTGCCGCAGATCGGGCTGCACCAGCGTAAAAGGCACAGTACCGCGCCCTGCGGGGCCGGCTGGCAGCAGCATTCCGCCCGCCAGCAGCGCCGCCGCCGCACCGGCCGCGAAATAGCGCCGCAGCGACAATGCAACGGCAAAGCAGCCGGCAACAAGCACCGCCAGCCCCGACAACGCGTAAGTGCCGGTCCACGGTGCGATGGCGGCGAGGCCGGGCCGGTCGAACGGCCCCAGCAGCAGCATCGCGAACGGGTTCCAAGCATAGCCGGTGAACACCGCCGCGCGCATCAGTTCGCTGATCGTCCAGCACCCGGCAAAGGCCAGCACCATTGCCCAGCCGAGGCCGGGCCTGCCACCCCGTCCGGCCAGTGCATGGGCGCCCAGCGCGGCCAGTGCTGGATAGACCGCCAGATAGACCGCCAGCAGCGGCACAGCCGCCCAGCCCAGCACGGCGGGCATGTTCGCCTGATAGGTAAAGGCCGTGGCGATCCAGTTGTTGCCCAGCGTGAAATGCGCCCAGCCGAACAGCCAGCCCAGCATTGCCGCGCGGCGCGGGTCCGCCGCCTGCGCCAACAGTGCCACGAACAGCGCCATGGCCGCCAGCGCCACCGGCCACAGACCGATCGGCTGGAACCCGGTGGCGGACAGCAATCCAAGCGCCAGCGCGGCAAGGCGCGGCCGGGCCAGCAAAGCGTCCCATACCTGCGCCAGACCGGTGCCGGATGTCCCGACCGGTTCAGGCATGGGCGATGCGACGAACAGGCATCAGCCGATAAGGCCGGTTGCGAGCCAGTGCCCGATCAGTTGACGGCTTCCAGCGTTTCGGCATCGCCATCTTCGGCCTTGCGCGGCTTGCGAACGCGGGGCGCGCGCTTGGGCGCCGGGGCATCCTCGCGGGCGATGGAGGGGGGCAGGATGCCAGCATCGATGCCGCCTTCATTGCCCGCATCGCGCGGCTGGCGATCTTCGTCACGCGGACGATCACGGCCGGAATCGCGGTTGTCGGCGCGATATTCGCCCCGGTTTCCATCACGATTCCCATCCCGGTTACCGTCACGCTCGCGGCCACGCGGGCGGCGCGGGCGTTCTTCGCGCAGGAAGGGATTTTCAGCAGCGCCTTCGTCAGCACCGGCTTCGCCCGCTTCGGCAGGGCGGGCGCCGTCACCGGCCTGTTCCTGATCCGCTTCGCGCGCGCGTTCGCGGCGCGTTTCGTACGGACGGGACCGGATTTCGAATTCGTCTTCTTCTTCGAAGAATTCTTCCGACTGCGGCTCCCGCTCGCCCGGCTGGCGGCGTTGCTGCTCGTCCTTCTGCACCCGGCTATCAGCCAGCACGCGGAAATAGTGATCCGCGAATTGCAGGTAATATTCCATCTGCACACGGTCGCCGTTCAGCGAAGCATCGTGCGCCATCTTGCGATACTTTTCGAGCATCTGCGGGGCGTTGCCGCGAGCCCGGCTGTCAATCCGGTTGCCCTGATTGCCGCCACCACCACCGCCGCCACGGTTGTTGTTGTTGCGGCCACGGCGACGGTTGTTGTTATTGTTGTTGCGATTGTTGATGTTCAAGGGAATTCGCTTCCTGATCTGGTGACCGGCTGCCCCGGTCGCATCGCCCCCACGCCACGGCGCAAACATGCCCCCGTGGTTCCCCATTTGCACAAGCCGACGGCTATCACCGTCGCATTACAAGCAAATGATGGAGTAAGACCCGGTGCAGGCGCGTCGCCTTGCCCACCGCTGGTCTGCCCTTGAGGTAGCTACTCCCCTGCCCTTTGCCAAGCTAATTCGTAACATCCTGAAATCGAAGTATCAGCGCGCGCGGCCTGCCGCCCAGATCGCGGCATAGGTGCGCGGCAAAGCCGACCCCTTGCGCAATCGCGCTGACCGCTTCGGCCTGCGTTGCGCCGATTTCCACCACCGCCGCCCCGCCCGGCGCCAGCAGACCCGGCAATTGCGGGATCAGCAGGCGGTAATCGTCCAGCCCGTCCGGCCCGGCGAACAGCGCACCTGCCGGTTCCCACCCGCGCACCTGCGGATCGAGCAGGGCTGACGTTTCGACATAGGGCGGATTGGCCAGCACCAGATCGAACAGGCCCAGCCCATCCGCCCAGCCAGCCACGCTCCAGTCCCGTTCCAGCAAACCGGCCCGGTCCGCCAGCCCAAGCCCGGCGGTATTCGCACGGGCAATTGCCAGCGCTTCGCCGGAACGGTCGATCCCGACCCCCGTTGCCGTGGGCATTTCCGCCAGCACTGTCAGCAGCAAGGTGCCCGGCCCAACCCCGCAATCGAGCACGCGCCCGTGCGAAGGAACTGTATCCAGCGCGGCAACAACCAGCGTTTCGCTGTCCGCCCGTGGGATCAGCACGCCCGGCGCGACAGCAAATTCACGGCCGAAGAATTCCTGCGCCCCGGTAATATAGGCGACCGGTTCGTGCGCCAGCCGCCGTTCCACCAGCGCCGCGAAAGCCCCCGGCGCGGCGGCGCGCATGTGGCGCAGCAGCAGGTCCGAACGGGTGCAGCCGAGCGCATGGGCCATCAGCAGTTCCGCATCCAGCCGCGCGGTGTCCGTGGCAGCGGCCAGCCGATCGGCAGCGGCGCGCAGGGCATCAGCCACCGTGGCTGGCCCGGTCATCTCATTCCCCCAGCGCGGCGAGCCGCTTGGCCTGATCTTCCGCCAGCAGCGCATCGACCAGTTCGCCAAGGCCCGGCCCTTCCAGCACTTCACCCAGCTTGTGCAGCGTCAGGCCGATGCGGTGGTCGGTCACCCGGCCTTGCGGGAAATTGTAGGTGCGGATGCGTTCGGACCGGTCACCCGATCCCACCATCGCGCGGCGCGCTTCGGCCTGTTCGCCGTGGGCTTCTTCACGCATCTGTTCGTACAGGCGGGCGCGCAGCACCTGCATCGCCTTGGCCTTGTTCTTGTGCTGGCTGCGTTCGTCCTGGCAGATGACCACCAGCCCGGTGGGCAGATGGGTGATGCGGACGGCGGAATCGGTGGTGTTGACGTGCTGCCCGCCCGCGCCGCTGGAACGGTAGATGTCGATCCGCAGATCCTTGTCTTCGATCTGCACGTCCACCTCGGTCGGTTCCGGCAACACCGCCACGGTCGCGGCGCTGGTGTGGATGCGCCCGCCGCTTTCGGTGACGGGCACGCGCTGCACGCGGTGGACCCCGCTTTCGAACTTCAGCTTGGCGAACACGCCGATGCCGGCAATGTTTGCGACCACTTCCTTGAACCCGCCGACATCGCTGGCAGCCACGCTGATCGGTTCGATGCGCCAGCCCTGTTCGGCGGCATAACGTTCGTACATCCGATACAGATCGCCGGCGAACAACGCGGCTTCATCGCCGCCCGTCCCGGCGCGGATTTCCAGCATCGCCGGCCGATCATCCGCCGAATCGCGCGGCAGCATGGCAATGGCCAGCCGATGTTCGGCCGCGGGCAAATCCACCCGCAGCCGCTCCAGATCTTCTTCCACCAGCGCGCGCATTTCCGGGTCGCTCTGGTCCATGGCGCGCAGATCGGCCAGTTCGGCGCGCATCCCGCGCACTTCTTCCACCGCCCGCGCCACCGGTTCCAGTTCCGCATAATCGCGGCTGGCCGCAACGAACTGTTCGCCTTCCAGTTGGCCGGACGCCAGCCGCGCTTCCAGTTCCGCGAACCGGTGCGCGATCTGGGTCAGGCGGCTGTCAGGGATGGTCAAGCGAGCGTCCGCAGGAACTGGCTGAGGCGGGCATTTTCATCTCCGCCCGACGCCCCGTAATAACCGGCTTCGTTGACGCGCAGGATCGCTTGCGGGTTCAGCTTCACGGCCTTGTCGTACCGCTTCTTGGGCGATCCGGTCGCGACCATTTCGGCGGTAATCCCGGCATTGCGCAGGCCGCTCAGCAGCGTGATGGCTGCCGCCATGCCCGCATCGTTTTCGACCAGAACCGCGGCTTCCAGCACGTCGCCAGCCCGTTCCCCCACCAGCATCGCCAGCCGTTCGATCCCGGCGGCCCAGCCGACTGCCGGGGTGGGTGCGCCGCCGAGGCTTTCCATCAGCCCGTCATAACGGCCCCCGCCCAGCACCGTGCCTTGCGCGCCCAGCCGGTCGGTCACGAATTCGAACGCGGTGTGGCGGTAATAGTCCAGCCCGCGCACCAGCGCCGCGTTGCGGGTGTAAGCCACCCCGGCGGCGTCCAGCCCGCTGGTGACGGCGGCGAAAAAGTCCTTTGCCTCCGCGCTCAGGTAATCGTCGATCTTCGGCGCGGCATCGGCGAAGGGGCGGTCGCGCGGATCCTTGCTGTCGAGAATCCGCAACGGGTTCTTTTCCAGCCGCTCCTGCGAATCTTCGGACAGGGCCGCCGCATGGGCGCGGAAGTAATCGACCAGCGCCGCACGCCAGGCATCGCGGCTGGGGGCATCGCCCAGCGTGTTGAGCTGCAGCGTCACGCCATCGGCAATGCCCAGTTCCTTCAGCAACTGATCCGCCATCACCAGCAGTTCGACATCGGCGTGCGGTTCGGCAGCGCCGATCACTTCGGCGTCGATCTGGTGGAACTGGCGATAACGGCCCTTCTGCGGGCGTTCGTACCGGAACAACGGGCCGTGGGTCGCCACTTTCAGCGGGGCATATTGCTGCCAGCCGTCGGTGATGAAGGCGCGCGCGATCCCGGCGGTGAATTCGGGCCGCAGGGTCAGCGATTCGTCACCGCGATCGAGGAAGGAATACATTTCCTTGCTGACCACGTCGGTCGTTTCGCCAAGGCTGCGCGAAAACACCTCGGTCTTTTCGAACACCGGCATTTCTGCGCGGCGGAAGCGATACAGTTTGCGGACACGTTCGAACGTCTCCACCACGAAGGCGAAGGCTTCTGCCTCGGCGCCGAAAATGTCCTGCGTGCCGCGTACCGGGCGGGGGGTTTCGATCTTGGCCATAGGGCCGGGCGCTTAGCCCGATTGTGGCAAAATCGCAAAAGCCGCGCGGCCCGCCCTTGCGGACAGGGCAACGGCGCGGCAATCTGGTGTCATGAGAAACATCTTCGCGGCCACCCCGCTTTCCGCTCTGGCTCTTGTCCTCGCTGCGCCAGCCTCGGCCCAGATCACCAATACCGCGCCGATGGCCGTGCCGGTTTCGCACAGCATCCCCGATGCGCAGGACGTGGCCTTTCCCGGCATCATCACGCTGGATATCGATGCCACCGACGTCACCCGCGGCATCTATCGCGTGAAACAGGATGTGCCGGTGCCGCAGGGTGCGAGCGAACTGATCCTGCAATTGCCCGAATGGCTGCCCGGTAACCACGGCCCGCGCGGCACGATCAACCTGATCGCGGACATCCACTTCAAGGTGGGCGGCAAGGACGTGGCATGGGCACGCGACCCGGTGGAAGTGAACGCGTTCCACATCACCCTGCCCGCCGGGGCCAAGGCGGTGGAGGCAAGCTTCGTCCATACCTCGCCGCTGCAATCGTCCGAAGGGCGGATCACCATGACGCAGGAAATGCTCAACCTGCAGTGGGAAAAGGTCAGCCTTTATCCTGCCGGGCATTACGTGCGGCAGATTATGGTGCGCCCCACGGTGACAGTGCCGCAAGGGTGGACGGTGTTCACAGCGCTGGATGGCCTGCGCCAGCAGGGCAACAAGGTGACATGGGCCGACGTGAATTACGAAACGCTGGTCGATTCGCCGATCTTCGCCGGGAAATATGCCCGCAGCTGGGATCTGGGCCACAACGTGAAGCTGGATGCCGTGGCGGACGAACCGGGGCAGCTTGAACTGAAGCCCGAAAACCTCGCCTATTTCCGCAAGATGGTGGACGAAGCCGTGGCCGCATTCGGCGCGCGGCATTTCGACCATTACGATTTCCTGCTGGCGATGACCGACCGGATGGGCGGCATCGGGCTGGAACACCAGCGGTCGAGCGAAAACCAGTACGATCCCGATACGCTGACCGACTGGGACAAGATGGCGCATGACCGCAACGTCATCCCGCACGAATTTTCGCACAGCTGGGATGGCAAGTATCGCCGCCCGGCCAAGCTGTGGACGCCCGATTACCGCCAGCCGATGCAGAACAACCTGCTGTGGGTGTACGAAGGGCAGACGCAATACTGGGGCTGGGTGCTGGCCGCACGGTCAGGTCTGCAGGCCAAGGACATCGTGCTGGGCTCGCTCGCCGGATCGGCTGCGACCTATGCCGATCTGCCGGGCCGCGAATGGCGCAGCGTCGAAGACACCACGCACGATCCGATCGCCAATGCCCGTCGGCCGGTGCCGTTCCAGTCGATCAGCCGGGGCGAAGATTACTACAGCGAAGGGATGCTGGTGTGGATCGAAGCCGACCAGATCATCCGCGCCGGCACCAAAGGCAGCAAGAGCCTCGACGATTTCGCCAAGGCCTTCTTCGGCGTACGCGATGGTGATTGGGGCCAGCTGACCTATGAATTCGAAGACGTCGTTTCCACGCTGAACGGCATCTATCCCTATGACTGGGCGAAGTTCCTGACGGACAAGATCCGCACCCCCGGCCAGCCGGCCCCGCTCGGTGGGCTGCAGAAGGGCGGCTACCAGTTGGTGTGGAAGGACGAACCCAACCCCTATGACAAGCAGCGCCTTGCGCAAAGCGGCGGGGTCAGCCTGAACTGGTCGCTGGGCATGGGGCTGGACAAGGGCGGCAAGGTCACGTCGGTGAAATGGGATGGCCCGGCGTTCAACGCCGGAATCGTGGGCGGCGCGCAAGTGGTGGCCGTCAACGGCGAGGAATTCAGCGCCGAACGCATCAAGCGCGCCGTCACTGCCGCGAAGGAGGGGGATCCGGTGCAACTGCTGGTGAAGCGCGGCACCGTCTATTCCACGGTGACAATCCCTTACAAGGGCGGGTTGCGGTTCCCATGGCTGGAACGCACCGGCAAGGCAGAAAGCGGACTGGACCGGCTGCTGGCCCCCACCACCGGGCCGATCCCGGCGGGCGCACCCAAGAAGGATTGACCGTAACCCGCCCCCTTGCGGCACGCGCCGCGAAGGGGGCGGAACCGGTTATTCGGCGGCTTCCAGGAAGCGATCGTCGATCGAATCCTCGGCTTCCCAGCTCTTCACTTCGGGCAGCACCTTTTCCGCGAACAGGTGCATGTTCTTGCGCGCTTCTGCCTGCGGCATTCCGCCGAAGTAGACGTGCGGGAAGAACCCCTGCGGGCGGTAGATTTCCTTCAGTTCCCACATCCGGTCGAGGATCATCTGCGGGGTGCCGGTAACCGCGCCCTTGCCGAATTCCTCGGCATAGGCAGGCACGGCTTCGGCCGGCATGGTCATGTTTTCATAGTGTTCGTAGCCCTTGATCCCGGTGAAGCTGCCGGGCTTGTCGAGGCTGTAGTTCTTCATTGCCGCGCGCATGGTGGCGGACAGGTACTTGTGGCCCTGTTCTTCCGCCCGGTCGGCGCTTTCATCGATGTAGAAGTTGCCGCTGACCATCGGCGCCGGCGGGCGCGATCCGGGGCCGTGGACCTGTTCCCACACCTCGGCATATTTGTCGGGCGGGGTTTCCTTGCCGCGCTGGGGCAGCATCAGCACCATGTTGCCGAAGCCGTTGCGCGCGGCGGCAACCATCGAATTGCCTGACAGCGATCCGCAGAACTTGCGCCCGGCAAAGCTCTTGATCGGGCGCGGGCGCAGTTCGCTGCGCGGCAGGCTGCCGAACGCCCCTTCGCCTTCGATGAAGCCCGTTTCCAGCGCCGGGATCAGCACGTCCAGCGTATCGTTATACAGTTCGCGCGACTTGTTCTGGTCAATGCCAAGGCCGGTGAATTCATGCGGGGCGAGCCCGCCGCCAAAGCCGAGGATCATCCGCCCGCCCGACAGGATGTCGAGGTTGATGATCCGTTCCGCCAGCCGCACCGGGTGGTGCCACGGCACGATGATGCACTGCGTGCCCAATTTCACCCGCTTGGTCTTCGCCGCGATCCAGGTGAGCAGTTGAACCGGATCGTTGGACATCGAATAGTCGGAAAAGTGGTGTTCGGTGATCCACACCGAATCGAAACCCAGATCTTCCGCCAGCACGAGGTTGTCCACCTCTTCGCGCAGGAACTGGGTATCGGAATAGGCGTTACCGCGCTGATGCGCGAATCCACTGGCAAGGCCGACGTGCATGGCTGGGGCTCCTCTTCCCGGTGGCAGGCCGGCTTCTTCGCGAACCGGCTCCGCCCTTCAATCGGATGTGAAGGATGCCCCAGATAAGGGCTTTGCACAATTCGTGATTGGCATTGCCTTCGCAGTTGCGATAGGCGCGCCGCAAACGACAACAGAACTGGGAAAGGTTGCCGCAGGAAACAGCCCGCAACGGGCGCTATTCAGCGGAATTCATCTTCATGCGCATCGAACATATCCCCACTGGTGACAATCCCCCCGAAAGCCTGAACGTCATCATCGAAGTGCCGCTGGGCGGCGAACCGGTGAAGTACGAATTCGACAAGGCCAGCGGCGCGCTGTTCGTGGACCGCATCCTGCACACGCCGATGCGTTATCCCACCAATTACGGTTTCGTGCCGCACACCCTGTCGCCCGATGGCGATCCGCTGGATGCGCTGGTGGTGGCCCGCAGCCCGTTCGTGCCCGGCTGCGTCGTGCGCGCCCGGCCGATCGCGGTGCTGAACCTGGAAGACGAACACGGCGGCGATGAAAAGCTGATCTGCGTGCCGGTCGATTCCACCTTCCCGTATTATTCCGACGTGAAGGAAAAGGACGATCTGCCCGAAATCGTCTTCAGCCAGATCGAACACTTCTTCACCCACTACAAGGATCTGGAGAAGGAAAAGTGGGTTCGTGTCGGCACTTGGGGCGGCGCGGAAGAAGCCAAGCAGATCACGCTGGAAGCGATCGAACGCTACCACGCGGCGGGCGGCACCGGCGCCATCTGAAACTGATATCGTGCAAGCCGGCTGGCGCGCCCCGCGCCGGCCGGTTTGACGGTTAAAGCAGCGCGCCCACAGCCTTGAACAGCGCGGTCAAAGCAAAAGGCAGGCCCATGGCGCACAGCCACAGCGCCAACCGATCACGACGGAACGCCGCGCCCAGCGCCGGATCGTGCGCTTCGGCGTCCGAAAGCCCATCCCACCGTTTTTCGAACCAGCGGCAACCGGGAATGATCGCCGCCACCAGCACGATCAGAGCGAAATAGGGAAGGATGGACCCGCTTTCGTTCTTCAACGCCTGCATGGTCACGAAAATCTGCAACGCAGTATAGCCAAGCAGGGCGAAAGCGACATGATCGCTCATCCTGCGTCGCCAGTCCTGCTTCTGATCTGCACGCTTTTGCGTCGTCAGATCATCATGAAGCGCTTTTTCCATGCGCCTTCTCCCTACATCCGAATTGGGACTATCTCACCGCGACTGATCCCATGCAAGTGCGGTAACCCTGTGTTCAGCAAGCCGGGTTAGGCACGGTCCATCGCAGCCATGCACGAATCTCTTGGCACGAATCTTGCCAATCGGGCTGCAAAGCCCCCCAAACCATGCTAGATCGCCGGACGATGACGACCCTTCAGGACACCACCGCACAGCCAGCCGGACTGCAATCGCAGCAGGGAACGCAACAGGCTGGCACCACCGCGTCCCAACCGATCCCGCAGGGTGGGCTGGAAGTGGTTTCGATCGCCAAGAGTTATGACAAGCGCGCCGTGCTGACGGACATTTCACTGACCGTTGGCAAAGGCGAAGTGCTGGGCCTGCTCGGCCCCAACGGCGCGGGCAAGACCACCTGCTTCTATTCGATCATGGGCCTTGTCCGCCCCGACAGCGGCCGCATCCTGATGGACGGCGTCGATGTCACGCGGCTGCCGATGTATCGCCGGGCCATCCTCGGCCTCGGCTATCTGCCGCAGGAAACCAGCATCTTCCGCGGGATGACCGTGGCGCAGAACATCGCCTGCGTGCTGGAAATGGTGGAACCAGACAAGGACGTGCGCGCCGCCGAACTGGAACGGTTGCTGGAAGAATTCCACATCACCCGCTTGCGCGACAGCCCGGCCATGGCGCTTTCGGGCGGTGAACGCCGCCGCTGCGAAATCGCGCGGGCGCTAGCGGCCAAGCCTTCGATCATGCTGCTGGACGAACCTTTCGCCGGGATCGACCCCCTCTCGATCAGCGACATTCGCGGGCTGGTGAAGGATCTGAAGGCACGCGGCATCGGCGTGCTGATTACCGACCACAACGTGCGCGAAACGCTCGACATCGTGGACCGCGCCTGCATCATCTACGGTGGGCAGGTGCTGTTTGCCGGATCACCGGAAGACCTGGTGGCGGATGAAAACGTGCGGCGGCTCTATCTGGGCGAAAGCTTCACCCTGTGATCCGCGCTGCTTTGAAACGCCTCGCCGTGCCCTGCCCCGGAAAGGCCTGAACCGTGGCGCTGGGGCCAAGGCTCGACCTCAGGCAATCCCAGTCGCTGGTGATGACGCCGCAGTTGCAGCAGGCGATCAAGCTGCTGGCGCTGTCCAACCTCGAAATAGAAGCCTTCATCGGCGATGCATTGGAAAGTAATCCGCTGCTCGAAGCGGGCGAGACCGCGATGGAGCGCGCCTCGGCCGAACAGGTGGCTGCCAGCCAGCAGGAAACGGCACCCGAACCCACCGCCGACCAGCTGATCCTGCAAGGCCACGGCGAAGCCGACGCCCCGCTCGACATCGACCCGGCCACGCTCGACCGGGATCGCGATACCGGTGACTGGTCGGCCGCCGCCATCTCGGCGCCGGGTGATGATGGCTGGGACATCGACGAACGCGGCGATGACGATCCGTCGCTGGCCCGGCATCTGGCAGCGCAGATCGGGGCGACCACGTCCGACGCGGAGCTGCTGTTCCTTGCCCAACACATCATCGGGCAACTGGACGAAGCCGGTTATCTGCCGGTTTCCCTGCGCGAACTTGCCGCCGATTGCGGCGTGCCGCTTGCCCGGATGGAACAGGCGCTGGCGCTGGTGCAGGCGCTAGACCCCGCCGGCGTGGGCGCACGGACCTTGTCCGAATGCCTCGCCCTGCAAGCAAGGGATGCGGACCGCTACGATCCGTGCATGGCGCGGCTGATCGACAATCTCGAACTGGTGGCCAAGGGCGCGCTGGCGCAATTGAAGCGCATTTGCGCTGTCGATGACGAAGATTTTGCCGATATGCTGGCGGAACTGCGCGGATACGATCCCAAGCCCGGCCTGCGCTTTGGCGGCAGCAACCGTGAACCGGTGGTGCCCGACATCCTGATTACCGCCGGGGCCAAGGGCGGCTGGGACATTGCGCTGAACCAGGCGACCCTGCCGCGGCTGATCGTTAACCGCGATTATTACGTCGAACTGCGCGGCGGTTGCACCGGCAAGGAGGCGCGGCGCTGGCTGGGCGAAAAGCTGCAGGATGCCAACTGGCTGCTGAAGGCGCTGGATCAGCGGCAGAAGACCATCCTGAAGGTCGCTGCCGAAATCGTTAAGCAGCAGGAAGGGTTCTTCCGCCATGGCGTGTCGGAACTGAAGCCGCTGACGTTGCGCGCGGTGGCGACGGAAATCGACATGCACGAAAGCACGATCAGCCGGGTTACTTCGAACAAGTACCTGCATTGCGATCGCGGCACATTCGAACTGAAATACTTCTTCACCAGCGGGGTTGCTGCAGCCGATGGAGAAGGATCGGTTTCCGCCGAAGCGGTGAAGGCGCAGATCAAGGCGCTGATCGACGCAGAAGCGGCCGACGCGATCCTTTCAGACGATACGCTGGTGGATCTCCTTCGGGCAAAAGGTTTCGATCTGGCCCGCCGAACCGTTGCCAAATATCGCGAAGCGATCGGCATCGGATCGTCGGTGCAACGGCGGCGGCAAAAGAAGCTGTCGCGCGTCGCATGACAACTTTTCTGGGTAAAAGGGTTGCCCAAACGTCCCAAATCGGGCTTTGCCGTTGCTTTACGACTAATTAACCTTTTTCGTTGAGAGATGTCGTGGTTAATTGATGGCAACACCTCGTGCCGGGGGGTTACCGAAGTGGCGACAAGGGGGCATCCCAATGCGCGTATTGTTGATCGAAGACGAGCCTACGACCGCCAAGGCGATCGAGCTCATGCTTACGACCGAAGGTTTCAATGTCTATTCGACGGATCTTGGCGAAGAAGGCCTCGATCTGGGCAAACTGTATGATTACGATATCATCCTGCTCGATCTGAACCTGCCTGACATGCACGGTTATGACGTGCTGAAAAAACTGCGCGTCGCCAAGGTGCAGACCCCGGTGCTGATCCTTTCGGGCATTTCCGAAATGGATTCCAAAATCCGCAGCTTCGGCTTCGGCGCGGATGACTATGTCACCAAGCCGTTCCACCGCGATGAACTGATCGCCCGCATCCATGCCGTGGTGCGCCGGTCCAAGGGCCATTCGCAATCGGTCATCCGCACCGGCAAGCTGGCCGTCAACCTCGATGCCAAGACCGTCGAAGTCGATGCCGCCCGCGTGCATCTGACCGGCAAGGAATATGCGATGCTGGAGCTGCTTTCGCTCCGCAAGGGCACCACGCTGACCAAGGAAATGTTCCTCAACCACCTCTATGGCGGCATGGACGAACCCGAACTGAAGATCATCGACGTGTTCATCTGCAAGCTGCGCAAGAAGCTTTCCAGCGCATGCGGCGGGGAAAACTACATCGAAACGGTCTGGGGCCGCGGCTATGTCCTGCGCGATCCAGGCGAAGAGGCCGAAGCGGCCTGATGGCTGCCTGACGCCCCGCCCCAACGACTTTCCCCGGACGGGAGAACGGAAAGACCGCGTCGAGGCCTTGCTTCGGGGCGGTTTTTCTTTACCCGGCACCGCCATGACTGCGTTCAAGCCCGGCGATCCGACCACGTTGAAGCGGCTTTATGGCCGGTCGAAGGGCAAGGCCCTGCGCGCCGGGCAGCAAGGGCTGATCGATACACTGCTGCCGCAGATCGCCGTTCCCACCGAAGGGCCGGTCACGGCTGAACGGCTGTTCGGCCCGGCCAGCTTCGGCCCGCGCCCGCTGCATTTCGAAATCGGCTTTGGCGGGGGGGAGCACATGGCCACCCGCGCCGACATGCTGCCCGATCACGGTTTCATCGGCTGCGAACCATTCATCAACGGCGTGGCGCAGGCGCTGCCGCTGGTGCGCGACATGGCCTTGCCCAATGTCCGCATCCACAATGGCGATGCGCTGGAAGTGCTGGAACGCATTCCCGATGGCGAACTGTCATTCCTGTACCTGCTGCACCCCGATCCGTGGCCCAAGGCCCGGCACATCAAGCGGCGGATGATGAACGATGGCCCGGTGGACATGTTCGCGGCCAAGCTGAAGCCCGGCGGCGAATTCCGCTTCGGCACCGATCACGACGTGTACCTGCGCCACGCGCTGATGGTCATGCGCCGCCACCGCCACCAGTTCGAATGGCTGTGCGAAAAACCCGCCGATTTCCAGAACCGCCCCGGCGGCTGGCCGGAAACGCGGTACGAACACAAGGCCCGCACCGTTTACGGTCACGAGGTCTGGTACTTCCGCTTCCGCCGCCGCTGATATCCGGGCAGCGGAAGCGGACGGGAATTACCCCACCACGCCCGCAGCGGCCAGCACGGCCAGCGTCAGCACGTCGGGCGCGGTTGCGGTCATCGGGGCGATCTGCACCGGCTTTTCCATCCCGATCAGCATCGGCCCGATGGTGGCATTACCCGCCAGTTCGCGCAGCAGCTTGGCCGAAAGGTTGGCCGATTGCAGGCCCGGCATCACCAGCACGTTGGCGGGGCCAGACAGGCGGCTGAACGGATAGAGCGCCATCACCTTGGGGTTCAGCGCCGCATCGGGCGCCATTTCGCCTTCGTATTCGAAGCCCGGATCCTTGCCGTCGAGAATATGGACCGCATCGCGGATCCCTTCCAGCCAGCGCCCCGGCGGGTTGCCGAAAGTGGAATAGGACAGGAACGCCACGCGCGGTTCATGCCCCAGCCGCCGCGCCACGGCGGCGGTTTCGCAGGCGATATGCGCCAGCTGTTCGGCGCTGGGCCGTTCGTTGATGGTCGTATCGGCCAAGAACACGGTGTAATTCTTGCCGATCATCAGATGCACGCCGAACGGCGTCTGCCCAGCCTTGGGATCGAGCACGCGGCTGACTTCGCGCATGGTCTGGGCGAACGGGCGGGTGATGCCCGAAATCATCGCATCGCCATGGCCCAGCGCCAGCAACAGGCTGGCGAAGGTGTTGCGATCCTGATTGACCATGCGGCGCACGTCGCGTTCGGTATGGCCGCGCCGCTGCAGGCGGGCATAGAGGTAATCGACCATGCCCGGCACCAGCGGAGAATCGGCGGAATTCTGCACTTCGAACGCGGCGGGATCACCCACACCCAATTCTGCCAGCTTTTCGCGCACAGCCTGCGTGCGACCGACCAGCACCGGTGTGCCATAACCGAATTCGCGGAACTGCACCGCCGCCCGCAGCACCACTTCTTCTTCAGCTTCCGCGAAGATTACCCGCTTGGGGTTGTTCTTCACTTCGGCATAGACGCTGGTCAGCGCCGAGGTGGTCGGGTTCAGCCGGCTTTTCAGTTGGTGGCGATAGGCGTCGAAATCCTTGATCGGCTTCTTGGCCACGCCGCTGTCCATCGCCGCACGGGCAACGGCGGCAGACACCACTTCCATCAGACGCGGATCGAACGGCGCCGGGATGATGTAATCGTGGCCGAACTGCTGATTCTTGCCATAGGCGGCGGACACTTCTTCCGGCACCGACTGGCGCGCCAGTTCCGCAATCGCGCGCGCTGCGGCGATCTTCATTTCTTCGTTGATCGCGGTCGCCTGCACGTCCAGCGCGCCGCGGAAGATGAACGGGAAGCCCAGCACGTTGTTGACCTGGTTCGGATAGTCCGACCGGCCAGTGGCGATGATCGCATCGGGGCGCACGGCCTTGGCATCGTCCGGGGTGATTTCCGGGTCCGGGTTGGCCATCGCGAAGATGATCGGCTGGGGTGCCATCTTGGCCACCCATTCGGGCTTCAGCGCGCCGGCGGCGGACAGGCCAAGGAAGATGTCCGCGCCTTCCAGCGCTTCTTCCAGCGTGCGCCGATCCGTATCCACGGCGTGGGCGCTTTTCCACTGATCGACATTTTCGCGCCCGCGCCAGATCACGCCCGAACGATCGCACATGATGACGTTTTCGTGCCGCACGCCCAGCGCCTTTATCAGCGCGGTGCAGGCAATGGCGGAAGCGCCTGCGCCGTTCACCACCATGCGCACGTCTTCCAGCTTGCGCCCGGTCAGGTGGCAGGCATTGAGCAGGCCGGCGGCGGAAATGATCGCGGTGCCGTGCTGGTCATCGTGCATGACCGGGATCTTCATCCGTTCACGCAGCGCCTGTTCGATCACGAAGCATTCGGGCGCCTTGATGTCTTCAAGGTTGATGCCGCCGAAACTGGGTTCCATCAGCGCCACGGCGTTGATGAAGGCTTCGGGATCTTCGGTGTCGAGTTCGATATCGATCGAATCCACGTCGGCGAAGCGCTTGAACAGCACCGCCTTGCCTTCCATCACCGGCTTGGCCGCCAGCGCGCCAAGGTTGCCCATGCCAAGGATGGCGGTGCCATTGGTGATGACGGCAACAAGGTTGGAACGGGCGGTGTAGCGCGCGGCATTGGCGGGATCGTCCGCAATCGCCTGCACCGGCACGGCAACGCCGGGGGAATAGGCCAGCGACAGATCGCGCTGGGTTGCCATCGGCTTCGAAGCGACGATCTCGATTTTGCCCGGACGGACGGTTTCGTGATAGAAAAGCGCCTCGCGCGCGGTGAAGCTGTTGTTGGTTTCGTCGGCCACGCCCGTCTCCCTTTCCCGCGCACTAGCGCGCGATGGTTACAGGCGAAAGTGCGGATCAGTCGCAAACTGTCGATCTTTGCGGAATCAAGCACTGTTCCAGCGCGCGGGCCGCCACCACGGGCGCCCACACCTGCCCCGCCGAACCGTTATTCTTCCAGTTCGATGTCCCAATACAGCCAGTCGAGCCAGGTTTCGTGCAGGTGATGCGGGGGGAAGCTGCGGCCCTGTTGCTGCAGTTGCCAGCTGGTCGGCCGGATCGGCGGCACCAGCGGGTGCATCCGCGCCTGCGCCGGTGTGCGGCCACCCTTGCGCATGTTGCACGGCGCGCAGGCGGCGATGATGTTTTCCCAGCTTGTCTTCCCACCCAGCCGCCGCGGCACCACGTGATCGAAAGTCAGGTTGTGCGGGCTGCCGCAATACTGGCAGGCAAAGCGATCGCGCAGGAACAGGTTGAAGCGGGTGAAGGCCGGAAATTCCGACGGCTTCACATATTGCCGCAACGCGATGACGGAAGGGATCTTCATGTCCAGCGAAGGGGAATGCACTTCCCGGTCATAGCTGGCCACGATGTCCACCCGTTCCAGAAACACCGCCTTGATCGCCGTTTGCCACGGCCACAGGCTGAGCGGGTAATAGGACAACGGGGTGTAATCCGCGTTGAGCACCAGCGCGGGGCAGCTTTCCAGCCGCCGGGTGGGATCTTCCAACGCGCTGCGGAACTGCGCGGCGCGGTCAATCAGTTCGGCCTTGAACACAGATGGTGTCCTCCCTGATAGGGCGAACGGAGCATTTGCATTCACAAGCGTCAAGTCTGTTACAGGCAGCTGATCCACAGCAATCTGGGGCGCAGTAACCGATGGAGGGGCACATGGTGACAACGCGCTTTGCGCCCAGCCCCAATGGGCCGCTGCATCTGGGCCATGCCTTGTCCGCGATCATCGCACATGATCTGGCAGCGCAACGCGGCGGGCGTTTCCTGCTGCGGGTAGAAGATATCGACGGCGCCCGTTCGCGCCCGGAACTGGCGCAGGCCTTCCGCGACGATCTGGCGTGGCTGGGTCTGACGTGGGACGAAGTGCCGCCGCAATCGCAGCGCGTTGCCAGCTACCTCGCTGCGGCGGATCAGCTGAAGGCGCTCGGCCTGCTTTATCCATGCACCTGCACACGGGCGCAAATCGCTGCGGCGGCAAAGCTCGCCGGGCCGGAAGGGCCGATCTACCCGGGCACCTGCCGCACCCATCCGATCGAGCCGACCGGCCCGGTCGCATGGCGGCTGGACGTGGCGCAGGCGATGGAGCTGGCCGGGCCGCTCACCTGGCAAGACGAACGGGCCGGGACGCAAGTGGCACGCCCTGATTTGCTCGGGGACGTGGTGCTGCTGCGCAAGGATGCAGATACCCCCGCCAGTTATCACCTCGCCGCGACGCTGGACGATGCGGCGGACGGGGTAACGCTGGTGACCCGCGGGATGGACCTGTTCCCCGCCAGCCATCTGCACCGGCTGTTGCAGGCGCTGCTCGGGCTGCCGGTGCCGGTGTGGCACCACCATCCGCTGCTGCTGGATGAAACCGGGCGCAAGCTGGCCAAGCGACGCGGATCGCCATCGCTGGCAGACAGGCGGGCCTCGGGCGAAGAGGGGCAAGCACTGGCAAGCGCGTTACGCGCCGGGCGGTTTCCCGCTGGCATTACAGCCGGCTAACGCCTACACCATCGGGCATGAAAAGCTTCATGTGGATCGTCATCATTGCCCTGATGGTAATGGTCGTTGTCTCGCTGGTGCGCGGCATCATCGCCTTTCTTGCGACCACCAAGCAGGATATCGAAAACGGCAGCGACCGCATCCATGAACTGCAACTGATGCAGAACAAGATGATGTTTTCGCGCATCAAGTATCAGGCGATGGCGATCATCGCACTGGTGCTGCTGATGATGATGGCGCGCTGACACGGCCCTGCCGAACCGATGGTCCGGCTCAACCGCATCTACACCGGCACGGGTGACGACGGCACCACCGGGCTCGTCGATGGCAGCCGCCTGCCCAAGCACTCGCCCCGGCTGGAAGCGGTCGGCGCGGTGGACGAACTCAATTCGCTGATCGGCTGGGCCGTGCTGGCACAATCGGGGGATGCGGCCGGCGATCTCGTCCGCATCCAGAACGATCTATTCGATCTGGGCGCCGATCTGGCAACGCCGGGAACGGACTTCGCGCCATCGGAAATGGTGCTGCGGATCGGGCCTGTTCAGGCCGAATGGCTGGAACAGCGGATGGACGCGCTGAATGCCGATTTGCAGCCGCTCAGAAGCTTCATCCTGCCCGGGGGCAGTGACGGTGCAGCGCGGTTGCATGTGGCTCGCAGTGCAACCCGCAAGGCGGAAAGGGCGATGACCGCGCTGGCTGCGGCAGATGCCGTAAATCCGGCGGCGCTGGTCTATATCAACCGTCTGTCGGACTATCTTTTCGTCCTCGCGCGCGCTGTAAATGCAGGCGAAACCGGCGATGTCCTCTGGCAACCGGGCGCGAACCGCTAGCCACGCCAACCACCTGCGGCTATCCAATGCTGCACTTGCGAAGGAGCGGCACTCATGCAGACCATCGGGATCATCGGCGCAGGCCAGATGGGCACGGGAATCGCCCAGATTTCAGCACATTGCGGCCATCGGGTGCTGCTGCTGGATCGGGACATCGCTCTCGCTGAAAAGGCCCGCGACGGCATTGGCCAGCGGTTGGCCCGGCTGGTGGAAAAGGACAAGATCGACGCCGCGCAAGCTGCTGAAATCATTGCCCGCATCATCCCCGGTGCCGATTACGCGCCACTGGCCGAAGCAGCCTTCATCATCGAAGCCGCGACTGAGCGGGAAGACATCAAGCAGGCAATCTTCGCTCAGGCCGGCAAAGTGCTGGCCCCCGATGCGGTCCTTGCCACAAACACCAGTTCCATCCCCATCACCCGCATGGCAGCCGCCACTGCCGATCCCAAGCGCTTCATCGGCCTGCATTTTTTCAACCCGGTGCCGCTGATGGCCTTGGTGGAAATCATCCCCGGCCTTGCCACTTCCCCCGAAACCACCAGCCGAACCCGCGCCTTTGCCACCGGTCTGGGAAAGGAAGTGGTGCTGAGCGGGGACGAACCCGGCTTCATCATCAACCGCATCCTGTTGCCGATGATCAACGAAGCGGCCTTCGTGCTGGGCAGCGGCACAGCGGACGTGGCGGATATCGACAAAGGGTGCCGGCTGGGCCTGAATCACCCGATGGGACCGCTGGAACTGGCTGATTTCATTGGCCTCGACACTTGCCTCGAAATCATGCGCGTGATCTTCGATGGCACGGGCGACAGCAAATATCGCCCTGCTCCGCTGCTCGTCAAATATGTCGAAGCCGGCTGGCTTGGCCGCAAGGCGGGCAAAGGTTTCTACGATTATTCAGGCGACGAACCCCACCCCACCCGCTGACGGGAACAGCCACACAGCCACACCCGTTGGCATGGGGAAGGAGCCATCCCCATGATCGACAAACCCCGCGCTGATGCTGAAGAATCCGAAAATGCCGAACAGGATGACGAGGCCGCGCAAAGCCAGACCGTCGCCGGCCAAGCGCTACATGGCGAAAGCCGCGATCCCAGCCCGCTCGACAGCGTCAAGCACAGCAATGACAGCGGCTTGATGGACGATTCCACGCAGGATCTGGTCGATCATATGCGCGACATGGAACAAAGCGGCCGGATCGACATGGGCGCCTATCGCGGCGAGCCAAACCACGACGATGACGAGGACAAATACGGCGAGGCGAACAAGGAAGACGATCTGCCTGCCGGGGGTTCCTGAACCGCCGTCAGTCGGCCGCTTCGCGCTTCAGCTGATAAAGCAGGTCCAACGCCTCGCGCGGGCTGAGGGCATCCACGTCCAGTGCCTGCAACCTGTCGCGCAAGGCATCGCACTGTTCTTCCTGAGCCGCAGCGGCAGCGGCGAACAATGGCAGATCGCCCAGACCCGCGGCCAGCCCGCCGGTTTCCGCGCGGCCTTTTTCCAGCCGGTCGAGAATGGCTTTCGCACGCCCGATCACATCGGCCGGAACCCCGGCCAGCCGCGCCACGGCAAGACCATAGGAACGATCCGCCGCGCCTTCGGCCAATTCGTGCAGCAGGACCAGTTCGCCCTTCCACTCACGCGCCCGCACGTGGTGCAATGTCAGGGCATCGCAGCTTTCGGCCAGCCGCGCCATTTCATGGTAATGGGTGGCGAACAGGCAGCGGCAGCGGTTCCGGCCGTGGATCGCTTCGGCCACGGCCCAGGCCAGCGCCAGCCCATCATAGGTGGATGTTCCGCGGCCCACTTCATCCAGAATCACGAAGCTGCGGTCGGTCGCGCGGGCAAGGATGGCGGCAGTTTCCACCATTTCGACCATGAAGGTTGATCGGCCCCGCGCCAGGTTGTCCGATGCCCCCACACGGCTGAACAGCCGGTCGACCAGCCCCACTTTAGCCCGTGCCGCAGGAACGAAGCCGCCCGCCTGCGCCAGCAGGACGATCAAAGCATTCTGCCGCAGGAACGTTGATTTGCCGCCCATGTTGGGCCCGCCAACCAGCCACAACCGGTCCTGCGCGCCCAGCCGGCAATCGTTGGCCACAAACCGTTCGCCCCGCTTGGCCAGTGCGGCTTCCACCACCGGGTGCCGCCCGCCTTCGATTTGAAGGCATGGCTGGTCGTCGATTTCCGGCTGCACCCAGCCGCCCTCTGCCGCGCGCTCCGCCTGTCCGGCGGCAACGTCGATCCGGGCGACGGCAGCGGCCGTGGCGGCGATGCGTTCGCGCGCCGCGACAACTTCGCCCACCAGTTCTTCGAAATGCGCTTCTTCCGCTGCCATGGCATGGCCACCCGCTTCCGCAATGCGGCTGGCTTCTTCGTGCAATTGCACCGAATTGAAACGCACGGCGCCGGCCATGGTCTGGCGATGGGTAAACCCGCTTTCGGGCGCCATCAGCCGGTCCGCATGGCGTGCAGGCACTTCGATGAAATAGCCGAGCACGCCATTGTGGCGAATCTTCAACGCGGCAATGCCGGTCTCGTCGCGATAGCGGGCCTCCATCGCCGCGATAGCGCGGCGGGCATTGCCAGAAACGCTGCGCAATTCGTCCAGCGCCGCATCATAACCTTCGGCGATGAACCCGCCCGAAGCGCGCTCCGTCGGCGGGGAAGGCACCAGCGCACGCGCGAGAAGATCGGTCAGGGCGCCGTGTCCGCCCATGGCGGGCAGCAGTGTTTCCAGCAAAGCCGGCTTGTCCTGCCGGGACTGCACATGATCGCGCACGCGGCGGGCTTCCGACAGGCCATCGCGGATCTGGCCAAGGTCGCGCGGGCTGCCGCGCCCGGCAACCACGCGGCCAAGCGCACGGCCGATATCGGGCATGGCCCGCAACACTTCGCGCAAATCCCCCCGCAGCAAAGGATCGTCGTGCAACCAGCGCACGAAATGCAGCCGCTGCTCGATCGCCGGGCGCGATGCCAGCGGGGCGGACAGATCCAGCGCCAGTTGCCGCGCCCCTGCGCCGGTAACGCAGCGGTCGACCGCCGCCAGCAGACTGCCACTGCGCCCGCCGCTCTGCGCTTCGGTGATTTCAAGGCTGGCGCGGGTCGCTTCGTCCATGGCCAGCGCGATGCCGCCATCGTGCACCAGCGGCGGCAAGAGCAGCGGCAGATTGCCGCGTCCGACGTGGTCAAGATAGGCGATCAGTCCACCCGCCGCCGCCAGCATCGCCCGGCTGAAGCTGCCGAACCCGTCCAGCGTGGCGACGCCGTGCACGGCTTTCAGCCGCGCTTCCCCGTCGTCGCTGCCGAAATCCCGGCGCGGACGAACAATGGCGCTATCGGGCGCCATGTCCCATTCTTCCGGGGCAACCACTTCACTCGCACCCAGACGCGCAAGCGCAGCGGGAATGCCTGCGGCATCGCATTCCTCCAGCTCCATCCGACCGGTGGAGATATCGCAGGATGCGATGCCGACAGTCCCACGCAGATCGCACAGCGCAGCCAGAACATTCGCCCGGCGCGGCTCCAGCAACGCCTCTTCCGTCAAAGTCCCGGCGGTGACGAAACGGACAATGGCCCGTGCCACCAGCGCCTTGGAACCGCCGCGCTTCTTCGCTTCTTCCGGACTCTCGGTCTGTTCCGCGATGGCCACGCGGCACCCGGCCTTGATCAGCCGGGCGAGGTAGCCTTCAGCCGAATGAACCGGCACGCCGCACATCGGGATCGGCACACCGCCATGTTCACCCCGGCTGGTCAGCGCGATATCCAGGACGCTGCTGGCCGTCCGTGCATCGTCGAAGAAAAGTTCGAAGAAATCGCCCATGCGATAGAACAGCAGGCAATCGGCAGCCTCCGCCTTCAGCGCCAGATACTGCGTCATCATCGGGGTGGGTGCGTCAGCCATGCGTCGCACCGATTAGCGCAAGGCACGGCCCCGGTCATGGTCCCCGGCGCATTCAGTTGAGGATAGGTTTCACTGATCGATCAAAGGATGGTGTTTGTCGAGATGGCGGCGGATGATCCGCAGGTTGCGGGTGTTCGACCGGAACAGGAAATCGAACAGATCGCCCGCCACCGGGATCGCGCCCACGGCCGTATCGAATGCGACGTTGCCGGCCATGCGCCACAGCTGCCAGCGCGACAGGCCGAGGTTGCGGGCTTCCCAGATCATGTAGGCACCCATCCCCGCCCCGATCACGTCACCCACGACCGGAACCAATCCCACCACGGCATCAAGGCCCACCGGTGCGTTGATGCCCGGGATCGTGAAACTGCGTTCCAGCAGGCGCTCCAGTGCTTCCACGCGCTGGCGGATCGCGGCGGGATCGTTACCCAGCGGCAGCGACTTTCCCATCGGGCGCGGGCGGACAGGCCGGTCGGAGCGGATCTTCATGTGTATTATCTGGGTATAACAGCAAGCGCCTGCAAGGGGTGATAAGCCCAGCTGTTGGGGGCAAACCCGTCCACCGTGCCGCGCACCAGCGAAAAGCGCAGCGGTGGCCCGATGGGGATGAACACATTGGCCAGCGTCAGCCGTGCTTCGGCCCGGGCCATCAACTGCGCGCGCGCGGCCGGGTCGATCGTCTGCGCGGCTTGCGCCACCAGTGCGTCGCCCTCGCTATCGCACAGACCGCGTTTCAGGCCACAGTTGAACTGGTTGAGGAACCACTGCGGCGCGGCGTAACGGGCCACCAGATCGACCAGCTCCAGATCGGCGGCGGCGTTTTCACCCACCCGGTCCAGCCGAATGCCGACCCGGGCATATTGCGCTGCCAGTTCGCGATAGAGCAGGTCCAGCCCCGGCCCTTTCCCCATGGCCAGGCTCAACCGCACCGGCCCATGGGACGAACGCCATGCCGCAACGCGGCGCGCAGCTGCGGCGCTGCGATCTTCCATGCCCACGGCCTGCCAGCGTTCTCCCACCAGCCCCGGATCTTCCGCCAGCCCGGGCGGAACGAGACGCGTGGTCGGCGACCAGCCGCCGATGTTGTAGATGGCCATCACCGCCGGGCGATCCATCGCCAGCGCCAGCACTTCACGGTTTTCCTGCCGCGCGAGAAACCCTTCGCCGCGGCGAACTTGCAAGCCGAACAGGCCCAGCGCCGGATCGACCCGCACCGTTCCGCGAGACAGCGGCCCGGTATCGGCCAGCGGCAACGATCCGATCCGACCGCCCAGCACCATGTCCACTTCACCATCGTCAAACCGGCGGATAGCGGTCCTTGCATCGGCGGGGATCAGCCGGACAGGGCGCACATGCGCCTGCCAGTCTGCCGTCTCCGGCTCTCCCCGGTCACGTGGGGGCTTCATGGAAAACAGCACCGCGCCATGGTCGCGCTTCATCCGCATCGGCCCGCCCGGACCACCGCGCGCCAAGGCCATTTCCGGCTGGGCCAGCACTTGCAACAGCATCGGGAACGGGCGCGACAGGCGAATTTCTACAACACGCCCGGCCATTGCCCGCACGTCTGATACGGCGGACAGGTCCAGCCCCAGCGACGTGCCGCGCAACCGCATCATCGCATCGCGCAATTGCGTGCGGGCACTGTCGGCGGTCAGCGGTTTACCATCGGCCCAATCGCCATCGCGCAAGCGGAAGATGAAGCTGAGCCCGTCGTCGGTGACAATCCAGCGATCCGCCAATGCCGGGATCGGTTCCCCCCGTTCGTCCAGCGAAACCAGCCCAGCCCCGGTCGCCCCGCGCAAATGCTGCGCGCCCGGAGAAAGGCGCACACCTTGTGCGGTAATGGCGGCAGGGGCATCGATGAAGACAACTTCCAGCGGCCCATCGGTTGAACGGCCGCAGGCCGCCAGCGCGGCAAAGGCAAACAGCAGCAGAAAGGGCCGCAAGGACAACATCACCCATGCACTAGGCCGGGCAAGAGGCGGCATCAACCGCCGAAGGCATGGATCAGATCTTGCGCACCTTGGCGGGATCGCCGAGCGGATCGCCCGCGAGGTAGTTGCGGGTGTAGCGCGGGCTTTCAAAACTGGCTGCTTCGCCCGCGTTGGGCGCACGCACCAGCTTGGGGTCGATTTCTTCGAGAAAGGCGATGCCGAAGCGGTCTTCCTGCTTCCATGCCACCGAACCATCCACCCAGCCGATATTGCGCAAGTCCACCGAAACGCGCGAACCCCGCGTCACTCTGGACGCCACCTTGGTATCGCCTTCGGCCATCATGCCGCCGGCGGACAGGTTGCGGACCTTGACGCGGTAATCCTCTTCCCGGCCATCCACGCGAACGCGGGCGAGCAGGAACAGGCTGTCGCGGTTGACCTGGCGGGTATCGACGTTGCTCATCGGTCGACGTGGAACCTCGGTTTTCGGCTGTTTCCAGCCTTCGTTGCTGATCGGGTCACTTTGCCCGCGACAGCACTAACCAGAGGTAAACGCGCTATTAGGATCTGGAAACCGTCCCGATCAGGGACAGTTTCCAAGGCCGTATCAATCGTCGCGGGAAATCTTCTCGCGCCGTTCGTGGGCCTGCTGGGCTTCCACCGTCATGGTAGCGATAGGGCGGGCGATCAGGCGGTTGATGCCGATCGGTTCGCCCGTCACTTCGCACCAGCCATATTCGCCTTCATCGATCCGGCGCAGCGCGGAATCGATCTTGGCGATCAGCTTGCGCTGGCGATCGCGGGTGCGCAGTTCGATGCCCCAATCGGTTTCGCTGGATGCACGATCGTTCAGATCGGGTTCGCGGATCGGGCCATCCTGCAACGATTGCAGGGTGCCTTCCGAAGCGCTGAGGATCGATTTTTTCCATTCCAGCAACAGCACGCGGAAGTAATTCAGCTGCCGCTCCGACATGTAATCATCATTTTCGTCCGGCGCATAATCACGATCGAGAGACCGTTTCGCCTTTTCGAGAATATCAATGTCGTCACCCGAACCCGACGGCATGAGCAGACTCCGAATCTGTTGCCGGAAGACCGGCGCATGGACGCCGCCAACCGTTCCTGCCGAGCATCAGGCAGGATGTCGCGGCCTATAGTGGCAGCAGAATTTCGGCACAAGCGGGATGTATCCCGGTGCACATAGGCGGTCCGATAAGGGACATTACCCTTCGCTGCGCTGAACAAAGTATCAATGCCGTTAACTATTTTTTGACCGTGATCGTCAAAAGTCCTGATCGAAGCCCGGAACATTGGGGACCGAGGCAACAGGGGTAACGATCATGGACTATACCAGGATCGACGAATTCGTGAAAATCCGGCCGGCTGACGAAAGTGCCGCCGATCTGCAACTGGCATCCAGTCTGGCCGCGGCCGCTGCGGGTGACATGACTGCCTGCTTCGATCTGGGGGTGGCCTTTTCCACCGGCAGCCACGGGGTGGAATGCGATCTTGTCGAAGCCCACAAGTGGTTCAACCTCGCAGCAGTGGGGCGCCATGAAGAAGCCGCTGGTTGCCGCGCCGATATTGCGGAAGACATGACCGCCCGCGAAATCGCCGAAGCCCAACGCCGTGCGCGCGAATGGCTGATACTGGACCGCCGCCGCGCCGCCTGAAATCTAGGCTTTCCGAAACGGCGCCCGCTGGCGCAGCAGCAAGCTGTCCTGCGCAACGCCTTGTCGTTCGCGTTCGAGAAAATCCGCCACCGCCGCCCAGAAACCGGCATCGGCGATCCAGTGCATCGAACAGGTCTGAACCGGTTCATATCCGCGGGCCAGCTTGTGCCCTCCCTGCGCACCAGCTTCCACCCGCTGCAATCCGCGCGCGATCGCAATGTCGATCGCCTGATAATAACATAGCTCGAAATGCAGGAACGGCCGGTCCACCAGACAGCCCCAGTACCTGCCATACAGCGCCTCATCGCCGATGAAGTTCAGCGCTCCGGCAATCGGCAAGTCATCGGCATAGGCCAGCAGCAGCACGATCCGGTCTGCCATCCGTTCGCCCAGCAAATCGAAGGTTTCGCGCGTCAGGTAGGGCGTGCCCCATTTGCGCGCGCCGGTATCCTGATAGAACAGCCAGAAGGCATCCCAGTGTTCAGCCTTCAGGTCCGGGCCGGTCAGAGCGCGGATTTTTACCCCGTCCTGCGCTGCGGCACGTTCCTTGCGGATGTCCTTGCGCTTGCGGCTGGAAAGCTCGCCAAGGAACTGGCCGAAATTGGCATAGCCGCGATTGGTCCAGTGGAACTGGATATCGCGGCGCGCCAGCCACCCCGCCTGTTCGAACAGCACCTGTTGGGCGGGTTCGATGAAAGTCGCATGGGCGCTCGACAACCCGTTGCGGCGGCACAGCATTTCTGCGGCACGCAACAAGGGCGTGGCAAAGGCTGGATCGGCCAGCAGCAGGCGTGGCCCGGTTGCAGGCGTGAAGGGCACTGAAATCTGCAGCTTGGGGTAGTAATCCCCACCGGCGCGCTGCCACGCATCGGCCCAGGCGTAATCGAACACATATTCGCCTTGGCTGTGGTCCTTCAGATAGGCCGGCATCGCCCCCAGCAACGCGCCCGTGGCATCTTCAAGCAGCAGCGGCGCGGGCGACCAGCCGGTGCCGGGCCCGACGCTGCCCGAATCTTCCAGCGCCGTCAGGAACGCATGCGATGTGAAGGGATTGCCACCGCCCGCCAGCCGGTCCCACTCCTCCGCCGCGACCGACCCTACCGAAGGGGCAATCCGTGCTGTGAGTTCTCCATCGGTCATCGCGCGGCAAGATAGGTGCGGGCGCGCGCTTACGCGAGCCCTTCGCCTTCCGCGATCGCTGAATCGGCGCAGGCAGCAGCACGTTCGAGCAACGCAGCAGAATTGACGGTCCACGTCAGCAGCGGCAGGCCCCGTGCCCGCTGCGCCGCAGGAAAGGCGCCGGGCAGATCGCGAATGTCGTATGCAAGGAAATCGGGCCCGGCCTGCCACAGCATCCGATGCCGCCGCACCCTGCCGGAAAGCGTGCGGGCACCTTCTTCCGTCATAACCAGCCCGCGCATGATCTGCGGGGCGATCCGCCGGAACCACTGGCAAACGCGCGGATCGAAACTCATCACTGCGTGATCGCCGGCATACCCTTCCAGCTCGCGCCGGACGGCGAGGCACAGCGCCGCAACCGAGCGCGCCGGATCGGCCTTCACTTCAATCAGCAACGGCACCTTGCCCGCCACCTGCTGCAACAGATCGCGTAAGGTGGGGATGCAATCCGCACTGCCGCGCAAGGGCGTGGCGGTGATCGTGGCAACGTCCAGATCGGCCAATGAACCAGTTGCCGCAGTCAGCCGGTCAAGCTGCTCGTCATGGAACACAATAGCCCGGCCGTCGCGGCTTTTGCGAACGTCGCATTCTATGCCGTATCCGCCGGCAATGGCGGCGGCGAAAGCAGAGGGGGAATTTTCCACCCGCCCCTGCCCGTGCAGCCCGCGGTGAGCGAACGTACGCGACAGGAGCCACCGGACCCGTTGCGGGTCCGGCGCAGGCGCTTTCAGCCGATCAACGATCCGCCAAGGCAAAGATCGCGTCCACCTCTACCGCCGCACCCAGCGGCAGTTCAGGCACGCCAACGGCGCTGCGGGCATGGCGGCCATTATCGCCAAACACGCTGACCATCAGGTCCGACGCGCCATTGGCAACCTTGGGCTGATCGGTGAAACCATCGGCGGAAGCGATGAACGCGCCCAGCTTCACCACCCGGGCAACCTGTTCGAAAGCGATGCCGGCTGCGTCCAGCTGCGCCAGGATCATCAGCCCGCAGGCCTGCGCTGCTTCCGCGCCCTGTTCCAGCGTGACGGTTGCGCCCAGCTTGCCCTTGACCAGTTCACCGCCGACGAACGGCAACTGGCCCGAAACATAGGCCATGCCCCCCGCGATCACGACGGGGACATAGCTGGCCACGGGGGCTGCAGCCTGAGGCAGGGTGACGCCCTGACGGGCGAGTTCTTCGCGAATGGTGCTCATGGTTTGTCCCCATGCAATGTTTCCAGCAGCCACGGCAAGGCCTCGTGCCACGAATCGATCCGCGCATGGGCATGGCCTGCAACGTGGGCGCAAGGTACGTGCGCCGCGATTGCCGGTTCCCCGCACAGGTGCAGGCGGCTGATCGAAGGTACATCTTCGGCAGCGGAATGATGGTGCTGGGCCAGATCGTCGATGAATACCGCCCGGCTGGGTGTGAACTGTTCGACGATCCGTTTCAACGCCGGCCCTTTCGGCCCCTGATTGGTAAAGACCTGCATCGCCATGCCGTGGCCAGCCAGCTGGAGGGTGCGGGCTGCATTGTAGCGATCATGCAGATTGGTCAGCACCACCACGTCCGCATCGTGCGACAGTTCGGCGATTGCCGCTGCTGCGCCTTCGATCTGCGTCTGCCGATCGAACTGGCTGTCGAAGAACTGGTCGAGCAGCAGCCACTTGTCGTCCAGCGGCATGTCTTCGGCACTGCCGGGCCGCCGCATCGGCTGCGCGAAAGGATTGCCGTCCAGCCGGAATGCGATGCCGTGTTCTTCGCCCACCCAATCGCGGAAGTGACGGACCATGTGCAGCAGCACTTCATCGCAATCGGTGACAACCAGCGGGCGGTTCATTGATCCAGTTCCTGCAAGGCGCCGGCAAAGTCGGCGCATTCGATGTCCAGCGCCTCTGCCGCGGCCACCAGATCCGGTTCGTGGGCGCAGAGGAAATCGAGCACCGCGCGGTGGGTTCCCGATTCGGCCAAGGCTGCGCGCAACCCGTCCGGCGTCAAACCCGTCAGCCCCAGAAAGCGTTCCGCGCGGGGGCCATCGGACAGGATCCAGCCGAGGGCGGCGAGGGCCAGCCCTGAGGCATCGTTAGGCGAATCTTTACGTCGCTTAATAATTGTAAGCCCCTGGTTCTGGAGGTATGGGACCACTAGGGGATCTTCCGGATGTGCGGAAGAATTCGGGGGCGCAATGGCAAAGAGAATACTCGTTGTCGAGGACAACGACCTCAACCGTAAACTGTTCTGTCACGTGCTGCAGGCCGGGGGTTTCGACGTCGAACCGGTAGCCGACGGGAATCACGCGATCGAGCGTGCCCGCAGCTTTATCCCCAATCTGGTGGTGATGGACATCCAGTTGCAGGACATTTCCGGGCTGGACCTGATCGCCAGCCTGAAAGGCGATGCAGTGCTGGCCGATGTGCCGGTGCTGGCGGTGACCGCCTATGCCGGCAAGGGCGACGAACAGCGCATCCGCGATGTCGGGGCGGAAGCCTATCTGGCCAAACCCGTTTCGATCGGCCCGTTCATGGCCGCGGTGCGCGAACTGGTTGGCTGAATCGGTCGATTTGGCTGGGGACTGTCCACCCCGAACCCGCGCATTTGCTTGACAACAGGGCCTGCGCGCCGCTTTTCCCGCAAGAGCAATTGCCGGCGGCCCACCGCCCGCGGGAACACAGGACGACAATCATGGATCGCGCCGAAACCGACAGCCGCATCCGCGCGCTGGCCGAACCCTTCAACAAGAAGGGCATCGCCATTGCCGACGCCACCACTTTCGCTGGCGATCTGGAATTCGACAGCCTGACGGTGATGGATTTCGTCGCCGCCATCGAAGACGAATTCGACATCATCATCAGCATGAACCAGCAGGCCGAGATCGAAAACTGGGGCAATCTGGTCGATGCCGTGTGCAAGCTGGCGGGCGAGTAACCCGGTATGAGCGAAGGTATCAGCCAAGCTGACAAGCCGCAGGCCGTCGAAGGCCATGCATCTGACCTGTTCGACAAGTTCGATCCGCTGATCGAAATGCGCGCCAACCTGCTGTCCACCGGGGTCACCGATCCGTTCGGCATGGTGATGGAACGGGTGCTGTCGCCCACGGTGGCGATGTGCAACGGCCGCGAGACGATCCTGCTCGGCACCTATAACTACATGGGCATGACCTTCGACCCGGACGTGATCGCGGCGGGCAAGCAGGCGCTTGACGAATTCGGCGCCGGCACCACCGGCAGCCGGGTGCTGAACGGCACCTATGCCGGGCACCGGGCGTGCGAGGATGCGCTGAAGGAATTTTACGGGATGGACCATGCGATGGTCTTTTCCACTGGCTACCAGGCCAATCTGGGCATCATCAGCACCATCGCCGGGAAGGGCGATTACATCGTGCTCGACATCGATTCGCACGCCAGCATCTGGGATGGCTGCAAGATGGGCGATGCCGAAGTCGTGCCGTTCAAGCACAACGACATCGATGCGATGGAAAAGCGGCTGAAGCGCATTCCCGCAGGCGCCGGCAAGCTGGTGATTCTGGAAGGCGTCTATTCGATGCTGGGCGACATCGCCCCGCTGGCCGAAATGATCCGCGTGGCCAAGGAAAACGGCGCGATGGTGCTGGTAGACGAAGCCCATTCGATGGGCTTTATCGGCCCCAACGGGCGCGGCGTGGCCGAAGCGCAGGGCGTGCTGGATCAGGTCGATTTCGTGATCGGCACCTTCTCCAAGTCGGTCGGCACGGTCGGCGGCTTCTGCGTGTCAAACCACCCGAAGTTCGAAATCATGCGGCTGGTTTGCCGCCCGTACGTTTTCACCGCCAGCCTGCCGCCGTCCGTGGTGGCGACGGCGGCCACCAGCATCCGCAAGCTGATGCACGGCGGGGCCAAGCGCGAACATCTGTGGGCCAATTCGCAGCGCCTGCATGGCGGGCTGACCGCGCTGGGCTTCAAGCTGGGCACCGACGTGCCGCAAAGCGCGATCGTGGCGGTCATCATGCCCGATCTGGAACGCGGCGCGATGATGTGGGAAGCGCTGCTGCGCGAAGGGCTTTACGTCAATCTGGCGCGCCCGCCGGCAACGCCTGCCAACATGACTTTGCTGCGCTGTTCGCTGTGCGCGGAACATACCGAAGAACAGGTCGGCGTGATCCTGGGCATGTTCGAACGCGCCGGTAAGGCCGTGGGCATCATCTGACGCCCATACGATTCAGGCGGTGGCGGATGCCGGTGCAACAGCCGGTGCCGCCGCCGCAATCTGCGCTGCCGCTTCACAAACGCCGGAGGCCTTGCCCTTGCCCCCGCCCACCAGCGTGAGCGCGAGGAAACCCGCCACCACCAGTACGACGAACCCGGCGGTAACCAGCCCCAGGTACTTGTCGATGAACGCCTTGATCGGCGCGCCGAACAGGCGGAACAGCAGCCCCACGATCATGAAGCTGATCGAGCGTGACACGATGCTGGCCAGCACGAACGTGCCGAAATTCATGCCGATGAACCCGGCGGTGATCGTCAGCAGCTTGAACGGGATCGGCGTGGCGCCCTTGATCATGATGATTTCGGCGCCGTATTGCCGCAAATAACAGGCGGCCACGGGGAAACTGTGCGTCAGGCCCAGCCAGCCCAGCAGCTGCGTGCCGATGGTATCGTACAACCCCCACCCGATCGCATAGCCGAGCATCCCGCCGGCCACAGAGGCCAGCGTGGCGACGGCGGCAAAGCGGATCGCCTTCCTCGGTTCCGCCAGACACATCAGCCCCAGCAACGGATGCGGCGGCACCGGAAAGAAGCTCGCTTCCATGAAAGCGAACAGCGCCAGCCAACCGGAAGCATGGGGGTGGGCGGCCTTGGCCAGAGTCCAGTCGTAAAGCTTGCGGAGCATAGTCACCTCTGGCTGCGTCGCCCCGCAGTAAGCGAGGGCCGGGGTTCGCGCAAGTAACGCCAAATAACCATTTCGGCACTTTATGATTGACATCGCGACGCTGTTTGGTTAGAGAACAGGAACATCGCGATAAAGCGAGTCGGGGCCTCGACCTCAGGCTTCCATCCCGAGGAAATCCATATGCATGATGCCGGTGCCGATGCCGGACGAGGCGCGCTGCCGGCGCGTCGGCGTTTCGGCGCGCCACGCAACTGGCGTGATACCTTCATCGCCGTTCTGGGAGAAACATCCAACGTCAGTGCCGCCGCCCGCGCCGCCGCCATCAGTCTCAGCTGGGTCTACAAGACCCGGCGCGAAGATCCGGATTTTGCCCGCCGCTGGTTCGCCGCGCTGAGCGAAGGGTACGACAATCTGGAACTGGAACTGCTCTATCGCCTGCGCACTGGGCTGGTGGAAGAAGTCGACGCGCAAGGATCGAAACGCAAGTTCGACATCGCCACCGGGCTGAAGATCCTGCTGGCCCATCGCCAGACCGTCAGCCGTGAAAAGGCCCGCGATTGCCCGGAAGACGAGGCCGAAATCCTCGCCGGGATCAACGCCAAGATCGACCAGATGCGGGCGCGGGAAAAGGAAATGACCAGCACCCTGGCCGCAGGTAACGGCGATTTCGCGGACGATGCGGAGTGATGGTGCACGATGACCGTGCCGCCTTCCTTGCCACACTGACACCGGCCGAACGGCAGACCTTCCGCTGGCATTGGGATATCTGGGCGCGGCCCGAACAGTTGCCGCCATCGGGGGACTGGAGCCAATGGCTCGTCTGCGCCGGGCGGGGCTTTGGCAAAAGCAGACTTGGTGCCGAATGGGTTCGTCAGGTCGCGCGTGACGATCCAAAGGCGCGCATCGCGCTGGTCGGAGGATCGCTGGCGGAAGTGCGGGCGGTGATGGTGGAAGGCGAAAGTGGCATCATGGCCTGTTACCCGCCGCAGTTCCGCCCGGAATTTGCCCCGTCGCTGCGCCGGCTGACATGGCCCAACGGCGCGCAGGCGTGCCTCTATTCCGCCGCTGAGCCTGAAAGCCTGCGCGGCCCGCAGCACAGCCACGCGTGGTGCGATGAAATCGGCAAGTGGGACATGGCCGCAGGCCGCGCGGTGAACAGCTGGGACAACCTGCTGCTGGGCCTGCGGCTGGGTGAACACCCGCGCGTGCTGGCCACCACCACGCCGCGCGCTGTGCCGCTGATGCAACGGCTGATGGCCGAAGTGACCACCGGCAATTGCGCGCTGACGCAAGGGCGCACCTATGACAACGCTGCCAACCTGCCGCCCCGTTTCGTCACCGCGATGCGGCGCAAATTCGGCCGCAGTGCGCTAGGCCGGCAGGAACTGGACGGCGAAATGCTGACTGAAGTGGACGGCGCCTTGTGGACCCGCGCCATGCTGGAAACGTGCCGTGCCGAACCCGGCAACAGCGCGTGGCAGCGCGTCGTGATCGGCGTCGATCCGCCGGCTTCGGCGCGCGGCGATGAATGCGGCATTGTGGCGGCGGCGCTGGACAGTGACGGGGTGGCACACGTGCTGGCAGATGCCAGTATCGGGCGCGCCAGCCCCGAACGCTGGGCCGCCGCCGTCGCGCAGGCCGCAGACCGGTGGGGGGCCGACAGGATCGTGGCCGAAGCCAACCAAGGCGGGGACATGGTCCGCAGCGTGCTGCGCGCCGCCGACTGTGCGATGCCCGTGCAGCTGGTCCACGCCAGCCGGGGCAAGGCCGCGCGGGCAGAACCCGTGGCCGCGCTGTATGAAACCGGGCGAGTGCGCCACGCGGGGCTGTTTCCCCGTCTGGAAGACCAGCTCTGCGGTCTGCTGGCAGGCGGCACCTACGAAGGTCCGGGCCGCAGCCCCGACCGTGCCGACGCGCTGGTCTGGGCTCTGACCGAACTGATGCTGGGCAAGCGGGCCACCCCCCGCGTGCTGCATGTCTGATCACCGACAAGGAATTCGCAACATGGCCTTCCTCGACGCCTTCCGCGCCGCCTTCAAGGGTGGCGGCGGGACCCGTGTGCCTTTGGCGCGCAGCTTTACCTCACCCTGGTCGTTCGCCATCGAGGGTGGCGGACGCGCGGCATTCGATTATCGCACAGCGGTGCACCGGGCCTATCTGGACAACCCGGTAGCGCAGCGTGCGGTGCGGATTGTGGCTGACGGGGTGGGCAGCGCGCCGCTGCTGCCGACCGATCCGGCCGCATTGGCACTGGTCAGCGCCACCAGCGCTGGGCAGTCGCTGCTCGAAACCCTCACCGCCAACCTGCTCCTGCACGGCAATGCCTTCATTCAGGTGATGCGCGGCGGGGACGGTGCGCCGGTGGAACTGTTCGCATTGCGGCCGGAGCGCCTGACAGTGGTTCCCGGCGCCGATGGCTGGCCCGCTGCCTGGCAATACAAGGTCGGCGATAGGACCATCACCCTGCCGGCAACCGACGAAGATGGCTGGCCCTGCGTGATCCATCTGAAGGCCTTTCATCCGGCGGACGACCATTACGGGGCGGGCTGCCTTTCGGCTGCGGACCAATCCGTCGCGATCCACAATGCCGCTGCCGCATGGAACCGCGCCTTGCTGGAAAACGCCGCCCGGCCAAGCGGCGCGCTGGTTTACGATGGCGGCGAAGGATCGACGCTGACGACCGACCAGTTCGATCGGCTGCGTGATGAACTGGCCAGCGCCTTTTCCGGCAGCGGCAATGCCGGTCGGCCCATGCTGCTGGAAGGGGGGTTGAAATGGCAGAGCCTGTCGCTGTCCCCGGCGGACATGGACTTCGCCGCGCTGAAAGCCGCCGCTGCGCGTGACGTGGCGCTGGCCTTCGGGGTGCCGCCGATGCTGCTCGGCCTGCCGGGCGACAACACCTATGCCAATTACCGCGAAGCCAGCCGCGCGCTATGGCGGCTGACGCTGCTACCGTTGGCGGACAAGATCCTGTCCGGCCTGCAGGAAGGTCTGGCGCCGTGGTTCACCGACCTGCGGCTGGCGATCGATCTCGACCGCGTGCCCGCCCTCTCGGAAGACCGTGAACGGCTGTGGGCGCAAGTCACCGCCGCCGATTTTCTCGACCCTGATGAAAAACGCCGAATGCTTGGCCTGCCGGCAAAAGGAGAAGTGGCATGAACCGCGAAGACATGCTGGCCCGCCTGCTGGCGCAAGCCACAGCTGACGGCGGCGATCTGGTGACATTGCGCGCCATCGTGGAAGAAGCCAGCGAAGTGGGCGCCTTGCGTGTCCTCAACCGCCTCGGCCTGTCTGACCCGAAGGCACAGGACGATATCGACGAACTGCGCGATCTGCTTGCGGCATGGCGGGCGGCGAAAACCAGCGCGTGGAAGGCGGCGGCTGGCTGGGCCTTGCGCGGCTGCATGGCGTTGCTGCTTATCGGCATCGCGTTTCGCCTGGGTCTGACGGACATGCTGCGTTGACCGCCGCGCTCCGGATCGCGGGCTATGCCGCGCTGTTCGACATCCCCGATGGCGCGCGCGACACCATTCGCAAGGGGGCCTTCGCCCGCACGCTGGCCCGTCGCACCACGCCGCTGCCGCTGTTCTGGCAACACCGGCCTGACCAGCGCATCGGCACGGTGGAAACCGTTGCCGAAGATGACCGCGGCCTGCGCGTGATTGCCGGTATCGACAACCCCGCAAGCCGTGCGGTGGCCATGTTGCTGCGCCGCGCCGTCAGCGGCCTCAGCTTCGGCTATCGCGCAGTCGGCTATCGCCTGCTCCCGGCTGGCCGGGTGCTGGAAGAAATCGAGCTGCTGGAAATCAGCCTGGTCGAACATCCGCTGCAAACCGGCGCCCGGGTGCATCTGGTGCGCTGATCGTACCCTGGCTCCCGTTCAGCCCAACCCATCCGTCCAGCCGCCTCCGGGGCGGTTTTTTTGTACCTCCAATAAAGGTGATTCCCCCTTATGACTGTTGAACCTGCAACCGATGCGCTGGCCAATTCGTTCGATCTGGTCGCCCGCCAGGACGAAGCCGATCAGGCCATTTCGACCCTGCGTTCCGACGTTGACGAAGTGAAGACCCGGCTGGACCGCGTCGGCCGCGCGGCAGCCCGCCCGGCGCTGGACGGCGCTGCTGCCGCCAGCGTGGAAGTGAAAGGCTTCGTCGATGGCTATCTTCGCCGTGGCCGCGAAGCCGAAGTGAAATCCATCTCCGGCAATGTCGCCGCGGATGGCGGTTATGCCGTCCCGCGTGAAATCGATGCGATGATCGCCAGCGAACTGAAGAAGATCAGCCCGATCCGCCAGTTGGCGCAGGTGGTGCAGGTAGGCACCGCTGGCTATCGCAAGCTGATGACCATCGGCGGCACGGCTTCGGGCTGGGTCAGCGAAACCGCAGCTCGCCCGGAAACCGCCGCGCCGCACTTTGCGGAAATCGCCCCGCCGACGGGCGAACTCTATGCCAACCCGGCGGCTAGCCAGGCGATGCTGGATGATGCGGGCTTCGATCTGGAAGGCTGGCTGTCTGGCGAAATCGCCACAGAATTTGCCCGTGCGGAAGGCGATGCCTTCATCAAGGGATCGGGCATCAATCGTCCGCTCGGCTTCCTGTCATCGCCCACTTCGGCGGCCAATGACGCGGCGCGCACGTTTGGCACCTTGCAGTTCGTCGGTTCAGGCAACGCTACCGGCTTTGACGCCAATCCCGAAAACAAGCTGATCGATCTGGTCCACACGCTGCGGGCAGGCCATCGGCAGGGTGCAAGCTGGGTGATGAATTCGGCCACGCTGGCGCAGGTTCGCAAGCTGAAGACGCCGGACGGGGCATTTCTTTGGCAGGCCGGCATCTTCGAAGGCCAGCCCGACAGGCTGCTCGGCTATCCGGTGGTCGAAGCCGAAGACATGCCCGATATTGCCGCCAATGCCTTCCCGATCGCATTCGGCAATTTCCGCAACGGTTATCTGATCGCGGAACGCAGCGCGACCACGATCCTGCGCGATCCGTTCACCAACAAGCCGTTCGTCCATTTCTACGCCACCAAGCGCATCGGCGGGCAGGTGCTGGACAGTGCGGCCATCAAGCTGCTGCGAATCCAGGCCTGATCGATCGGTCCGGCTCCCGGGGTGTGCGGATGACGCACCCCCGGTCCCCGCGCCCGCGCCGCTGTTGCGGTTCCCTCTCCCGCCCGGCGGCGCGGGCGCACCCCCATTCCCATCCGCAATCTTAGGGAGACCGCCATGAAGCGGGCAATCCTCGCCCCCGCGCCCCTTGCGGGTGCGGCCCTGGCAGAGCTGAAAGACTGGCTCGCCATTACCACCCCGCGTGACGATGCGGTGCTGACCGCGCAACTGCGCGCCGCGCTGGAAATGTGCGAGGCGTTTACCGGCCAGATGCCGCTCGCCGCGCAATGCGAAGAAGTGCTGCCCGCATCCGCCGGGTGGCAGGCTTTGCAGACCATGCCGATACAAGCCATCACGTCGGTGCAGGGCATCCCGGCCGAAGGCGCGCGGTTCGCCATTGCGGCGCCGGATTACGCGATCGAACTGGATGCGGGGGGCGGGGCGACCATCCGCTTGCTGCAACAGGGTGCCGCCGGGCGGATCGCGGTCCGTTTCACCGCCGGGATCGCCGCGGACTGGTCCGGCCTGCCGGACATGCTGCGGCAGGGTGTGCTGCGGCTGGCCGCGCACCAGCACCGCCAACGCGACAACGGCGATGCCCAGGCCATTCCGCCCGCAGCGGTCGCCGCACTGTGGCGGCCGTGGCGGCGGATGCGACTGGCATGATCCGCGCGACCTTGAACGGTGCGGATGGCCTTGCCGCCCGCCTCGCCAGCCATGCCGCACAGATCGCCGCCGCTGCTGCGGAATCCAGCCTTCGCGCCAGACGTGCGGACCCGCTGCGCTGGCGCATGGCGGGCCTGCTGTGGCCACTTTTCACAAAGGATTGATCGATGGAAAGTGTCTTGCGCGCCAGCCTGATCGCATGGTTGCAAGCCGATCCGGCCCTGGCGGATGGCCTCAACACAATCACCGAAGAAGCGTCATTGCGCGCCAGTCCGCCGTGGCTCGGCATAGTCGCCAGCGCCAGCACCGATTGGAGCGTGAAGGACCGGCAAGGACGCGAAGTGCGCCTGGCGATGGAACTGCATTGCCGGGGCGACGACCCTGCCACCGCCGCCGCGCTGGGTTCCGCAATCGAGGCGCGGGTGAATGCGTTGCCGGCCAACCAGCCGGGCTTCAGCGTGGCCAATTGCACGTTCCTGCGCGCCCGCGCCGAACAGCGGCCCGGCAATTTGCGCGCCGTGCTGATCGAATACCGTTTCCGCCTGCTGGCGGCCTGATCCCTGCAAGGAGAATCCCGATGACAGCCCAGAAAGGCTCTGCCTTCCTTCTCAAGATTTCCGACGGCAACCAGCCCGCCGTTTACCAGACCGTGGCCGGCCTGCGCACCACGCAGATGTCGATCAACGGCGATCCGGTGGTCGTGACCAGCAAGGATTCCGGTGGCTGGCGCGATCTGCTGCCCGGTGCCGGAACCCGTTCGGTGTCGGTCAGCGCGGCTGGCATCTTCCTCGGCAGCCAAGCCGAAACGCTGGTCCGCACCCATGTGCTTTCCGGCCAGATCGCCAACTACGAACTGTCGTTCGACGGCGGTGAGAAGATGCGCGGCAATTTCCTCGTCCAGCGGCTCGACTACGCCGGGGATTTCAACGGGGAACGCAGCTACACACTGCAACTCGAAAGCTCCGGCCCGGTGATCCCGGCGTGACGCAGACAGCCAATGCCTTGCGTGGCGAAGCTGTAATTACGGTTGGCAGCCATGCCCGCCGCTTGCGGCCCAGCTTTGCCGCACTCGTCGCGGCGGAAGAGGAGATCGGCCCGCTGTTCGCACTGGTCGAACGGGCCGGTGAAGGCCAGTTGCGGCTGTCCGAAATGGCGGCGCTGTTCTGGCATTGTCTGGCAGAACGCGACGACCTGTCGCGCGAAGACGTGGGCGAAGCCGTGCTCGACTGCGGGCTGGCGGGCTGTTCGGTACCGCTGCGCATGGTGTTGAAACAGATCCTGCAGGGCCGGGGATGAGCGGCACTTTCGCCGCATCTGCCCTGCAACTGGCCGGCCTTGTCCCGCGCCTGCTTGGCTGGCGGCCTGACGAATTCTGGAATGCAACCCCGGCGGAACTGGCCGCGATCCTGATCGTGCCTGCGGGCATCGATGGCGATCCGCTGTCTCGCCGGGATCTTGCCGTGATGATGGAGCGTGACGCAAATGGCCGACAAGATTGAAACGCTGCTGGTCGATGTCCGCGCCAGCACCGATGGTTTTCAGGCTGACATCGCCCGCATGCGCGGCACGCTGGATACCGGGCTGGTCGACGGTTTCTCGCGCGCAGGCAATGTGCTGGAACGCGGACTGCTGGGCGCGTTGCGGCGCGGCAGTATCGGGTTTGATGACCTGAAGCGCACCGCCCTTCAGGCAATGGACGATATCGCTTCACGCGCGCTGACTGCCGGGATCGGCGATCTGGCACAGGGCAACGGCGCCGCGGCAGGAACGGGTATCACCGCATTGCTGACCGGCGCAGTCGGCGCATTGTTCGGCTTGCCCGGCCGCGCGACGGGTGGGCCGGTATCCCCCGGCTCCGCCTATGTCGTGGGCGAGCGCGGGCCGGAAATGTTCGTCCCCACCAGCGCCGGCCGCATTGAAACCGGCGCGGGAGGTTCGGCACGCGATGTGCGCGTTTCCATCGCCATGACCGCGCCGCGCGGCACCGACGTCCCTACCGCCATGCGCCGATCCAGCCGCCAGGTGGCCAGCACGATCCGCCGCGCATTGAAGGAATTCTGACCATGGCTTTCTGGCTCGCCTCCCGCCGCAACGGGCAGGACAGCGATTACATCCAGCGGTTCGATCCGCGTTTCTGGACGGTGAACTTCCCCCGCCCGGCAATGGCCTGCGCCGTAACGCAAGGAGCGGCCGGGCTGCGCGTGGAACTGGAATTCCACCACCGGAACGAACTGGCCGGCCTGATCTGGACCAGTGAAGACCGGGACGATCACCCGTTGCTCGCCTATCAGACCGACCTTGACTATGCCCGCACCACATTGCGGTTCCATTGGGCGAGCGGCGGGATCGTCGCGCTCGATGCCGTTAACGGGCCAACCCTGACCATCGAAGGACGCGATGCCGTTGGGCAGCCGCGCAGCTGGTACGTGCGCCTGTGGAACTATGCCACCGGCACACCACAGGATGCCGAAATCGTGCTGCCGTTTTCCGCCCTTTCTGGCGGATGGTCCATCACTGGCTCGCCCGATCCGGTCCATCCCGGGGCCATCGACCGGATGTTCATTTCGCTTGCCCCCCAAGGTTACGATCCCGCGTCAACGGCAGCGCTTCCCGCCCGGGTCGATGGCTGGGTGGAACTGAGCGGGATCACCTGCACCGGCGATCGTCCCATGCTGCCAATCGGGGACGTGATGGTGCCGCCGCATGGGTTGGGAATGGCCACCGCTTATGACGACAGCTACCATCTGACCCCTGCTCGCTTGCTGCGGAACCTGCGTGGGCTGGGTTACCGCGATGCGGTGGTGCATTATCTTGGCATGAGCCATTTTTACCGGCTCGCGCCCACTGGCCCTGCCGCCGCACTGCAAGCGACGGCGCAAATCTGCGGACCGGCACGGCTGTGGCATCAATCATGGCTGGGCCTGTGCAAGGCGCAGGGATACCGCCCGATCCTGTCGCTATCGTTCGAACTGCTCGCGCAGCACTGCCCGGCGCCGTGGGGCCAGCGGTTCGCCGATGGATCACCCGCGCTGACAGGCTGGGTGCCGCCGTCCACGCTGCTTTCACCGGCGAACGGTGCGGCGATGGCGTTCCTGAAAGACATCGCGGCCCAGTTCACCGCGCTGATGCTGGAGGCTGCCCTGCCGGTGGCTTTCCAGATTGGGGAGCCGTGGTGGTGGACCGACCAGACCGGGCGCATTGCCCTGTACGATGATGCAGCGCGCGCGGCGCTTGGTGGCAATCCTCCGATCATCGCCGATATGCATGGCCCTCTGGATGCAGTGCGGCTGGCCGTGCTGGATGCCGCCGGGGCCTTGCTTGCATCGGCCACGGCGGCCCTGCGTGACGCAATCATCACAGCGGCAAGCGGGCAGGCGCAAGTGATGCTGCTGGTGTTCACGCCAACCGTGCTGGACCCGGCCATGCCCGAACTGCGACGCGCCAACTTGCCAACGGACTGGGCCTGGCCCGCTTATCACCGGCTGCAACTGGAAGATTACGACTGGCTGACCGGCGGGCAGCAAGCCTTGCGCGCAGCAGCCTACGCCACCGTCCAGCAACGGCTGTCCTATCCGCTCGCCGCGCAGGACTATCTCGCCGGCTTTGTCCTGAACGGCACGGACAGGCAGGCGCACTGGCCGCTGATAGACGCCGGGATTGCCGAGGCTGCCGCGCGCGGCGTGGACCGCCTGTTTGTCTGGGCGCTGCCGCAGGTCTGCCGCGATGGATACACCCGCCTGCCCAACACCGGGGAACCGATCATGCAAGCTTTCGACGAGGTGCTCTATCCGCTGGCGCTGGGGCGCGATGCAGGGGTGAGCGCAGAATTTTCCACCGCCATCGCCATCACGGCATCGGGATTCGAACGGCGCAACAGCCAGTGGAACGATGCCCGACTGCATTTCGATGTCGGCCCCGGGGTGCGCTCCGAACTGGAGCTGGCCACGCTGATCGCGTTCTTTCGCGCCCGGCGGGGTGCCGCGTTCGGCTTTCGCCTGCGCGATCCGTTCGATTTCAGTTCGCATCAGATGATCGGCACGCCGCAAGCGAGCGACCAGCTGATCGGCACCGGTGATGGCGCCACCGCGCGTTTCCGTCTGTGCAAGTGGTATGACGGCCCGCAACCGCAGGCGCGCTTCATTACCCGGCCCCGGCCAGCCAGCGTGGTGGTGGCGGTAGGCAACCAACAGACCACTGCCTTCACCTTGCAGCCGGGCGGCTGGATCCAGTTGCAGCAGGCCCCTCCGGTTGGGTCAGAAGTGCGCGCCGGGTTCCTGTTCGACGTGCCAGTGCGCTTCGCCACTGATCGGCTGGACGTCAACGGCACCAACTTTGCCGCAGGCGAAGCGCCTTCCGTTCCGCTGGTCGAAGTGAAGGAAGCGGCATGAGCCGTGTGTTCATGGCCACCGAAGTGGAAGGCGTCGCCAGCTGGTGGCGCATCCATCGCAAGGACGGCGTCACTATCGGTCTGACCAGCCACGACCGCGATCTGTGGTTCGACGGCGTCCTTCACCGCACAACGCCGGGCATGGTCCCCAGTGCCATCCGCCGCACCGCAGACCTCGGTTCCGACAGTGCCGAGGTAAGCGGCGCACTGGCACACGACAGTATTTCTGCCGTCGATCTTGCCAATGGCCGTTTCGACGGCGCGCGGGTGGAGGTCGGCGTGGTCGATTGGGAGACGCTCGAGCGCGCACCGCTCTACACCGGGGAAATTGGCGACGTCACGCAGGAAGCAGGGACGTTCGGGGCCGAACTCATATCGGCGAAAGCCCTGCTGGATGTCGATCTCGTGCCCCGCACCAGCCCGACCTGTCGGGCCCAATTCTGCGGCCCCAGCTGCAATCTTGCACCGGTATCTTTCACGCACGAGGCAGTTGTCAGCGCAATCGATGCCGATGCATCGCAGATCACGGTGCCAGACGGACCGACTGCCCAAAGCCTCGCCGGCGGCTTCGTCCGCTGGATCGACGGGCCGCAAGCCGGTGTCATCATGCAAGTCGTGGCGGCTGATGGGGGCGACATCGTCACCGACATGCCCCTCGACGCAAATACCCCACCCGGCGCACGCATCCTGATCCGCGAAGGGTGCGATCACACGCTGCACACCTGCGCGACGCGGTTCGCCAATGCCGCAAACTTTCAGGGTGAGCCTTTCCTTCCCGGCAACGATCTGATCACCCGTTATCCCACCAGTTCGTCATGATCGAACACCGCAGCCAACTGGCGCGCGCGGCCGAAGCATTTGTCGGCGTGCCGTTTCGGTTCGGCGGCCGGGAACCGGCGACGGGGCTGGATTGTGTCGGGCTGGTCCTCGCCGCACTCAAGGCCATTGGCCGCACGATCCCCGACGTTCCGTCGTATCGCCTGCGGCAAACCTCGATCGATCGTTTCCTGCCGTTGCTGCCCGAATGCGGCTTCACGGAGATTGCCGGCGATTGGCAACCGGGGGACGTGGTGCTGGTAGCCCCCGGCCCGGCCCAACACCACCTGCTGGTTCGCGGATCAGGCCCCTTCGCCATTCATGCCCATGCCGGTCTCCGGCGCATCAGCATGACCCCTACGCCTCTTCCATGGCCGACTCTGCGCAATTGGCGAATTTTCTGAATAAGGCGAACCATTATGGCTACATTGGTACTGACCGCTGTTGGCACCGCCTTGGGTGGGCCGCTGGGCGGCGCGATCGGATCGCTGGTCGGCAATCAACTGGACCACGCCCTGATCGGCAATGGGCAACGGCAGGGTGCGCGGCTGAAGGAACTGGCAATCACCACGTCCAGTTACGGCACGCCGATACCCCGCCATTTCGGCAAGATGCGCGTCGCCGGATCCATCATCTGGGCAACGGACATCCGAGAAGCGAGTGAACGCACAGGGGGCGGCAAGGGGCGGCCTGCAACCACCAGTTTCAGCTATTCCGCCTCGTTCGCCGTGGCTTTGTCGAGCAGGCCAATCAGCGGGCTGGGACGCATCTGGGCCGATGGCAACCTGCTGCGCGGCGCGGCGGGTGATCTGAAAACAGGCGGCGAGCTGCGTATCTATCACGGACACGGCGATCAGCCGGTCGATCCGCTGATCGCATCGGATCAGGGCTTGGCCTGTCCGGCGTTCCGCGGGCTGGCCTATTGCGTGTTCGAAGGGTTGCAGCTGGCTGATTTCGGCAATCGTATCCCTGCGCTGACGTTTGAAATCATCGCCGGGGATGGCGCCGTCACCCTCGCCGAAGTGCTCGAGCCGCTGGATCGAAGCGTTTCTGCCGACCGGCCGCTGACCGGGCTGGCCGGTTACAGCGATGCAGGCGGCCCGCTGTCGGCCACGCTCGCCACCCTTGCCGATTTATACCCCTTTGGTTGCGATTGCATGGGCGACGGCCTCACCTTGTTCGCAACCGACGCAACACCCGAAGGTGTGCTGCCGACATTGTCCGAACCTGCCATTGACCCCGCCAATGACGGGTTTGGCGCGGGAACCGGGCAAAGTGGCAGACGCGCAGCTGACCAGAGCCGCATCCCTGAAGGTCTGCGCTATTACGACCGGGATCGCGACTATCAGGCGGGCATGCAGCGCGCTGATGGCCGCGCGCGCGCAGGTCGGGGCGGAGTGCTGGAGTTTCCCGGGACGCTGGCGGCGCAGGATGCGCGGGATCTCGCCAATGCCGCAGCGGAACGGGCCGGCTGGTCACGCGACACCATGTCATGGCGCATCGCCGCGCTTGATCCAGCGCTGAAACCGGGAAGCGTGGTGCGTCTTCCGGGCAAGACCGGCCAATGGCGGATCGAAACATGGGAATGGCGCGAAAGCGGCATCGAACTGGAACTACGCCGCCTTCCGCACGGCCCGGCCCGGAGCACCGCAGCCGATGCGGGGCAGGTGCTGGCAGCCAGTGATGCAGTCGTCACGCCAACGCTCATCACGGCCTTCGGCTTGCCGTGGGACGGCGCAGGATCGCGGGACAACGCGCCGATCTATCTCGCGGCATCCTCGGCAACGGCGGGCTGGACAGGAGCGGCGCTGTTTGCGGTCGACCCGCTGGGCGCGCTCAATCCAGTGGGCGCCAGCGGATCGCACCGGAGCATTCTGGGCACAACCCGCACCGTCCTCGCGCCCGGCAGCATCCACATGCTCGATAGCGTGGCAAGCGTGGAAGTGGATCTGGTTGCTCCAGACCTGTTGCTGGGAGATGCCACCGCAGAACAGCTAGCGATGGGCGCCAATCGCGCCTTGGTGGGGGGCGAGCTGTGCCAATTTGCCCGTGCGCAGCGGCTTGACGCAGGCCGCTGGAAACTGTCCGGTTTGCTGCGCGGACGCGGCGGGACTGAAGGCGCAGCGCTGCTGGCCCATGCTGCGGGAACTGCATTCGTCCTGCTGGACGGCACCGCTGTTGCCATCGACGCCGCCCGCGTCCCGCAGCCGGAAACCATTGCTGCCATTGGTCTTGCGGATTCCCAGCCGGTCATCGCCGTGGTCATAAATCCCCGCATCGGCACCGTTCCGCTGTGCCCCGTCCACGGCCAGTTTATCATCAACGCCGATGGATCAATGGTGCTGGTCTGGTGCCGCCGGGCGCGCGGCGGCTGGGCATGGCAGGACCACGTCGACACCCCGCTGAACGAAGAAGGCGAGAAATATCTCGTCGGCGTCGGCCAGACAGACAGTCCCGTATTCTGGCGCGAAGTCACGCAACCGGGCCTGACACTGCTTCCCGCGGAACGTGCCGCACTGGCCGCCAACCACCCGGGTGCGCCGGTGTGGGTGCGCCAGATCGGCAACCAGGCCGCGTCCATCCCTTTGCTTCTTGGCACCATCGCCTGACCTGAAAGAGATAGCCATGACTGATCCGGTAACGTTCGCTTCCACCAGCGCGCGCTTCGCGCTTCCGCTGCTTTTTTCCGGGCAAGCCCAAAAGGAATTTTACGTCAATCAGGCGCACGCCATCATCGATGCGCTGCTACATCCGGTGGTGGAAGGGACGGCCGACGCGCCGCCTGTAAACCCGGTTGCGGGCGAGGCATGGCTGGTCGGGACCGCGCCTTCGGGCGCATGGGCGGGGCATGCGGGCAAGCTGGCAGCCTTTCAGTCCGGCACCTGGATTTTTGCCGCTCCGCGCGATGGGATGCGGATATTCGACCGGGCGGCCGGGCAGGATGCGCGCTATGAAAACGGCTGGCTGAAAGCGGCGCGCCCGGCCGCCCCCGCAGGCGGAGCAACGGTCGATACGCAAGCCCGTACCGCGATCACAGATCGGA
>JBDLVD010000002.1:0-53974 GCA_039804965.1 Pseudomonadota bacterium
GCTGCTCTCAGGCGGCCTTTTTCTTTTTCGGCTTGGGCTTGTAACGCGCGACCGATTCCGCTGGCAATTCTGCTGCGGGCAGGGGCGGTTTGCCAAGGATGAAATCCGCCGCCCGTTCGCCGATCATCACGCACGGGGCATTGGTGTTGCCGCCGATGATGCTGGGCATCACGCTGGCATCGGCAATGCGCAGGCCCTTGATGCCGTTCACCCGCAATTGCGGATCGACCACCGCGCCCGCATCGCTGCCCATGCGGCAGGTGCCGACCGGGTGATGCACGGTGTAACCGGTTTCGCGGATGTAGCTGTCCAGCCCCGCATCGCTGTCCACATCCGGGCCGGGCAGCACTTCGGTGCCGTTGTAGCGCCCGAAAGACGGCGCGGCGAAAGCGGCGCGGGCGATCTTCAGCGCGCGGATCAGCGGCTGGATGTCTTCGGGATCCTGCAACAGGTTGGGATCGATCAGCGGCGCGGCTTCAGGATCGGCACTGGCCAGCCGCACGGTGCCGCGGCTCTTGGGATAGAGCGCGACCGGGCTGATGGCATAGCCATGGCCGATCGGGAACGGGATTTTGGGATTGGTCAGCCGCTTGGCCGGCTGGAACACGAACTGCACGTCCGCCTTGGCCAGCGCCGGATCGGTTTTGAGGAAGGCGACGCTTTCGAACACGTTGCCCGCCAGCGGCCCCTTGCGGGTGAACAGGTACTGGAAGAAATGGAACACATCGCGCCCGATGGCCTTCCAGCTGATGCCGTAACTGGTGCTGTCGCTGGTTTCCATGTGCAGCGGGCTGGCCACGTGGTCGTGGTAATTTTCGCCCACGCCGGGCGCATCCAGCACCACGTCGATTCCCATGTCGCGCAAGTGGGCGGCAGGGCCGATGCCGCTGAGCATGAGGATCTGCGGCGTCTGCACCGCGCCTGCGGAAAGGATTACTTCGCCTCGCGCCCGGATCACCCGGCCATCGGTCAACTGCACGCCGGTGGCGCAGCCCTGTTCCACCACCACGCGGGCCACGCGGGCATCGGTCTGCACGTGGATATTGCCGCGCGCCATGGCCGGGCGCAGCATGTTCTTGGCCGTGGTTTCGCGCTGGCCATTGCGCAGCAGCCCCTGCCGCCGTCCGTATCCTTCGGGATTGGCGCCGTTGAAATCGGCGCAGGCCGGGAATTGCAGGCTGCCCAGCGCATCCATGAAGGCATAGTTCAGCGGGTTGGGGTTTTCGACCACCTTGACGTTGATCGGCCCGCCGCGCCCGTGGAACACGCTGGCGGGGAAATCCTCGTTGTTTTCGGTGCGGGTGAAGTACGGCAGCACTTCCGCGTAGGACCAGCCGGTGCAGCCGGCATCGGCCCAATCGTCATAATCGGTGGGATGGCCGCGGAAATAGACCATGCCGTTGATGCTGCCCGATCCGCCCAGCACCTTGCCGCGCGGCACGCCGATCTTGCGGCCCGCCATCCCGGCCTGCGGCACGGTTTCGAACCGCCAGTTGGTGGCTTCGCGCCCAATCGCGGCAGCCACGAAACTGGGCACGTGGATGAACGGATGGGTATCATGCCCGCCCGCTTCGATCACGCAGACAGTCTTGTCCGCAGCTTCGCCCAGCCGCGCAGCCAGAGCCGCCCCCGCAGACCCGGCCCCGACGACGATATAGTCAAATTCTCCCATGAACGGGAGGCTAGGCGCGGGGTGAGGTAGCGGCTTGGCCTGTTGCGAACGGCGGTTGGCCGGGGGCGAAGCAGGGTCAGTCCGACGCCGGCCCATCATAGGCAATCCCCTCGGCCGCCTTGCCGCTGAGGATGAAGCCGATGCGGCGTTCTGCCTCTTCGGTCAGGTGGCCGATCAGGCCGCCGGTGCGGCACAGCAGGCCGATGCCTTTCAGCGCGGCGAGTGGCCAGCCCAGATCGAGCATGATCGCCGGGATCGGGCCATTGACGTTGATTGGCAGGCTGCGGCCCAGCGCCGATGGCAGCGTGTCGCGCAAGGCATAGAGCATGGCGACGTGCGGCCCGCCGACGCCGCGTTCGCGGGCCAGTTTCAGCAGCAGGTTTGCGCGCGGATCGCCGCCCGCGTGCTGCGGATGGCCGAAGCCGGGGATCGGCTGCTTCGTTTCGCGCAGGCGGGCGATGCCGCGCCGTGCCGCGTCTTCCGCCGTGCCGCCCTGTTCCTGCCAGTCTGCCACACATTCGGCGTAAAACCGCCCCGCCACTTCCGCGCTGCCCAGCACCACGCTGCCGCAGCCGAGCAGCCCGGCGGCGACCGCGCCCTGCATCGCTTCGGGTGCGGCGGCCAGCGTCATCCGCGCGGCCACCACGCTGGGAACAAGGCCATGTTCAGCCAGCGCGCACAGCACGGCGTTGAGGAAGAACGACTGGTTTTCATCGGGTTCCTGCCCGGTCACCAGCAGCCAGAAATAGCTGGAAAAATCGAATTTGCCGATGATGTCGCCGCACAGATCGCGCCCGCGCACGGTGATGCTTTCGGCATCCGAGGTGCAGATCGCGGTGAATGGGGCATCCTGCTTGCCGATGCGCATGGCTTGTGTCCTTGCCGGTTGCTGTTTGCGCAACCTATAGCCGCACGAAACGAATTGGGGAGAGACTGATGGCAAAACCGCTCGCAGGCGTGCGCGTGCTGGAAATGGGCACTTTCATCACCGGGCCGGCCGCCGGGATGCTGCTGGCCGACATGGGGGCCGAAGTCATCAAGCTGGAACAGCCGGGCACCGGCGATCCGTTCCGCGCCTTCAAGGGCGGGCTCTATTCCCCGCATTTCCAGACCTACAACCGCAACAAGCAGAGCGTGGAGCTGAACACCAAGCAGGCGGACGATCTGGCCGCGTTCGACGAACTGGTGAAGGGCGCCGACGTGTTCATCCAGAACTTCCGCCCCGGCGTGGCGGAACGGCTGGGCGTGGGCGCGGAACGGTTGCGGGCGATCAACCCGCGGCTGGTTTATGCGGCGATTTCGGGTTTCGGCAATGACGGCCCGCACAAGGACCGGCCCGCGTTCGATACCGTGGCGCAGGCCAGCGCCGGGTTCCTGCGGCTGCTGGTCAATCCCGATCACCCGCGCGTGGTCGGCCCGGCAATCGCGGATTCGCTGACCGGCTTCTACACCGCGTTCGGGATCATGGCGGCGCTGTACGAACGGGAAAAGACCGGCCTTGGCCGCACGGTGGAAACGTCGATGTTCGAAGCCATGTGCCACTTCAACCTCGACGATTTCACCCACCTGTTTTCCGCCAACGAGGTGATGCACCCTTACAGCCGCCCGCATGTCAGCCAGAGTTACGTGTTCGAATGTGCCGATGGCGGGTGGATCGCGCTGCACATGTCCAGCCCACCCAAGTTCTGGGACAATCTGGCCGAGGCTGTCGGCCAGCCAGACATGCTGCAACGCCCGGAATTCGCCACGCGCGATGCCCGCATTGCCAATTACGAGAAGGTGCTGGCCTTTCTGGCGCCGATCTTCAAAGGGCAGCCGCGCAGCTATTGGGAAGAACGGCTGGTGACGCTGGAAGTGCCGCATTCGCCGGTGTTCACCTCTGCCGAAGTGGCAGAGGGCGATCTGGCCGCGCATCATGCGCTGGTGCTGGAAACCGAAGGTCCGCACGGCAAGTTCCGCACCATCCGTTCCCCGATCCGTTTCGATGGCGAACGGCAGACGGAGGTCAGCGCGCCGCCCGTGCTGGGCGAAGGCAATTCCCGCGTGCTGGGCCGCAACGGGTGAATTGCGCCCGCGCCCAGCTTTGATAGACTGACTGCAAAGGCGAGGCGAAGAATCGCCCGCCGCCGATTTTTGGGAGAGAGACGATGGGCCACCTGCAAACCCTGCCGAGCCGCCTGCACCACACCGCCTATGTCACCAAGGACATGGAAGCGACGCGGCACTTCTACGAAGACATCATCGGCCTGCCGCTGACCGCGACCTGGTGCGAAAGCGACATGCTGTTCGGCAAGGAACGCACCTATTGCCATTGCTTCTTCGGCATCGGCGATGGCGGGGCGCTGGCCTTCTTCCAGTTCGCCGACAAGGAAGACGAGGCGCTGTTCGTGCCGGAAATCCCGGCCACCCCGTTTGTCCATCTGGCGCTGAATGTGGACGAGGCGACCCAAGTCGAGATCGAGAAGCGGATCACCGGGGCCGGGTTGAAGGCTACCTATGTCCTCGAACACGGCTATTGCCGGTCGGTCTATGTCGTCGATCCCAATGGGATGACGGTGGAATTCACCTGCGACGATCCGCGCGTGTCGGCCGGCGATGCCGAACGCCAGTCCCGCGCCCGTGCCGAACTGACCCGCTGGCTGGGGGGGGACCACACGTCCAATAACACCTTCCGCGATGATGCGGTCGAGGCTGCCGGTGGCGGCAGCGGCAACGAATTCGCCGTCGGATGAGCCTGCCCCTGCTGCCGACTTCGCTGGTCGGCTCCTACGCCCAGCCGGAATGGCTGATCGACCGGGCAAAGCTGGCCGGCCGGTTCCCCCCGCGCACCCGCCAGAAGGAGCTGTGGCGGATACCGGAGGATATGCTGGAAGAGGCGTGGGACGATGCCACCGTCTACGCCATCCACGAACAGGAACGCGCCGGGCTGGACATCATCAGCGATGGGGAAATGCGGCGGGAAAGTTATTCCAACCGCTTCGCCACCGCACTGGATGGCGTGGACATGGACAATCATGGCACCGCGCTGGACCGCAGTGGTGAACCGGTGCCGGTGCCACGCGTGACCGGCCCGATCAGCCGCCGCCACGCGGTGCAGGTGCGCGACGTGCAGTTCCTGCGCCAGCATACGGACCGTGCGATCAAGATCACCGTGCCCGGCCCGTTCACGATGAGCCAGCAGGCGCAGGACGATTACTACGGTGATCCGGAGGCGCTGGCCGTGGCCTATGCCGCCGCCGTGAACGAAGAGATCAAGGATCTGTTCGCCGTCGGGGCCGACGTGGTCCAGCTGGACGAACCCTATATGCAGGCCCGCCCGGACAAGGCCCGCGCCTACGGCCTGAAGGCTCTGGCCCGCGCGCTGGAAGGGGTGCAGGGCACCACCGCGCTGCACATCTGCTTTGGCTATGCCCACCTGATCCACGAACGGCCCGAAGGCTATTCCTTCCTGCCCGAACTGGCGGCCAGCGCGGTGCAGCAGATCAGCATCGAAACCGCGCAGTCTAACCTCGACACCGCGGTGCTGGAAAAGCTGCCGGGCAAGACCATCATCCTCGGCGTGCTCGACCTGTCGACGCACGAAGTGGAAACGCCCGAAGTGGTCGCCGCGCGCATCCGCCGGGCCTTGCCGCACATTGCGCCGGAAAAAGTCATCATCGCGCCCGATTGCGGGCTGAAATACCTCCCGCGCGAAGTGGCCTTCGGCAAGATGAAGGCCATGGTCGAAGGCGCGCGCATTGTCCGGGAAGACCTGCATTGAGCTTCAAGACCACGCATACCGGCAGCCTTCCCCGTCCCGAATACCTGCTCGACCTGATGTTTGCCCGCGAAGGCGGGGAAGCCATCGGCGCCGACCGGCTGGATGAAGCGGTGGAACGCGCCACTGCCCACGTCGTCGCGCGGCAGAAACAGGCCGGCATCAGCGTAATCGGGGACGGCGAAATGTCGAAGCCCAGCTATGCCACCTACATCAAGCACCGCCTGTCGGGCTTTGGCGGCGAAGCGGGCAGTTACGAATTCCAGGATCTGGAAGAATTCCCCGGGGCCAAGGCGCAGGTGTTCGGCAATGCGGGCCGTGCCCGCCGCAGCGCGCCTGCCTGCACCGCACCGATCGAAGTGCTCGATATGGAAGCACCGCGCATCGACGCTGAACGGCTGGTGCGGCTGGCTGATGGGGGCGAAACGTTCATGTCCGCCGCCTCGCCGGGCGTCACCGCGCTGTTCTTCCCCAACCAGTATTACAAGGATGACGAGGAATACCTGTTCGCGCTGGCTGAAGGCCTTCGCCACGAATATGAAACCGTGGCCGCGGCGGGGATCACCTTGCAGGTCGATTGCCCTGACCTTGCAATGGGCAGGCACGTGCAGTTCATCCAGCTTTCACTGGAAGAATTCCGCCGCCGGATCGGCCTGAACGTCGCCGCGCTCAACCATGCCTTGCGCAACATCCCGGCGGAACAGCTGCGGATGCACCTGTGCTGGGGCAATTATCCCGGCCCGCATCATTGCGACGTGCCGCTGGATGATATCGCCGATATCGTCTGGCAGGCAAAGCCGCAGGCGGTGCTGCTGGAAGGCGCAAATCCCCGCCACGCCCACGAATTTTCCTTCTTCGAACGGCACCCGTTGCCGCAGGACAAGGTGCTGTGCCCCGGCATGGTGGAACCGCAGAGCCCCTATGTCGAACACCCTGAACTGATCGCCCAGCGCATTGGCCGCTATGCCGATCTGGTTGGGCGCGAACGGGTGATGGCCGGGGTCGATTGCGGCTTTTCGGTCCATGCGGGCAGCAACAGCCTCGACCCGGAAGTGGTCTGGGCGAAGCTGGCGGCCTTGGCACAAGGCGCTGAAATCGCCAGCGCGCGCTACTGGTAAGCGGGGCTTCGGCGCGCTAGGCACCGTCACAGGCGGGTGTGGCGGAATGGTAGACGCCGGGGACTTAAAATCCCCTGTCCCTTGGACGTGCCGGTTCGAGTCCGGCCACCCGCACCACGACCCGGCTGGGCGCTATCGCATTGCCTGAAAGGTTCGATCAGGCTTCGGCGCCGACGGAGCGGATTTTTCGCAGCGCCCGGTAAGCATGCGATTTCAACCAGTTGTTCGCCGGGAATGGCTTTGGATTGCGCGGCGTGATGCCCCAGCCGCGCAGGATCTGGTTGAACGCGCGGGCGTCGGCTTCGGCGAAGCTCCATTCCGATCGCCAGGTAACGGACAGCGAAATCGAAACCTCCGGGCCGTTCTGCACCCAGTGGGGGGCCTTGACCGGAACGTGGATCGCTTCGCCGGGACCAATGGTGATCGCCGTTCCCTTGCGGCCGAAGGTATCGTCCCACGGCAGGTTGCGGTGATGTTTGCCCAGATGAAAGCCTTCGTGGACGGCAGGTGCGAACATTGCTTCATCGTCACCCGGAAACACCGTCATCGATTTGGAACCGCGCACCTGCAACAGGATGTTGTGTTCCGGGTCGAAGTGGAACGGCGTGACCGAATCCGGCGAGGTGATGAACACGAAGCCTTCGTGCCGCAGCATTTCGCCCGTGCGCGGTTTGACGATCTCGGTCAGTTCGCCAAGAATGTCTTCCAGCAGCGCGGCATAGGCCGGAACCTGTTCGATGCGTTTCAGCACCATCCACGCCCCGGCTTCCTCGATCGTGCGGATTGTGTCCACGATGCTGAGTTCGGGACGGGGAACGTCTTCCGGGCGGATGCCGATGGGCAGCTTGCCGGGATTGTATTCAACGCTTGCTGTCGGCAGCCGGGTGGCAAGGTCGACCAGCGAATCCAGCCCCAGTAACGGGTGTTCCAGCAACCGGTGCGTCAGCTTTGCCGGGTGCAGCGGATAGGCGGCGGCAAAGCCGGACAGCGCCTCTTCGGTGAAGGTCCGCTGGCTTGCCCAGCCCGCTGAAATGTCGACCATGAACACCCTCCGCCTGTAGCAACCAATCGCGCTTTCATAAGCGCAAGGCGTTAAGAGGCGGTTGCGGCGGGTGACGAAGCTTGCTTTCCAACCGGGAAATGTTCCACCGACGGGGCCATGACTGTGACCACCACCACCATCCGTTTCGCCACTGCTGCCGATCTGCCGCTGATCGGCGATCTGATTCGCGAACTGGCGGACTACGAACAGCTGCTGCACGAAGTCCGGTTCGATCTGGCGGTGATGGGGCAAAAGCTGTTTTGCCCGCGCCCCTATGCCGAAGTGGTGATCGCCGAACAGGATGGCGTGCCGCAGGGTTTCGCCTTGTTCTTCCACAATTTCTCCACCTTCGAGGGGCGGCCCGGGCTATATCTGGAAGACCTGTTCGTGCGCCCGGCGGCGCGGGGGCAGGGCGTGGGCAAGGCGTTGTTGCAGCATCTTGCCGCACTGGCGGTGGAACGCGATTGCGCGCGGTTCGAATGGTGGGTGCTGGACTGGAACGAAACCGCGATCGGCTTCTACCAGTCGATCGGCGCGCGTCTGATGGACGAATGGACCGTGATGCGCGTGGACGGCGCCGCGCTCGCCAGCCTTGCGGGCAGTCGGGGTAGGTAAAAACACTGTATTCTGGTGCAGGTATTAGCGTCCTCTTAACCAATTTCCTTCATCCCCGGCCAAGACACAGCCGGGGGTTTTCATGGGCAGGATTGACAACATTGCAGCGGTCAACGGCGCTGGTGCCGGCATCGACTGCGAGATTGCCGTTGACGTGGCCATCATCGGCGCGGGGCCTGCGGGGCTGACGGCGGGATACCTGCTGGCCAAGGCGGGCAAGTCGGTTTGCATCATCGAAAAGGATGCCACTTACGTTGGCGGCATCAGCCGCACGGTGGAATACGAAGGCTATCGCTTCGACATCGGCGGCCACCGGTTCTTTTCCAAGAGCCAGGCCGTGGTGGATCTGTGGAACGAGATCCTGCCCGACGATTTCATCCAGCGCCCGCGGATGAGCCGCATCTATTACGAAGGCAAATTCTACAGCTATCCGCTGCGCGCGTTCGAGGCGCTGGGCAATCTGGGCCTGTGGCGCAGCACGATGTGCATGGCCAGTTACCTGCGTTACAAGCTGTTCCCGGTGCGCGAAGTGCACAGCTTCGAAGACTGGACGGTCAATCAGTTCGGCCGCAAACTCTATTCGATCTTCTTCAAGACCTACACCGAGAAGGTGTGGGGGATGCCCTGCGACACGATGAGCGCAGACTGGGCCGCGCAGCGGATCAAGGGCCTGTCCCTGTGGGGCGCCGTGGTCGACGGGCTGAAGCGTTCGCTGGGCCTCAATCGCGGACCGAACGATGGCACGGTGAAGACCCTGCTGGAAACCTTCCGTTACCCCCGCCTTGGCCCTGGCATGATGTGGGACGCCGCGCGTGATCGGATCGTGGAACGCGGCGGCCAGGTGATCATGGGCCACGGCCTGAAACAGCTTGCCAGAGTTGGTTTGGGCGACGGACAGGACGGCTGGCGGATGACCGCCACCGGACCGGACGGCGATGTGGTGATCCGCGCGGCCCACGCGATCAGCAGCGCGCCGATGCGCGAACTGGGCGCGCGCCTGCACCCGATGCCGGCCAGTTCACTGGAAGGCAGCCGCCTGAAATACCGCGATTTCCTGACCGTGGCGCTGATGATCCGCAGCGACGATCTGTTCCCCGACAACTGGATCTACATCCACGACAGCAAGGTGAAGGTCGGCCGGGTGCAGAACTTCCGTTCATGGTCGCCGGAAATGGTGCCGGATGAAAATGTCGCCTGCGTCGGGCTGGAATACTTCTGCTTCGAAGGCGATGGCCTGTGGTCGATGGCCGATGCCGATCTGGTTGATTTGGCGAAAAGCGAAATGGCCATCCTCGGTCTCGTGTCGCCGGACAAGGTGATCGGCGGCGCGGTGGTGCGGCAGGAAAAGGCCTATCCCGTTTATGACGAGGATTATGCCGCCAATGTCGCCGCGATGCGGGCCGAGCTGGAAGGCCGGTATCCGACGCTGCATCTGGTCGGCCGCAACGGCATGCACCGCTACAACAACCAGGACCACGCGATGATGACCGCGATGCTGACGGTGGAGAACATCCTTGCCGGCCAGCGCATCTATGACACGTGGTGCGTCAACGAAGATGCCGAATACCATGAAGCGGGTGATGAAGGCGCCGAAAAGGTGCTGCCCGCCCGCGACGCGATCACGCCCGATCAGGCGGCGGCGCTGGCATCGGTGCGCGACGTGCCGCAACCCATTGCCCAGCCTGCGATGTCCGCCAGTGCTGCTGCCGAAGGGCGGGAGGCGGCCTGATGCCGGCACGGATGCAGGCGCTGCTGCGCCGCGCGCTGAACGATACTTTCGTGCGCTACACCGTGGCCAGCGTGGGGGCGCTGGCGGTGGATTGGGGCTCGTTCCTGCTGTTGCTGAAAACGCCGCTGTTCGCCGGCGCTGCGGCCGCGATTTCGTATTGCCTCGGCATTGTCGCCCACTGGCTGTTGCTGACCCGGTCTGTCTTTGCCGCCCGGTCACACCCGCGCGGACTGGCCCGCACCCGGCAGAAGGCGGTGTTCTTCGTCAGCACCGGGGCTGGGCTGGCGCTGACCACTGCGATCATCAGCCTGGCTGACGTGGCGGGCGCCGATGTGCGCCTGTCCAAGGGCGTCGCGGTGATCGCCAGCTTCGTGCTGAACTATTTCATCCGCAAGAATTTCGTCTTCACGGCCGGCCAAGTGCGGCACCCGGCCTGAAGCGGCAGGAAGGTTTACCGATCATGGCACATTACCTCGTCACTGGCGGTTCCGGGTTTGTCGGGACTTTGCTCGTCGGCAAGTTGCTGGACGAAGGGCACGGCGTGACCAGCATCGACCTGTTGCCGTCATCCTTGCAGCACCCGCGCTTGAAGGCGGTGATCGGCGACATCCGCGATCGCGCCGCGCTTGACGCGATCTATGCCTGCGGGACGCCTGACGCGGTGTTCCATTGCGCGGCCCTGCTGGCCCACGGATCGATCACCGCAGCCGAATTGATGAGCCACAATGCCCACGGCACCCGCGTGCTGGCGGAAGCCACCGCCGATGCCGGCGTGGGCAAGCTGGTCTATCTTTCCAGCAATTGCCTGTGGGGCCACGGTTTCGACCGACCGGTGACCGAAGCGGAAGAGCCCGCCCCGTGCGAGCCGTATGGCGTCAGCAAGCTGGAAGGCGAACGCGTTCTGGCCGCTTTTGCCAACCGGTTCGAAACGGTGGCCATCCGCTGCCCCACCATCATCGACGAAGGCCGTCTGGGACTGCTGGCGATCCTGTTCGAATTCATTGCCGACAACAACCGCGTGCCGATCGTGGGCAAGGGCACCAACCGTTACCAGTTCATCTATGCCGCCGATCTGCTGGATGCGATGGTGCGTGCCGCGCACTGCGCGGGCAACCATGTGCTGGGCATCGGTTCCGATGCGGTGCCCACGATGGCCGGGTGTTTCCAGCATGTCATCGATGGCGCGCGCAGCCGTTCGCGGCTGTGGCGGTTGCCCAAGATGCCGATGATTGCGGCGATGAAGGTGGCCCACCTGCTGCGTTTGTCGCCGCTGGGGCCATACCATTACCGGATGATCGCCAGTTCGTTCGAATTCGATACCAGCGCGATCAAGCGTGTGCTGGGTTGGCAACCAACGCTGACGAATGGGGAAATGCTGCTGAAGGCATACCGGTATTACCATGCCAACCGGCAGGAAATCGCCGCGCGCAAGGATGTTTCCGCGCACCGGCAGGCGACGCGGATGGGCGTGATCCGGGTGTTGAAGTTCTTTTCGTGAACAGCCTGCGCGATCCCGTGGCCATGGATCGGCCCGCAGTGGCGCGGGCCGCTTGGCTGCCGCCGTTGTGGCTGATCTGGCTGGTGGTGTGCGCTTTCCTGACCGCCACCGGCTGGGCAGCCTTGCGCACCTTTACCACGCAGGATCCTGACGATTACATGCGGCTGTTGCAGGTGCGCGACTGGGTGGCCGGGCAGCCATGGTATGATACCCGGCAATACCGGTTCGATCCGCCGCACGGCGCGGCGATGCACTGGGTGCGGCTGGTCGATCTGCCGATCGCGTTCTTCCTGGTGCTGTTCAAGCAGTTCGTGGCGGAGCGCCCGGCCGAACTGGCGGCGATGACGGCGGTGCCGTTGCTGCAATTGCTGCTGGCCATGCGCCTGCTGGGCGCGGTGGTGCGGCAACTGGGCGGTTCACGCGGGGCGGCATTGGCCGCGGCGGCGCTGGTGCCGGCGTTCCCGTTGTTGCTGACCAATTTCGTGCCGACCCGCATCGATCATCATGGCTGGCAGGCGCTGGCGGCGCTGGCGGTCGCGTGGTGCCTGCTGAAAGACACGTGGCGGCACGCGCTGCTGGCTGGCTTGATCGCTGCCGCATGGTTGCTGATTTCGCTGGAAGGGATGGCCCTGTGCGCCACTTTCGGGGCGCTGTTTGCACTGCGATACTGGCTGTGGGGCCAGCGCCAGCACGAAGCCTATCTGACCGGGCTGGCCGTGGGCCTGCCGGTGCTGTTCGTGATCTTCCGCCCCTTGCCGGAATTGGCGCAGGCGATGTGCGACATGCCATCCTGGCCGCACATGCTGGCGTTTGCCGGCGCGGCGGCGGTGGCGGGCGTGGCGCGGGTGATGCCGTGGCAGGACCGGCCATGGGGCCGTCTGGCCGCGCTGGTTCCGGTCGGCGGCGTGGCGGCGGCAGCGCTGTTCGTGCCGCTGGGCTGGTGCGTCGTTTCTCCGCTGGCGCTCGATCCCTATCTGAAGACGCACTGGTTTGACAAAATGGCCGAATCCGCCCCGCTGACGCGGCAGGCGGTATCTGTCGCCACGATGACCTTGTGGACCCTTGGCCTTGCGGTTGGCGGCGGGGTGTTTGCCGTGCGTACCGCGCAAGCCGATGCCGACCGCAAGGCGCGGGCGATGCTGGCGGCAGTGGCCGTGGCGGCGTGCGGTTTTTCGCTGCTGATCATGCGCGCGGGCCTTGCGGCGCAGTTGCTGACCCTGCCGCTGTGCGCGCTGATGATAAACCGGCTGTGGGCGCGGGCGCAGGGTTTCAGGACAGCCGGGGCGCGGGTTTTGGCCACGTTCCTGTTGCTGGGGCTGGCAACGCCGATGCTGGCCAGCGCGCTGACCAAGCGGCTGGACCGCAGCAGCGCGATGACCGTCACGCCGCTGCCCACCGGATATGTCGGCCGGCCATGCGATTTCGAACGGCTGAACGCCCTGCCGGTGTCGCACATGTTCGTCACGCTGGATCGCGGCCCGGAACTGCTGGCGCGCACCGGGCATAGTGCCGTGATGAGCGGATACCACCGCAATCAGGCCAAGATCATGGAAGTGATCAAGGGCTTCGCCGCCCCCTTGCCCGAAAGCGAACGGATCATCCGCGCCAACCATGCAGATTATGTGGTGGCCTGCACCAGTTCGCCCGATCTGTGGGCGGCGGCGGATGCCGGGCCGGACAATCTGGCCGACAGGATCATCGCGGGGAAGGTGCCCGGCTGGCTGCAACCGGTGCCGGGTTTTACCGACAGCCTGCGCGTTTACCGGGTGCGCTGACGATTACGCCCGGATCACGCCCAGATCAGGCAGGGATCAGATCGGGCGGAACTTCATCGCCGTGCCGTTCATGCAATACCGCAGGCCGGTGGGCTTTGGCCCGTCCTTGAACACGTGGCCAAGGTGTCCGCCGCAATCCGCGCAGTGGACTTCGGTGCGGGCATAGCCGAGCTTGAAATCGGTGGAGGTGCCGACTGCGCCCGGCAGCGGTTGCCAGAAACTGGGCCACCCGGTGCCGCTGTCGAACTTGGTGGCGCTGGAATAGAGTTCGTTGTCGCAACCCGCGCACAGGAAGGTGCCCTTGCGGTGTTCCTTGTTCAGCGGGTTGGTGAAGGCACGTTCGGTATCTTGTTCGCGCAGCACGCCATATTGCGCGGGCGTCAGCCGGCGGCGCCATTCGGCATCGGTCAGGTTGACCTTCCACGCCTTGGCATCGGCGGGGGTACCGCAAGCGGCCAGCGCCACGCCGGTGGCCAGCAAGGCCAGGGCATTGCGTCGTGAAAGAATCATCCGGTCGGTCATGGGGGCACCCTAGGCTGCTGCATCCGAACCGGTGGTGAACGCCCGTTTGCGCCCGAAGGCAAGCCTGCGCGGCTTTTTCGCGCCTTGCGGCCCGCTTTGCATCACGCGCTTGCGGAACAGCGCCGCGCCCAACCGCACGGACAGCGCCACGCAACTGACCTGCCAGCACAGCGCCAGCACATGCGGCCACAGCAGCGGCGATTGCGCCGCCCGCGCCAGCATCGCGAAAGGGGAACTGAACGGGAAGACGATGGCCGCCCATTCCACCGGGGTGCCGGGGGACGATACCGACAGGCTGGCGAAGAAGAACACCAGCACCTGACCCATGGTGACCGGCATCGACAGGGTCTGCACTTCGCGCACCGAACTGGCGAGCGAGCCGATGGCGAGGAAGACCGAGCCGAGCAGCAGGTATCCCATGCCGAAATAGACCACGCCAAGGCCGACGAACATCGGCCACCCAACGCCCGGCGTGGGCAGATCGGGCAACGCGGAACCGCCGAAGGCGAGGATAATGCCCACGGTCGATCCCCAGACCGCGATGCCGACCATCGAAATGGCCAGCATGGCGAACAGCTTGCCCAGAAACACTGCATCCATCGGCACGGCTGCTGCCAGCACTTCGATGATCTTGTTGCCTTTTTCTTCCACCAGATTGGACAGCACCATCCCCGCCAGCAGCATGATCAGCAGGAACAGCAGCGTCTGTGCTGATTGCGCGGTGCGCAGCCGCCCGCGCGTGTCGCTGGCCGCGCTGGTCTTCACTTTGACCGTGCGGACTGCAGGATAGGCGGACGGTGCGGACTTGGCCGCTTCGCCCGCCACCATCGCCACAGCGCCCTGCCACCATTCGATCCGTTCGCCGGTGGCGGTCAGCACCGGATGGGCGACAGTGCCGGTCAGCACGGCGGCCAGATTGCCCTGCCCCTGTTTCAACGCTCCGGCGGCGTCATAGCTTTCGGCCGGCGCCAGCCGTTTCAGCGATACCATCGCCGGCATCGCCGGGCCGAGCTTGCCCGCCAGCCGATCGCGTGCATGGATGATTGCATCGGCATCGGGTGCCGCCATCGCCACGCCGATTTCCGGCACGGCGGCGGCGCCTTCCACTTTCTGCCCCACGCTGGCGGCCAGAATACTGACGATCACCGGGAACAGCGGCCCCAGCAGGAAGAAGATGAACGTGCGGCGGAACAGGATCGCCACGAAATCGCGCCGGGCCACCACGTAGGCTGCGTGCAACAGCGACAGCCGCTGCGCCGCGATGCCAATATCGCCGTTCATGCCGCCGCTCCTTGCACGTCCGTTTCCATTGCCCGCGCCGCCGCTTCGCCCGCGATGGCGACAAAGGCATCGTGCAGCCCGGCCCGTTCGATGGATAGCGACTGGATGCCGGCTTCCCCTTCGATCAGCGCCCGCAACAGGGGTTCCACCCCGCTTTCCGGCAGGGGGAAGTGCCAGAAACTGCCTTCGCGACGGGCGGCTGCGGGCAGGGCCGCACGCCATGGGCCATCATCGTGGCGCGTCTCCAGCCGCACTTGCGCCGGGATACGATCGCGCGCTTCGTCCACCGATCCGGCATAGGGAACCTTGCCCCCGGCGATGATCGCCACGCCTTCGCACAACCGTTCGGCATGGGCGATCACATGGGTCGAAAAGATGACCGTGGTGCCCTTGTCCGCCAGGCTGCGGATCAGCCGTTCCAGCTTGCCCTGATTGATCGCGTCGAGTCCGCTGAACGGTTCATCCAGCACCACCAACTTGGGATCATGCACCAGCGTGCCCAGCAATTGCACGGTTTGCGCCATGCCCTTGGACAGTTGCCGGATCTGCCGGTCCACCGCATGGCCAAGGCCGTTCTGTTCCAGCAGTTCGCGCCCGCGCCGCTTGCCTTCCTTCAACGGCAGGCCGCGCAATGCGCCAAGGAAGGCGATCGCATCATCGCACTTCATGGTGGGATACAGCCCGCGTTCTTCGGGCAGATACCCGATCAGGCGCGAAATTTCGTGCGGGTTGGCGTGGCCCAGCACGCGGCGCAGGCCAGCGTCGGGATCGATAATGCCCAGTATCATCCGCAGCGTGGTGGTCTTGCCGGCGCCGTTGGGGCCAAGGATGCCGTAAATCGCGCCTTCGGGGATGGACAGGTCCACCCCGTCCACCGCCAGCGTTCCGTCGAACCGTTTGACCAGCCCGCGCGCCTCGATCGCCAGCGGGCGTGCACCGGCCCCATTGTCCACCATCGCTGCTTCGCCTAGCCCCTGCTGCATCATGTGCGAATACAGGTCAGCAATGAACGGGAGCAACCCGGAACATGGTTAACGCCGCCGCAATCGCGCAATTGCAGGCGCGGCTGGCCGATCAGGCGCGGGCGCTGGGCTTTGCCGCCGTGGGGTTCGGCCCGGCGGCCGACAACCCGCAGCAGGCCGCCCGCCTGCGCGAATGGCTGGATGCCGGGTTCCACGGGCAGATGGACTGGATGGAAGCCCGTGCCGAAGTGCGCCAAGGCCCGCAAAGCATGTGGCCCGAAGCGCAGAGCGCGATCGCCCTTGGCATGAGTTACGCCCCGCAATCCGATCCGCTGGCACTGGCAGGCGATGCGGATGCGGCGCGCATATCGGTCTATGCCCAAGGCCGCGATTATCACGATACGGTGAAGAAGGCGCTGAAGGCGCTGGCCCGCTGGCTGGTGGCGGAAGCCGAAGCGATCGGCCTGCCGGTGGCGCTGAAGGTGTTCGTGGATACCGCGCCGGTGATGGAAAAGCCGCTGGGGCAGGCGGCGGGGATCGGCTGGCAGGGCAAGCATACCAACCTTGTCAGCCGCAGCCATGGTTCGTGGCTGTTCCTTGGTGCGATCTACACCACGGTGCCGTTCGTCCCCGATGTGCCGGAAACCGACCATTGCGGCAGTTGCGATGCGTGCCAGCGCGCCTGCCCTACCGATGCCTTCCCCGCGCCGTACCGGCTGGATGCGCGGCGCTGCATTTCGTACCTGACGATCGAACACAAAGGGCCGATCCCGGAAGAATTCCGCGCCGCGATGGGCAACCGCATCTATGGCTGCGACGATTGCCTGGCGGTGTGTCCGTGGAACAAATTTGCCGAAAGCGCCGCACGCCACCGCGATTTCCTGCCGCGCGAAGACCTGCTGGCGCCGCCGCTGGCAGAACTGCTGCTGCTGGACGATGCCGCCTTTCGCGCGAAGTTTTCAGGCAGCCCGATCAAGCGCATCGGCCGTGACCGCTTTGTCCGCAATTGCCTGATCGCGGCGGGCAACAGCGGCAACGCGGCGCTGGCGGCTCCGGTGCAGGGGCTGCTGGACGATGCCGATCCGGTGGTGGCCGAAGCGGCGCAGTGGGCGCTGGCCCGGCTTACACCAGCCCTTTGAGCGGAATCTCAACATCGGCCAGCAAGGCCGGGTCCACCACGGCGCGGCCTTCCACCAGCTTGCGCCCGGCGACGTAATCCTTGGTCCGGTTCACGCAATCCAGCGCGATGATCCGGCCTGATTTCAGATAGATGACCGAAAAACTGCGCTCTGCCGGATCGCCGCGCAGCACCGTGGCGTCGTGGCCGATCGACAGGCCGACCGTTTGCAGCCGCAGATCATACTGGTTGGACCAGAACCACGGCACCGCGTCATAGGCTTGCGGATCGCCGCAGATGTGGCGCGCGGCGGTGGTGGCCATGTCGTTGGCGTTCTGTACGCTTTCCAGCCGAATCACCGCGCCATCGGCATAGGGGTTGGCATGGGCGGCGCAGTCACCGATGGCATAGACATTGGGCAGGCTGGTGCGGCAGAATTCGTCCACGTCCACGCCGTTGCTGCCTGCTGCGCCTGCCGCGATCAGCGGACCGACGGCGGGCACGATGCCGATGCCCACGATCACGATCTCCGCCGGCAGCACATCGCCATCGGCCAGCTTCACCCCGGTCACCTTGGCGCCATCGCCTTCGATGCAATCGACTTCGCATTCCAGCCGCAGGTCCACCCCGTGGGCGCGGTGTTCGGCCACGAAGAAATCCGACAGGTCTGCCCCCGCCACGCGGGACAGCAGGCGGGGCTGCTGTTCGAGCACGGTGACGGAGCAGCCGAGCTTGGTCAGCACGGCCGCGGCTTCCAGCCCGATATAGCCGCCACCGATTACCACTGCGCGCCGGTCCCCCGCCGCCAGTTGCGCCATCAGCCGGTCGGCATCGGCCTTGTCGCGCACCGGATGGATGCCCGCCAGTTCCGCGCCCGCGCAGGAAAGGCGGCGCGGATCGCCACCCGCTGCCCAGATCAACGTGCCATAGGTGACGCCTTGCCCGCGCGTGATCGTCAGTTCGCGTGCCACGGGATCGATGCGGGTGACGGTGGCCCCCAGCATCATTTCGACGTTCCGTTCCGCCCAGAAGGCAGCGGGGCGGATCAGCAGCCGTTCGAACGGCTTGTCGCCCGCCAGATATTCCTTCGACAGCGGAGGGCGTTCGTACGGCTCCACCGCTTCGCGCCCGATCATCAGGATCGATCCGGCAAAGCCCTGCTGCCGCAAGGCGATGGCGGCCTGCGCCCCGGCGTGGCCGGTCCCGACGATGACGATGTCAGCCTGTTTCATGCCTGCGGATTCAGGCCATGGCGGCTGACAGTCAAGTGTTCAGCGTTGCAACAGGTTGCGCGCCATGCTCGCCACTTGCGCCAGCATCGCGGTGGACAGCGCGCCGGTTGCCTGCGCCCGTGCGATCATCGAACGGAACTGGCCGATCATCTGTTCGCGCGATGTGGCCCATTCGCCGATCAGCGCCAGCGGGTCGGCCCCGGCCCCGTTGCGGGCAAACAGGCCGCGCAGGAAATCGAACCGCATCTGCTGGAAATCGCGCGCAAGGCCCGCCACCAGCAGCCGTTCCCACGGATCAGACGGGTTCATCACCGCCGCGCGCGACTGCGCCCAGTCCAGCCCCAGCCGTTCGCCCAGATCGATGAAGGCATTGGCCAGATCGACCGCGCCCAGCCCTGTCTCCGACGCCAGCCGGGCAAGGCCGATGGCCCCGTCCACCGCGAACAGGTTGGCCACCTTGTCCGCCAGATCAGCCGGGGCACCGGTGGCGGTCAGGGTAGTGGCGATGGCTTGTGCATGGCCGCGCGCCTCTGCCGCCAACAGATCGTCCACCCGGTCCATCAGTTCCGCCACGCCGCCTGCGGCATCGGCGGTGAAATCGGCGGGGTCCATCTGCGGGCCGGTGGACCGGATCAGATCCGCCATATGCCCGCGCAGCGCCAGAGCCGCCTGATCGAACAGCATCAGCCGCGCCGCTTCAGGCATGGCGGCGGGGTCGATCGCGGCCCAGATCGCATCCAGCCCCAGCAGCCGGGTGGCCGAAATGAACGCACCGGCCACTTGCGCCAGCGTTGCGCCTTCTTCTTCCGCCAGTTCGAACGGATGGACCAGCCCCATGCGGTTGATGATGCGGTTGGCCACTGCGGTGGCGACGATTTCGTTGCGCAACCGGTGATGCAGGATTTCGTCGCGGAACGGTTCCTGCATCGCTGCCGGGAAATCGCCCAGCAGCAGCGGCAGGATGGCATCGTCCTGCGAAAGATCGCTGCGTTCGATCGCCGCCTGCAACGCCAGTTTGGTGGTGGAAAGCAGCACGGCCAGTTCCGGCCGGGTCAGCCCGTGGCCATCGGCCGCGCGCCGGGTCAGGGTTTCGCCATCGGCCAGCCCTTCGGTGCGGCGGTCCAGTTCGCCTGTTTCTTCCAGCGTTTCGATCAGGCGGATCTGCGCCCCGGCAGAAGTTGCCCCGCCCGCTTCGGCAATCGATAGGGCCAGTGCCTGCAGGCGGTTGTCTTCCAGCACCAGCGCCGCCACTTCGCCGGTCATGTCCTGCAACAGCGCACGGCGGCGGTCTTCCGGCAGCTTGCCTTCCGCCTGCGCGGCGGTGAGCGCGATCTTGATGTTCACTTCGTTGTCGGAACAGTCGACCCCGGCGGAATTGTCGATGAAATCGGTGTCGATCCGCCCGCCCTTGCCGCCTGCACCGTGCAGCGCGAATTCAATCCGCCCGGCTTGCGTCACGCCCAGATTGGCGCCTTCGCCCACCACCCGCGCGCGCACCTGCGCGCCGTCGATCCGCAGGCTGTCATTGGCCGGATCGCCGACCTGCTGGTTCGTTTCGGTGGCCGCCTTGATGTAAGTGCCGATACCGCCGAACCACAGCAGGTCCACCGGCGCCTGCAACACCGCGCGGATCAGCCCTTCGGGGTCGATTTCCGCCTGCGACAGGCCCAGCACTGTCTGCATTTCGGGCGATAGCAGGATGCTTTTCTGGCTGCGCGGATAGACCCCGCCACCCTTGGAAATCAGCGTGGCGGAATAGTCCGCCCAGCTCGATCGCGGCAGGTCGAACAGCCGCTTGCGTTCCGCCCAGCTGGCGGCGGGATCGGGCGCCGGGTCGAGGAATATATGCCGATGGTCAAAAGCGGCCACCAGCAGGATGCTCCTGGACAGCAGCATGCCGTTGCCGAAAACGTCGCCCGACATGTCGCCGCAACCGGCCACGCGGACCGGATCGGCCTGCACATCCATGCCCATTTCCAGGAAATGCCGCTGGACCGAAAGCCAGGCACCGCGCGCGGTGATGCCCATGGCCTTGTGATCGTATCCGATGCTGCCCCCGCTGGCGAAGGCATCGCCCAGCCAGAAGCCGTGTTCCTGCGCGATGGCATTGGCTGTGTCGGAAAAGCTGGCCGTGCCCTTGTCCGCCGCGACCACAAAGTACGGATCTTCGCTGTCGAGGATCACGATCCCTTCCGGATGCACCACCTTGCCGCCCACGATATTGTCGGTCAGCGACAGCAGCGTGCGGACGAACAGCTTGTAGCTTTCCTTGCCTTCGTTGGCCCAGCCATCGCGGTCCAGCGCGGGATCGGGCAATTGCTTGGGATAGAACCCGCCCTTGGCCCCGGTCGGCACGATCACCGCGTTCTTCACCCGCTGCGCCTTCATCAGGCCCAACACTTCGGTGCGGAAATCGTCGCGCCGGTCGGACCAGCGCAGCCCCCCGCGCGCCACCGGGCCGGCGCGCAGGTGAATGCCTTCGACCCGCCTCGAATAGACGAAGATTTCGCGCCACGGCACCGGTTTGGGCAGGCCGGGGACCAGCTTGGAATCGAATTTGAATGCCAGCGCATCGCGCCCTGCGGCAACAAAGGCATTGGTGCGCAGGATGGCGGAAATGGTGGCCTGATACAGCCGCAGGATGCGATCGTCGTTGATCGCGGCAACCTGGGCCAGCCCATCGCGGATCGCGGCCTCTGCTTCGGCAGTGGCGGCGGCGCGATCCCCGGTAAAGCCGGGATCGTGGCGCACCCGGAACAGCCGGATCAGCGCATGGGTGACGGCAGGCGCGGCACGCAGCGCATCGACCACGGAATTGAGGGTGAACGCGATATTGGTCTGCCGCAGATAACGGTACAGCGCGCGCAGCCCGTCTGCCTCCAGCGCCGAAAGTCCGGTGCCGGTGATCAGGCGGTTGAACACATCGTTTTCAGCGCGGCCGTTCAGCACCTTCGCAATCGAAGCTTCGATCCCTTCGGCGCGGGCGAGCAGCGCGTCGGCATCGTCGCCCGCATTCAGGCCCAGCCGGAAATCGTGGATCGTGCCCGGTTCCTCGCCGCCGATCTCGCTCGGCAATTCGGACAGGACAGTGAAGCCGAAGTTTTCCAGCGCAGGCACGGCATCTGACAGCCGCAGCGACCCGCCGGCCTGATAGACCTTCAGCCGCAATTCCCCGGCTGCATCGCCGTCCATCCGGTACAGCCGGACATCGCGCGCAAGGGGAAAATGCTCGGGATCCGCCGTCATGGCGCGCATCCGGCGGATGTCGCGCGCGGCCTCTGCCGCGCCATAGGTCTGGCGATAGGTTGGCGCAAAGGCATCGGCATAGCGGGTGGCAAGGGCGGCGGCGCGGCTGCCTTCGCCAGCCTGTTCCAGCGCCACTTCCACCGCATCGCTCCAGCCGCGCAGCATTTCCTGCAACCGGGCATCGATGGCCGCCGCATCGGGCAAATGCGGGCGGCCGCGGAAATCCAGCACATAGCGCAAGGTGACAAGGTTGCCGCCTTCGACCTGCAGGCTCCAGTCCAGCGTTTCCGCGCCGGTGCTTTCTTCCAGCAGTTGCTGGATCTGCAACCGCATATCGGTAGAAAGGTCATCGCGCGGGAACCACACGAAAGCGAAGACGTGCCGCGCCAAAGGTGCCGCCACCAGCACCAGCCGCGGGCGGGGACGGTCCGTGACGGCCATCATGGTGGTGACCACGCGGGACAGATCGTCCAGTGCGAAGCCGATCAGTACGTCGTGCGGCAGGACAGTCAGCGCATGGGACAGCGCCTTGCCATCGTGGCTGGACGGGTGGAATTCCATCCGCTGCATGATCGTGGCCATGCGCTGGCGCAGCACCGGGATTTCGCCCGGCGGCGTCCCCAGCGCGGCACTGGTCCAGATGCCCGCGTGGATGGACAGGGCCACGGCCCTACCCGCCCCATCGGCCACCGGCAGGATGAACAGATCGAGCGGCACATGGCGGTGGACATTGGCCAGCCGGTTGGCCTTGATGATCAGCGGGCAGCGGCCGCCTTCGTCGAACCAGGCAAAGGCCCGTTCATAGGTATCGCCTGCCAGCAGATCGCGGGCGCTGGCGCGGCAGATGCCCAGTTCCTGTTCCTGCGCGCCATCGCGGTGGCGCACCAGATGGCCAAGCTGGGTCAGCATCCCGCCTGCCAGCCAGTGCAGCAGGGCGGCACCTTCGGCATCGGTCACCCCGGTGGCGTCCGCTGCCATGCGGGCCTGCATCTGCGGCCAGTCCGCCACGGCGGCGCGCACGTCGGCCAGCACGCTTTCCAGTGCCGCCCCCAGATCGCGCCGGGCCTTGGCTTCGATCCGCGGGGTTTCCAGATAGATCAGCGATTCGGCGGCGGTGGTGCTGCCATCGGTTTCGGGCAGGTCGATCAGTTGGCCTGCCGCATCGCGCGCTGCGGGCAGCACGGGATGGACCAGCAGATCGATCGCCAGCCCCTGTGCGGCCACGGCGCTGCCGATCGAATCGACCAGGAAGGGCATATCCGCATTGACCAGCGCGATGCGCGTAACCCGCCGGGCGCCGGTGCCGGTGCGGATCAGGATGGATGCGTCGCCCGCAGCCCGCAGGCGCGCGGCTTCCAGCAGGAAAGCGGCCACTTCATCCAGTTCCGTGCCGGACAGTTCGGTTTCACCCGGCAGGCGGGATTCGGCCACTTTGGCACGCAGCACGGCCAGCAGACGGAGATCGCTGTCGGTGAGTTGCGGGGTTGCGGATTCCTTGTCGATCGCAGTGGCCAAATCTTCTCTCCCGCATGGCTGTATCGTGCCCAAGCGCCCGAAGTCGCTTGCCGGTTCCAGCCTTGGGGCCACCGCCGGTTGGCGGCAGCCGGTATCGTCACCCGCGCATGATGTCGCTCACCAGGCGCAGGGAATGATGGCGTGCCTCCGGATCGAAGGTTGCGCCGGATACGATAATCTCATCCGCCTGTGTCCTTTCGATGAAGCGCCCCATCCGTTCCCTTACGGTGGTGGGCGATCCGACGGCACGAGCGGCACCGGTATGTTCCAGCATACCCAGTGCGCTGGCCGGCAGGCTGGCGCGGTAATCGCGGATCGGAGGCGGCAGGGTTCCGGGATCGCCGGTGCGCAGGCGGACGAACGACAGGTCCTGACTGGAAGCAAGGTATTCCGCTTCGGCATCGCTGTCTGCCGCGATCACCGTCATCGCCGCCATCGCGTGCGGCTGGTCGAGATAGGCCGAAGGGCGGAACTGCTGGCGATAGGTGGCCAGCGCCGCGTCCAGATGGTCGGGCGCGAAATGGCTGGCGAAGGCATAGGGCATCCCCAGCGCCGCGGCCAATTGCGCGCCGAACAGGCTGGAACCCAGCACCCACATCTCCACTTTTGCGCCCAGTCCGGGGGTGGCGGCGATCGGCAGTTCCAGATCACCGGTAAACAGCGCGCGCAGTTCAACCACGTCCTGCGGGAAATATTCAGCGGCGCGGTGCAGATCCTTGCGCAGCGCCTGACCCAGAATGGCGCCTGCGCCCGGTGCGCGGCCCAATCCCAGATCGACCCGGCCGGGGAACAGCGCATCCAGCGTGCCGAACTGTTCCGCGATCACGAACGGGTTGTGATTGGGCAGCATCACCCCGCCCGCACCAATGCGGATGGTGCTGGTGCAATGGCCGATGTGCGACAGCACCACCGACGTCGCCCCTCCGGCAATTCCGGGGGTGTCGTGGTGTTCCGCCACCCAGAACCGTTTGTAACCCGCTTGCTCTGCCGTTGCAGCCAGCTTGCCGGCTTCTTGCAGCGCTTCGGTCGCGCCGCTTCCCTGCCGGATGGGGACGAGGTCGAGAACGGAAAGCTGGGTCATCGCGGCTGCGGTGGTGCCTCCAATTGGGCCAGATAGTCACGCGCAATCTTCGCTTCGGGCGCATCAGGCGCGATCGACAGCACTGATTGCCAGCTGGCCCGGGCCGCATCGTCACGCCCCGCCAATACCGCGATCAGGCCGGCTTCCAGCCCGATGGACGGATCCGCAGGCGCGAGCGCGCTGGCCGTTTCGATAAAATGCTGCGCGTTTTCAAGATCATCGGTGCGGCGGGCCAAAGTCGCGGACAAAAGCCATACAGATGGCAGCTGTGCCGCATCCCGCCGCGCCTGTTCCAGCGCCGTTGCGGCATCGGGCAGGCGGCCCAGCGCCACCAACGCCCGCGCCCGGTCCGCCGCCAGTTCCCCTGCCAGCGCCGAATCGCCCGCTGCGGCCGCATCGGCCCCGGCCAGTTCGAAATCATGCAACGCCGCCGCCGGTTTCTGGCCTGCCAGCGCGGCATTTCCGGCCATCGCCGCCAGCCGCGCGCGCCCGCGTTGTTCGCTGTCGAGCCGCGCATCGCGGGCGGACAGGAAGGCCGTTTCCGCTGCGTCCCATCGCATCAGGCTGGTATAGGCGAGACCAAGGCATTGGCGTGGCAGGCTGCGTTCGGGGCCAGCAGCCTCTGCCTCCCAGCCGGATGCAGTCAGGATCGCTTGCGCCGAATCCAGCCGCGCCTGTTCCATGCACAGTTTCAGCCGGTCCTGTTCCACCGGTGGCGGGACGGCGGCGGCCGCCGCGGCTTGCAGCAAAGCGAGGGAAAGGAACGGCAGGGTCGGCATCACGTGGCCTCAGGCAAGTGCCGCCACGGTCCGCAGCAGCAGGTCGATATCGCTGTCGCGCGACAGGCGATGGTCGCCCCCCTTGACCAGCGTGACCTGCACATCGGGTGAACGCAGCGAGGCGGCCAGTTGCAACGACAGGCCCGGCGGCACATCGGCATCGTCCTGCCCGTGCAGCAGCCGCACCGGGCAATCGATGGCGATCGGCTCGTCCAGCAGCAGGTTTGCTTGTCCGTCCGCCCAGAAGCCCGGATGGATCGGTGTCGGTTCCGGCCCATAGGGATTGTCGCGCCACACGGTTTCTCCTGCGGCCAGCCGCGCCTGTTCCGCCGCATCATAGCCCCACCGGGTGAAATCCGGCGCGGCCGCCACGCCGACCAGACCGACAAGGTGAGCATCGGCAAGCTGGGCGTCGGTCAGCTGCAAGCCCGCCAGCAGCATGATCCAGCCGCCCATCGAAGAACCCACCAACACCACAGGGCCGCTCAGCCTTGTCTCGATCAGTGCCAGCACTTCCCCGGTCCAGCGCGACAGGGTGCCATCGGCAAAGTCGCCGGCACTTTCGCCGCAGCTGGAATAGTCGAGCAACAGGCATTCACGCCCCTGAGCCGCGCACCAATCCAGCAGGGCCGTCGCCTTGCTGCCTGCCATGTCCGACATGTAGCCGGGGAGGAAAACCAGCGCCGGCCCCGTTCCCGGCAGATGGCGAAAGGCGATTGCGCGGCCATCGGGCAGCGGGTGGAATTGCAGCTTGGGCATCGGGCCAAAGATGTGCCCTGCGTAGCTGCGGGACAAGCCCGAAATGGAAATGCGCCCGATCAGAACGCCTGTTCGTGTACCAGCACCTTGAATGTGGCCACCATGATGCGGGCATCGCGCCAGATGTTCCAGCCGGCCAGATATTCCAGATCGGCCTGCAACCGGCTCGACAGGTCGCTTTCCTTCTCGGTCGCGCCGCGAAATCCGCGTACTTGTGCAAGACCGGTGATGCCGGGCCGCAGGGTGTGGCGCTGCCAGTACCGGTTGTCGACTTGCCAGAACAGCTTGCTGCCTGCCTGCGATCCCAACGCGTGCGGGCGGGGGCCGACAATGCTCATGTCGCCACGCATGACGTTGAGCAGTTGGGGCAGTTCATCCATGCTGGTCCGGCGCAGGAACCGGCCCACGCGGGTAATGCGATCATCATCGCGCCCGGTGGACCGATGGCCCGCCGCGTCACAGGTTTCGACCCGCATCGACCGCAATTTGTAGATTGAGAAGAACCGGTTGCCACGGCCAAGGCGGCGCTGGCGAAAGAACACTGGGCCGCCATCCTCCAGCTTGATCGCGGCCATCGCGGCCAGCAGCACGGGCGAAAGCAGCGCCAGCGCGGCGATGGAAACGGTCAGGTCGAAAATGCGCTTTGTCGCGCGTGCGCGCATCCCCAGCGGGCCGGATGCCACCAGCAGCGTCGACACGCCGGCGTCATCATGGTGGATCACCCCGATCGCCCCGATTTCACGGGCAAGATCGCTGGTCACTTCACCGTGGACGCCGCAGCTTTTCAGCACTTGCGCCCAAGCCAGCCGTTCTTCCAGCGGGCAGCTGACCACGACCTGATCCATGTTGTGCAGGTGCCGGGCCAGCCGGTCCAACATGTGCGGATCTTCCAGCGTGGGGGACAGTTCATGCGCGCGCGCATCGATCTGATAGGCGTGGCTGATCGCCACCGGAGGGCCTCCGGCGTTGATCACCAGCCGGTTCATCGGGCTCGGCCCCCAGTTGGCAGCCATCCATTTCAACAGCACGAAGCGTGCCGCCGCCATCGCCAGCACCGACGAGGCCACCCCGCTGACGAACACCGCGCGCGAAAACAGCGCGTTGATCTTGACGAAGAAGGCGAGGAAATTGAGCAGCGCTGCGGCGATCAGCATCGCTGAAACCAGTTTCCAAACGGCCGTGCGCCAATTGGTCAGCGCGCCTTGCGAATAGGTGCCGTTATGCAGCGCGATCGTCAGGAAGATCGGCAGCATCAGCTGCGCCGCCAGCAGCGGCTGGCCGTTCCCGACGCTGCCTTGCAGGATGATCGTGGAGACATACGACGAACCCAGCAGCAGGATCGAATCGATCACGATCTGCACGCAATACATCCGCAGCCGCCGCCGTTCGAGCGACGGAATCAGATCGACATGGGGTGCCCGTGGTCTGGTGCGGTTTTCATGCAGACTGATTGTCGGCGCGTTCACACGTCCATCCCTGCAATTACCGGAATATCGGGTTAATACCTATCTCGGGTGATACACAGGAAATGTGATTCTGCCACGCTTTATCGCGGGTGCGAATGTCCCTGTGTGAGACTTTTGCAGCGCGAAACAGAAAGCGTGCTGCCGGGCTTTCAGCGGCGAGGTGCAGCGAAGCGGGCGATGTCCACCAGTTCCTGCGCCAGCAGCAATTCCGCCGCCTGGCTGTTGCCCAGCAACGCCTGATGGGCAGTGGCGAGCCGTTGCACCAGCCGTTCCAGCTTGCGCGGGTTCCAGCGGCGCAATTGCACCCCCAGATCGCGTTTGTCCTTCCAAAATACGCGGTGGGCGCGCTGTTCGCTTTCGAGGAAGTCATTGACATCCCCGCCGCGCAGCCGTGCGGCCAAGCCCGCCAGTTGCGCCGCACGCCGTTCCACTGCCAGCAACACGCCGACAGGGTTCAGCGCCAGTTCGCGCATGCGGTGCAATTCGCCCTGCAACTTGTTGACCTCGCCCGACAGCACCGCGTTGACGATCGGGTTCAGGCCATCTTCTTCGGTGCTGGCGCCAATCGCGGCAAAGGCGGCATCGTCAGCGACGCGTGGCGATTGCTGGCTGGCGTCGAGATAGAGCGCCAGCTTGGTCACTTCGGATTGCGCCAGGCGCACGTCCAGCCCCGCCGCGCGGGCAATCTTGTCGGCCATGTCGCCGGCCAGTTTCAACCCGGCGGCATCGGCCATCTTGCGCACTTCGGAGGTCACGGCGTTGAGATCCGGCGGATGGAACATTGCCACCAGCGCATCGGGACGGTCGGCCAGCAGCTTGGCGCTGCGCGATTTGTCGCTTGCGCCGCTGGCCACCACCAGCACCGGGCAGGCGCCGCTTCCTTCGCCCGCGTCGATCACTTCGATGAAGGTCTTCAGCGCATCGTGGGCGTCTTCGCCTTGCGCGCGGACGAAGATGTGCCGCGTTCCGCCGAACAGCGAGGTGGAGCGTGCTTCGTCCCCCAGCCGCACGGGATCCGATTTCACTTCCGCACCGGAAAGCTCCACCCGCTCGCCCGCATCGGGGAACAGCGCGGCCATGCGGTTCGCAGCGGCAAAGGCGCCCGCTTCGTCGGGTCCGCAGAAAAAGGCGATCCGCAGCTGGCCCGCCACCCGCTGGGCCACCGTGGCGAAATCGCGCTGGGTTGCCTTCACGGCTGCTTGCGCAATGCCAGCGTCAGCCGGGTAGCGATGCGATCGGCCACTTCGCGCGACAGGTTTTCCAGCGCCGTCTGTTCGGCCGCGATGGTCGCATATTCGGACGACACCACGTCGATCCCGGCATCCGAACCGGCGGTGGCGTCCACCAGCACCTTGCCTGTGGAGATGTCGACCAGCTGGTAACGGGCGCGCAGGCGCCGCCGTTCACGGCCCACGGTATCATCCGTCAGCAGGCCCATGCCCTGCAGGTTATCGTCCAGCAGCACGTCCAGCCGATAGCGCGGGGTGGCGGTGGAAGCGCTGGCCAGCCGATCGCGCAGAGCATTGCGGACCAGCCACCCGGCGCGCCCTTCGATCGGGGTCACGTCCACCGCTGCCAGCCCTTGCGCCACCGCGCCATTGCCGCCGCCTGCATACATCGGTTGCAACCCGCACCCGCTCAGCCCTGCCAGCAACAGCGGGGTGCCGAGGGCGGCCATCAGGCGCGCAAGCAGGGCGGCGCGGCGGATCATGCGACGATGTTCACCAACCGGTCGGGCACCACGATCACCTTGCGCACAGGGGCTCCATCCAGGCTACGCTGAACTTTCTCCGAAGCGAGCGCAAGCGCTTCCAGTTCCGGGCCGGGCGTGCCCTTGGCCACGGTCAGGGTGTCGCGCAGCTTGCCTTTTACCTGCACGGCGATGGTCACTTCGTCTTCGACCAGCAGAGCGGGATCGACCTGCGGCCATGCAGCATTGGCGATCAGCCCTTCGCCGCCGATGGCAGCCCAGCACTCTTCGGCCAGATGCGGCATCATCGGCGATGCCAGCAGCAGCAACGCACGGATGGCGGCGCTGCGATCGGCGGAAGGTGCGGCCTTTTCGGTGGCGCTGGTCAGTTCGTAAATGCGCGCAACGGCCTTGTTGAAGGCCAGAGCCTCCACATCGTCGGCCACTGCGGCAATTGCCTGATGGGTCTTGCGCGCCAGCGCCTTGTCATCGCCCGTGGCGGCGGCATCGTGCTGCTGGAACAGCCGCCACAGCCGGTGGACGAACTTGCCGCAGCCTTCGATGCCGGCGGCAGACCACGGCAGGTCGCGTTCGGGCGGGCTGTCCGACAGCATGAACCAGCGCACCGCATCGGCGCCGTATGTTTCCACGATCACATCCGGGTCGACGACGTTCTTCTTCGACTTGGACATCTTGATGACGCGGCCAACGGTCACCGGCTGGCCATCGGCCTTCAGGACCGCACCATCGGCGCTGCGGGTCACTTCGTCGGGGCTGAAGAACAGCGGCTGACCGTTGCTTTCATTGCGGCGTTCGTATGTCTCGTGCGTCACCATGCCCTGGGTAAACAGGCTGGCGAAGGGTTCCTTCACGTCGATCTTGCCGACATGGGCCAGCGCGCGGGTCCAGAACCGGGCGTAGAGCAAGTGCAGGATCGCGTGTTCGATACCGCCGATGTACTGTTCCACCGGCATCCACTGCGCCACTTCCGCAGGGTCGAACGCGCGGTCCGCCGGCTGGCTGGCGAAGCGCAGGAAATACCAGCTGGAATTGATGAAGGTGTCGAGCGTGTCGGTTTCCCGCCGTGCCGCGCCGCCGCATTGCGGGCACGCGGTGTGCTTCCACGTGGCGTGGCGTTCCAGCGGGTTGCCCGGGACCGAAAAGTCGACATCTTCCGGCAGGGTGACCGGCAGCTGGTCCTTGGGCACCGGCACCACCCCGCAGGCATCGCAATGGATGAACGGGATCGGCGTGCCCCAGTACCGCTGGCGCGAAACGCCCCAGTCGCGCAGGCGCCACACGGTCTTGGCCGTTCCCCAGCCTTCCATCCCGGCGCGGGTGATGACGGCAGACTTGGCATCGGCCACGCCCAAACCGTCCAGCCAGTCGGAATTGACCAGCACCCCGTCGCCCGCCTCTGCCTCACCAGCAAAGGGCTTGGCGGCATCGGCCGGATCGGCGGCAACCACGCGGGTGATCGGCAGCTGGTACTTGGTGGCGAATTCGAAATCGCGCTGGTCATGCCCCGGCACGGCCATGATCGCCCCGGTGCCGTAATCCATCAGCACGAAATTGGCGATCCACACCGGCAGTTCCGCACCGGTAAACGGGTGCAGCACTTTCAGCCCGGTGTTGTAACCCAGCTTCTCCGCTGTCTCCAGTTCGGCAGCGGTGGTCCCGCCCGCGCGGCACAGATCGGCAAAGGCGGCAGCGGCGCTGTCGGTATCGGCCACGGCGCGGGCCACCGGGTGATCTGCCGCCACGGCCACGAAGCTGGCGCCGAAGATGGTGTCGGGCCGGGTGGTGTAGACTTCGATCTGGTCGTCGAAATTGCTGCCGCGGAAATGGAACTGCATTCCCTGGCTCTTGCCGATCCAGTTTTCCTGCATCAGCCGGACCTTCTCAGGCCAGTTTTCGAGGCCATCCAGCCCGTCCAGCAGCTCGTCCGCAAACTGGGTGATCTTCAGGAACCACTGGTTCAGCTTGCGCTTTTCCACCAGCGCGCCGCTGCGCCAGCCGCGTCCGTCGACAACCTGTTCGTTGGCCAGCACCGTGTGATCTACCGGATCCCAGTTGACCGCGCTTTCCTTGCGATAGACCAGCCCGGCTTCGTACAGGTCGATGAACAGCCCCTGTTCATGCCCGTAATAGGTCGGATCGCAGGTGGCGAATTCGCGGCTCCAGTCGAGCGCGAAGCCCAGGCGCTTCAGCTGCGCCTTCATGTTGGCGATGTTGTCGTACGTCCAGCCGGCGGGGTGGACGCCCTTTTCCATAGCGGCGTTTTCGGCCGGCATACCGAAAGCGTCCCAGCCCATCGGGTGCAGCACTTCGTGGCCGCGCATCCGCTTGTAGCGGGCCAGCACGTCGCCCATCGTGTAATTGCGCACATGGCCGATGTGGATGCGCCCGGAAGGATAGGGGAACATCTCCAGCACGTAGCTTTTCGGCTTGGTGCTGGTGCTGTCCGCTTCGAAACAGCGTGCTTCGTCCCATGCGGCCTGCCAACGGCCATCGGCTTGCCCGGGGTCAAACCGGGCATCGATACGCACTTCAGTCATGAACTTGCCCCTAAACGGTCAGCGCCGCGATCAGCCGATGGCGGAACGGCGCAGATCGCGCGCCTTGGTCAGGATCACGTCTTCCAGCTTCTGCACGGTTGCAGCCTGCACCGGCGCTTCCAGCCACGTGCCGTCCTGCAAAACCTGCCGGCTGGCGGCCACGCGCAGCGCGTCGGCGCGCAGATCCTGATCCAGAATCGATACGGAAACCTTCATCCGTTCGTTGGGGTTGTCCGGGTTGGCGTACCAGTCCGTCACGATCACCCCGCCTGCGCTGTCCGCTTGCGTCAGCGGCATGAATGCCAGCGTTTCCAGCGTTGCGCGCCACAGATATGAATTGACCCCGATCGACGTGACTTGCGATGCCGCAACGTCGGCCTTCGGGCGCTTCTGCCCGCCTCCGCAGGCCACCAGCCCCAGCGCCAGGGTGCCGAGCAGCAGGCCGCGCGCACCCTGCATCAGCATGGTCTTGCCCTTGTGGGTGGCGGTAAAGGTCAGTGCAGCCATTGTCGGTCCTGTTCAGTTGGGCATCGCGCCCTGATCGTGCCTTGCACCGCCTCTATAGCCGTCGCGGCGCGGGCGGCAAGGTGGCGAGGGCGGGAGGCCCCAGCTAGGCCCGGCGGGCACTGAACGATGGCTTAATGCACGGGCGTATCCGCCAGCCCGTTGGTGCTGCTGTTGATCCGCTGCAACACCTTTGAAAATTGGGATTCATAAGACTGTCATTCGACGGTCGCATGGCATACATCGTTGGTTGTGAGGTGACTCGCGCATCAGGATGACCGCCAGCAGGCGGCGTTCAGCAGCGGGTAAGGGCTCTCCTTCCAGGGAGGCACCGATATGAAGAGGCGTTCGGACGTGAAGAACAAGGGTGCATCGCACAGGACCGGGCTGGGGGCATCGATTGCCGCCGCTGTCGTCCTGCTGTGTTCGCTCCCGACCGCGGGTTATGCCCTCGGCGCGTTTGACGGATCTTCCGCCTTGGTCAGTTTCACCCCCGCCGGTGCCAGTCGCAATCTTGCGCGTCTCGTGGCCGGGCAGGGCAGTTCCCGGATGATGCGTTTCACCCCTGCCGATGGTGGGGTTGGGGCTGGTCGTTCGGTCACCGTGGCGATTCGCGTCGATGCGCAGGCTGCGCGTGCGCTGTCGGTCCGGTCTGTGCTCCAGTCGGCGCAGGACAAGCTGGGTGGCGAACCCGTGGTTCGTATCGCGCCGTCGCGGTACAATCTGGGCATTGCGCGCGGCTATCAGGGCTTCGTACGTACACCGGCAGCGCCGGTGCTGGCCGCGAAGATTACCGAACCGGCAATCCCGAATCTGGCGGATTTCCGCCCCTCTGCCGGTGTTCGTCCCGATGTCAGCCGCTTTACCCCGCGCGTGGCGCCGGATGAAGAAGCAAGGACGCTGGCTGGTGCCCGCACGATGGACGGTCGCAGCGATCCTCGGGTCGACGTCGGCGGCAGCTATCGCCTGACGCGCAATCTGGATGTCACCGCCGGGGTCCGCTATTCGCAGGAACGAGATCGTCTTGCCCCGCTTGCCGATCCGGCCAAGCAGGATAGCCAGGCGGTCTATGTCGGTACCCAGTTCCGGTTCTGATTTCTGTTCACCGGCAAAAAGTACCAAGACCCCGCTTCGGCGGGGTTTTTCTTTGCGCGGGCGGCGGCGGCGGGCTTAAGATCAGCATTATTCAGCCAATTTCCATCAGGGAGCATCTATGTCGCGTGTCGCAATAGTAACCGGCGGAACCCGTGGGATTGGCAAGGCCATCTGCGAAGCACTGAAGGCCGATGGCATGACCGTGGTTGCCAATTACGCTGGCAACGACGCCAAGGCGCGCGCCTTCACCGAAGAAACCGGCATTCCTGCCTACAAGTGGGATGTGGGGGAACACGAACAGACGCTTGCCGGATGTGCCCGCGTGGCAGAGGAAGTCGGCCTGATCGACGTGGTGGTGAACAATGCGGGCATCACCCGCGATGGCACCTTGCTGCGGATGAGCTTTGACGACTGGAATGACGTGGTCCGCGTCAATCTGGGCGGGTGCTTCAACATGGCCAAGGCCTGCTTTCCCGGCATGAAAGACCGCAACTGGGGCCGTATCGTCAATATCGGGTCGATCAACGGGCAGGCGGGCCAGTATGGTCAGGTCAACTATGCCGCGGCGAAAAGCGGTATCCACGGCTTCACCAAGGCACTGGCGCAGGAAGGTGCGCGCTTCGGCATCACCGTAAACGCCATCGCACCGGGGTATATCGATACGGACATGGTCGCCGCAGTGCCGGAAAACGTGCTGGAAAAGATCGTCGCCCGCATTCCGGTGGGGCGGCTTGGCCATGCGGACGAAATCGCCCGTGCGGTGGCATTTCTCGTGTCCGAAAACGCAGGCTTCGTCACCGGATCGACCATGTCGGTCAACGGTGGCCAGCATATGTATTGATTGGCGGGCAGTGGCCGGATTCTATCACCCCCCGGTGAAGCGGTCGGTGGAGATTGCCGGCCACAAGACCTCGATCAGCCTCGAGCCGTTGTTCTGGACGCTGTTGCGCGATGCGGCGCAGCAACGCGGTCTGCCGATCAATGCACTGGTCGCGCAAATTGATGCGGAACGCATCGCGGCAGACCATCCGCCGGGGCTGGCGGGCGCTATTCGCCTGTGGCTGGCTGCCGGGCCGGCTGCACGCCAGCCCGGCGCATAGCTTAATAGGTGGACGGCGGGTCGCTGGCCGGGAAACTTTCGTCCAGCGCCTGATCTTCCTTCGACCAGTCGCGCCGGGCGTCGCTCGCCATGGCATCCGGGCCCGCATCACGCACTTGCGAAAAGTTTCCCGGCGCACCTTGTCCGGGGGCAAAGGCGGCGGGGCTGGATGCCTGTTCCTTCTTCAAATAATTGTAGGCGACGTAAGCGGCCGCGCCCAGCGCGGCGAGTTTCAGCAGTGCCATGAAAACTTCCTTTCTCGTCAGCCCAACGCGCCGGGTTGCGGAAGGTTCACCATCATTCGGGGAGGTGCCCAGATTGGCGGTTGACCATCATACGGGGCAGTTCGTATCCCCTGCGGATGAGTGACCGGAAACCGATCCGCAAAGCCGTGTTCCCCGTTGCGGGACTGGGCACCCGATTCCTGCCAGCGACCAAGGTGGTACCCAAGGAGTTGCTGCCGATCGTGGACCGCCCGTTGATCCAGTACGCGATCGACGAAGCGCGCGAGGCCGGGATCGAGCAGATGATTTTCGTGACCGGGCGGGGAAAGACCGCGCTGGTCGAAAATTTCGACATTGCTTATGAACTCGAAGCGACGATGCGCGAACGGGGCAAGGACATGTCCGTGCTCGACGCCACCCGCTTTACCCCCGGCAACCTGATTACCGTGCGGCAGCAGGTGCCGTTGGGGCTGGGCCACGCCATCTGGTGCGCCCGCGCGGTGGTAGGGGACGAACCTTTCGCTATCCTGCTGCCCGATGAACTGATGATCGGCCAGCCAGGCTGCATGGCGCAGATGGTGGAAGCCTACAACGAAGTCGGCGGCAATCTGATCTCGGTACTGGAAGTGCCGGAGGAGGAGGTGTCGAGTTACGGTGTCATCACCCCCGGTGAAGCGCGCGGCGCACTGACCGAAGTGAAGGGACTGGTGGAAAAGCCGAAACGTGAAGAGGCGCCGTCGAACAAGATCATTTCCGGCCGTTATATCCTGCAGCCCGAAGTGATGCGGACGCTGGAAGGACAGGGCAAGGGTGCTGGCGGCGAAATCCAGCTGACCGACGCGATGGCGCGGATGATCGGGCAGCAGCCGTTCAATGCCGTGACCTTTGCCGGGCGGCGGTTCGATTGCGGCAGCAAGACCGGCTTTGTCGAAGCCACGCTGGCGCTGGCGCTGGAACGCGAAGACATGGGCGCGGAAGTGCGCCGGATCGCGGAACGCCTGCTGGCCCGCTGATCTTTCCTGCACGGATGGATTGCTGATACGAAAAGGGGCGCCGCGGCGCCCCTTTGTTCGTGCCGGATCGTGTCCGGCCCGGATCTGCTCAACGGCGATCCGCGGGGTTTATTCCGGGCTTATTCCGGGCCGCCCTTGGCGCCGTTCGGGTTCAGCGCAATCTGGGTTGCGGCCATCATGTAAGGGGTCGGATCGACCGCTTCGCCCGCCACGCGGACTTCGTAATGCAGGTGCGGGCCGGTGGAACGGCCGGTGGTGCCGACGTAACCGATCAGTTGGCCCTTCACCACGTGTTCGCCAGCCGCAATGGCGTAGCGCGACAGGTGGGCATAGCGGGTTTCCAGATCACCGCCGTGTTCGATCTGGATGTAATTGCCGTAGCTGCTGTAGCGTTCGGCCTTGGCGACAAAGCCATCGGCAGTGGCATAGACCGGGGTGCCGATCGGGCCGGCCAGATCAATGCCCTTGTGCGCGCGACGACCGCCCAGCACCGGGTGGATGCGCATGCCATAACCGCTGGTCAGCGTGACGCCTTCGACCGGGATCATGGAGGGGATGGAAACCTTGGCGCGGGGGGTCATTTGGCCAGAGGTGGAGACGGGGGACTTTTCGCTGCCTTTCCAGCTGGCGAAGAGTTCGGTGAACTCCATATCGCCGCGGCCTTGGCTGGCTTCGGCCTTTACCGCACCGGCGATCTGCGCCGCGGTGGCGGTTTCATTGGCCAGCGCCGGATGGGCAGCGAGGCTGAACAGGAGGCCGGCTAGAGCCCCAATCCCGTGTTTGAAAATCATGCGACCTGGTTTCCGTCCTTCTCGCCGATGCTGTGTGGCACCGGTGGATTTCGTTGCAGACCTTGTTGGCCTGTTCGTTCATTCCAAGAAGGTGGAACCCCCCGCCGTCTCGGTGGTTGGGTGGTAGGGTGTCATTCGTTAATCAGGCAACACCGCCATAGAATTCCCGCGACAAACCGGCAGCGAGACGGGCTGAGTCGTTGAATGGAGGCCTAATCGGGCCGTTGAAGTGTTGCCGCACTAGCCGTTTCCAGCACAATTCCGGCGTTTCGCCCCGCTCTATGCACCATGCGTTGAAATGCCTTGTGCCCACCGCGACATGGCGGATTTCGTCGTCAAGGATTCGCTGCAGGATGCGGGCGCCGCGTTCATCGCCGCCCGATCTTACCCGATCGCGTGTGGCCGGGGTGACGTCCAACCCGCGCGCTTCCAGCACCATCGGCACCACCGCCAGCCGTGCCGCCACGTCATGCCGCGTATTGCTGGCCGCTTCCCACAGCCCGCCGTGGGCCGGCAGGCAGGTGTAGTGCGCGCCCAGCTGCCGCAGCTTGCGGTCGATCAGGGCGAAATGCATCGCTTCGTCGGCGGCCACGCCCAGGAAATCATCGACAAAACCGGGCCCCATCTCCGCCCCGAAGCGCCCGGCCATGTCCAGCGCCAGGTCGATTGCGGTGAATTCGATATGGGCAAGCGAATGCCACAGGGCGACGAGCTTGCGCTGCGATCCTTCGCCGCTGCCGGAACCGCGCTTGGGCATCCTGCCGGGCGGCAGCAGTTCCAGCCCGGTTGGCAAGGCAGGCCGATCGGGCATGGCGGTGTCGAAAGCCCATGACAGGGCGCCTTTGTGCCAGCCGCGCACCAACGCCCGCGTGGCCATGACCTTGGCCTGCGGATCGCCGGTCAGCAGTGCGGCGCGAATCGCCTGTGCAATCGAAGGCATCGCCTGCGCCCGGTCAGAGCGCGCTTGCGGCGTCCAGCACTTCAGCCGCGTGGCCGGCCACTTTCACCTTGGGCCACACGCGTGCGATCCTGCCGCTGGCATCGACCAGCACGGTCGAACGTTCCATGCCCATGTAAGTGCGGCCATACATGGACTTTTCCTTCCAGAAGCCCAGCGCATCGGACAACCCGCCCTGTTCCGCATCCGACGCCAGCGGCGCGGCAAGACCATGCTTGGCCGCGAATTTCACATGCTTTGCGGGCGGATCCTTGCTGATCCCCAAGACCGCCACGTCGGCTGCTTCGAACTGCGGCAACAGCGCGGAAAAGTCCTTGTTTTCCGTGGTGCAACCGGGCGTGTCATCCTTGGGGTAGAAGAACAGCACCAGCTTGCGCCCGTGGAAATCGGCAGGGCGAACCTGACTGCCGTCGGGCATGGTCAGGGCGATATCGGGCAGCATTTCGCCGGTTTCGGCCATCAGTCGATCTCCAGTTCCTGGCCGAACACCTCGGCCCAGCTTCGTGCCACCCCATGCCGCGCCTTGGCCAGTGCCTGCAACAGCGAAGCGTAGTCTGGCTGTTCGCACGATTGCGCCAGCGCCTGCTGCGCGCTGGCATGCGGCTCTGTCCCGTCGGGCGCGAGCAGCCGGGCCGCCACCAGCAGCCGGGCCAGCAGGCGGAAATGATCCGCGAACTGTGCGGGCAGCAATCCGCGCCCTGCCAGCTCTGCGATCGCCACGGGCAGCGCAGGGTCGAAGGCCACCCCTTCACGCAGTTGCAGGAAGTGGATGATGAATTCGCAATCGACCAGCCCGCCGCGCAGCAGCTTGGCGTCCAGCGGCCCGGCAGGGTGCTTGTGCGCCGCCATTTCCGCGCGCATCGCCAGCACTTCTGTCTTCAGAGTCGCCGGATCGCGCGGGCGTTTAAGCGCGCGGTGCAGGATCGCTTCCAGCCGCGCCTTCGCCTGTGGCGGACCATGCAGCACCCGTGCGCGGCACAGGGCCATGTGTTCCCACGTCCACGCCTCTTCCAGCTGATAGCGTTCGAAGCTGTCGAGGCTGACTGCGATCGGGCCTTGCGCGCCCATCGGCCGCAGCCGGGTATCGACTTCGTACAGCGCGCCTTGCGCCGTGGGCACGCTGAGCGCCACGGTGACGCGCTGTGCCAGCCGGTTGAAATACAAGGTTTCGCCCAATGGCCGCCGCCCGTCGCTTTCCCCGCGCGCGCCACCGGTGAACAGATAGACCAGGTCCAGATCGGAAGCATGGGTCAGCGATCCGCCACCCAATCGGCCGAGGCCGAGGATCAGCAGGTCATCCCCGGCAATCTGGCCGTGGGCGGCGGCGAATTCGGCGCAGGCGGCATCGGCCGCGGTCATCAGCGCAGCTTCGGCGATGCGGCTGAGCCCGGCGGCCACTTCGAGCGGATCATGCCGCCCCTCGATCAGTTGCACGCCCAATGCGAAGCGTTCTTCGCCCACGATCTGGCGAATACGGCTGAGGCGGCGTTCGTAATCGTCATCGGCTTCGCACAGGCTCATCCGCGCGGCCAGTTCCGCCACCGTGCCGCGCCGGTCGAGCGCGCTGCGGTCGATCAGCGCGTCGAGCAGATCGGGCCGCCGCGCCAGTTCGTCAGCCAGCGGACGCGCAAGGGTGAGGATGCGCAGCACTTCTTCCAGCAAGCCGGGGCGCTGTTCAAACAGGCGAAACAGGTTAACCGCTGTCGAAACCTTCTCCAGAAGGGTTTCCCAGCGCGCCAGTGCGTGATCGGGTTCCGGCGCATTGGCGAGCGCCGCCAGCAGATCGGGCTGAATGGCATCGAATGCCGCCCGCGCTTCCGCCCCGCGCAGCGCGCGCACGGTTTCGCGCCAGTGATCGGCCCGCTCCGCCAGCTTGGCATCCACTTTGCCAGCCGGCGTGCGCGACGTGGTTTCAGCCTGTCCCAACAGCCCGCCGTAACAGTCAGCAACGGCAGCGGTGATCCCGCGCAGTTGCGCCACCAGTGCCGCGCCATCGGGCAGGCCATCCAGCCGCGCGACGTTGTCGAGCTGGTCGGGATTATCGGGCAGCGTATGGGTCTGCCGATCGTTGACCATCTGCAACCGGTGTTCGACCACGCGCAGCCGGTCATAGGCATCGCCCAGCATCTGCGCGTGTTCGGCCGGGATGATCTGTTCTGCCGCCAGCGCATCCAGGGCCGCGCGGGTGCCGCGCAGCCGCAGCGAGGGCAGGCGGCCGCCGTAGATCAGCTGGTGCGTCTGCGCGAAGAATTCGATTTCGCGGATACCGCCGCGCCCGCGCTTCAGGTCAAAACCCGGGCCGGGCTCCAGCGGCCCGGCATAGGCATCGCGGATGCGGCCGGTCAGCCGGCGGATTTCCTCGATCGCGGTGAAATCCAGGCTGCGCCGCCATACGAACGGGCGGATCGCGGCGAGGAACTGTTCCCCGGCGGCGCAATCGCCCGATGCCGCGCGGGCGCGGATGAATGCCGCACGTTCCCACGCCAGCGCACTCGATTCATAATGGCTGAGCGCGGCATTGATCGATAGCGCCAGCGGGCTGACTTCCGATGCCGGGCGCAGCCGCAGGTCGACCCGGAAGACATAGCCTTCCGCCGTCTGCGCGCTCATCAATTCCATGATCGATCGGGCGTATCGCTGCGCCGCTTCGCCCGGATCATCGCGTTCGCGCCGTGGCAAGGTGGCAGGGTCGAACAGCAGGATCGGATCGATATCGGAACTGTAGTTCAGTTCTCCCGCGCCATGTTTGCCCAGCGCGATCGCGAAAAACCCTTGCGGTTCGGCGTCGGGCATCCGGCGCCGGATCGCTTCGCGGATGGCGGCATCGAGCGACCGGTCAGCCAGATCGCTCAATTCCGCCATCACCCGCGTCAGGCTGAAATGCCCGGCCAGATCGCCGATGGCCAGTGCCAGCGCCACGCCCTGCTTTTCGCGCCGCAACGCCACGCCGACATCGTCTTCGCTTGGGGCCTTGGCCAGCGCCAGCGCCGCTTCGCCATCGCCCGCCGCCAGCAGTGCCGCGAGTTCGGGCCGCCGGTCCAGCGCCAGCGAGAGGAAGGGGGAGTGCGCGTGCGCGCGCGCGATCGCCTGATGCCAGTCGCCATGCATAAGTGCTTCCTGCCCCCGTGACGTGGCGCGGGCAAGCGCCTATCGGCACCCGCTTGCGGTGTTGTGGACGCTTTGCCACAGTCCGGGCCTGCGTCGGTAAAGGGAATTGCAGAATGAATGTGAAAATGCCCGCGGAGTTCGCCGCGCAGGACTGGATCTGGATCTGCTTCCCGCACGATGCGTCGCTGTGGGTGGAAGACCTTGTTCCGGCGCAGGAACAGATGGCCGGCTTTGCCAATGCCGTGGCCGAAACCGGGCAGCAGGTGCGGCTGGTGGTGCGCGATGCGGCCAATGAAATGCGCGCGCGTGAACTGGTCAGTGCCAATGTGGTGTGTGAACGTCATCCATATGGTGACATTTGGGTTCGCGACAGCGGCCCGCTGGTGTTGCTGGACGGGAAGGGCGGCCGGATCGCCCGGCGGTTCGGTTTCAACGGCTGGGGCGGCAAGTATCTGCTCGATGGTGATCAGGACGTGGGCGAATCGATGGCGCGCGCTGCCGGCCTGCCGGTCGATCACATGGATTGGGTGCTGGAAGGCGGGGCAATCGATACCGACGGCACCGGGCTGGTGGTGACCACGCGGCAATGCCTGCTGCACCCCAACCGCAACCCGACCCTGACGCAGGCCGATATCGAAGCGCGCCTGCACAAGGATCTCGGCTTTGACCGTATCCTGTGGCTGGGCGACGGGCTGGCGGGTGACCACACCGATGGCCATGTCGATAACCTCGCCCGTTTCGTTGCGCCGGGAACGCTGGCGATTCCGGTTGCCAGCGGCGCGGACGATCCGAACGCCGCAGTCTACGCCGATGCGCGGGCGCGGGCGCTGGATTTCGGGCTGGCGGTGCGTGACGTGCCATCGCCCGGGCGGCTGGACATGGGCGGGGAAGTGATCCCGGCGAGCTACATGAATTTCACCATCTGCAATTCCGTGGTCGTCGTGCCGACGTATGGCTCGGTCCACGATGGTGATGCACTGGCGGCGCTGGCGGAGATATTCCCCGATCGCGCCGTGGTTGGCGTGCCCAGCGATGCGGTGCTGACCGGCGGCGGCAGTTTCCACTGTTCCAGCCAGCACGTCCCTTCGCTGTAAGCGGGGCTTAACGCTTCGTTAGGATATGCGGGCGAGAATGGCGCATGGCCAAAGCCGTCGCCCTCGCCCGCCAGATTGCCGTTCACCCGGCGGACTGGCTGCGCCCGGCGATCGTGCTTGCCTGCGCTGCGGCGCTGATCCTTGCCGAACGGGCGCTTCCGCTGCTGTAACGCTGCCTAGCGTTTGTCGCCCGCCCGGGCGCGGGCTTCGATGTATTGCCGCAAGGCTTCCACCTGATCGTCGGTCAGATCGCTGAACTGCGGCATTCCGCGGCTGGCCAGCGCGCCTTGGCGCAGCACCTGCAGGAAAGCTTCCTGCGAATGGTGCATGGCCGATGCCCGCAGGTCCGGTGCGGAACCGGGGGAAACGGCGCCAACGCCGTGGCAACCCATGCAGCCGCCATAGAGCATCCCGCCCAAGGCCACCTTGGCCGGATCGAGCTTCATCGACGGATCGGCCAGTGGCCGTTCGGGGCCGGGAGTGGCGGGAACGGGTATTGTGGCCGTGCCATCCAGCGCGAAAGTCACCAGCCGCGCGGGCTGGGTGCGATAATTGTAACCGTAGGCGGCAATGCCATCGAGTGCGAACTGCGATCCCAGCGGTGGGCCGACCACCAGGCTGACATATTGCCGCCCCTTGTGGCGATAGGAAATCGGCGTGCCGCCGGCCGCGCTTTGCATGGCATAGCGCCACACCTGCTTGCCGGTGCGCGCATCGTAGGCGACCAGATGGCCGTCCACCTGCCCTTGAAATACCAGCCCGCCGGCGGTGGTCAGCGTGCCGCCGTTCCACGGTGCCGGGGTCTTGACCTCCCACGCCTTGGCCTTGCGGACGGGATCCCACGCGATCAGCGTGGCTGCGCCGGTTGACGGGAAACCGTCGGTATACAGATCGCTGACGCCGTTGTTCAGCGCGCCGGGGATCGGTTGCCAATGGGCCGGGTCAACGCCCCTGTCATTCATCCGCATCCCGGTTTCGACCGCGGGGACATAGACCAGCCCGGTGCCGGGATTGAACGACATTGGCGGCCAGTTGTGCAGGCCCAGATTGCCCGGCCACACTTCCGATGCGGCGCCAGCCTGATACCGCATCCCGGGATTTTCCACCGGGCGGCCAGTCTTCAGGTCCACATGGTCGGCCCATGTCACCTTGCCCAGCTTGTCGGCGGAAATCAGTTTCCCGGTCTTGCGGTCGATCACATAGAAGAAGCCGTTCTTCGGCGCGTGGAGGATGACCTGCCGATCCTGTCCATCGATCGGCAGCGTCGCCAGTTCGATGTCCATCGTGGAATTGTAATCCCACGCCTCGTTCGGGTTTTCCTGATAATGCCACAGGTACTTGCCCGTTTTCGCATCCAGCGCGACGATGGAAGCGAGAAACAGGTTGTCGCCGCCCTTCGGATTGCGGATTTTCGGGTTCCACGGCGATCCGTTGCCGGTGCCAAGGTAGATGCGGCCAAGCTCGGCGTCATAGGTGATGGCGTTCCACACCGTGCCGCCGCCGCCATATTTCCACCACTGCCCCGACCATGTCTTTGCCGCCATCGCCTGCGCCGGGTCTTCGAAGCCCTTCGCAGGATCGCCCGGCACGGTGTAGAACCGCCACAGTTGCTTGCCGGTGGCAGCGTCATAGGCGGTGACATAGCCGCGGACGGAAGCGAAATCGGCCCCGCCGTGGCCGATGATAACCTTGCCATCGAACACCCGCGGCGCGCCGGTGATATAGCGGCCATCGTCCGGCCCCTGCGTGGTCTGCACGGCCCACGCCTGCTTGCCGGTGGCCGCATCGATGGCGAACAGCTGCCCGTCCTGTGCGCCGACGAACAGCTTGCCATCGGCATAGGCCATACCCCGCGCCCCCCAGGCGAAACGCGCCTTGGTATGGGTGAAATCAACCTTGGGTTCGAACCGCCACAGCCGCTCGCCACTTTCGACCGAGAATGCCTGCACCACGCTCGGCCCGCCGGTGACATACAGCACCCCGTCGACCTCGAGCGGTTCGGAATTGGCGCGTGCCACGTCCAGATCGATGGCGGAAACCGGCTTCAACCGGGCCACGGTATCGGCGTTGATTTCGTCGAGAGGGCTGAAATGGGTTTCCGCCGCTGCGCCGCCGTAAACCGGCCAATCGTCACCCTGATCGGCAGAGTGGGAGCAGCCGCCCAGCAGCAACAGGGCCACGGCGCACAACCGGCCAAGACGGGCAGCAGCCCCTCGCACGTGCTTCATGTCCCGCGACCCTCTCCCGGTTCCCCCGCGCCTTTAGCGTCGGGGCGTTGTGCCTATTTCAGATCCGGCGCTGCGGCCTCGCCCTTCAGCAGCGCGATCGCTTCGGCCAGCGGCATGAACCGCTGGCGTTCTTCGCCCAGCGTGCGGATGGCGACGGTGCCTTCCTCTGCCTCGCGCTTGCCGACCACCAGCAGGTGCGGAACCTTCTGCAGCGAATGTTCGCGCACTTTGTAGTTGATCTTTTCGTTTCGCAGATCGGTTTCGACCCGGATGCCCGCCGCTTGCAACTGCGTTGCAACGTCACCCGCATAGCCATCGGCATCCGAAACGATGGTTGCCACCACGGCCTGAACCGGGGCCAGCCACACCGGCAGCCGTCCGGCGAAATGTTCGATCAGGATGCCGATAAACCGTTCATAAGAACCGAAAATCGCGCGATGCAGCATCACCGGCCGGTGCCGTTCGCCATCTTCGGCGACATAGCTGGCATCCAGCCGTTCGGGCAGCACACGGTCGGACTGGATCGTGCCCACCTGCCACGTCCGCCCGATCGCATCGGTCAGGTGCCATTCCAGCTTGGGCGCATAGAAGGCGCCTTCGCCCGGCAGTTCTTCCCAGCCATATTCCTCGGTGGCGAGGCCCGCGCGGACCACGGCGTCGCGCAGTTCGGCTTCGGCCTGATCCCACATCTCGTCCGTGCCGAACCGCTTTTCCGGGCGCAGCGCCAGCTTGATCGAATAGGTGAAGCCGAAGTCCTTGTAGACCCGATCCGCCAGAGCGCAGAAATCCTGCACTTCGGCCACGATCTGGTCTTCGCGGCAGAAGATGTGCGCGTCATCTTGCGTGAACTGGCGCACGCGCATCAGGCCATGCAGCGCGCCGTGAGGTTCATTGCGGTGGCAGCAGCCGTTTTCATAAATGCGCAGCGGCAGGTCGCGATAGCTCTTGATCCCCTGACGGAAGATCAGCACGTGTGCCGGGCAGTTCATCGGCTTCAGCGCCATCCAGTCCGCATCGTTCGACACGATCGGGCCTTCGTCATCGACGTTGGGCACTTCGTCCGGGATGACGAACATGTTTTCGCGGTATTTGCCCCAGTGGCCGGACTGTTCCCATTGCCGGGCGTCCATCACCTGCGGGGTCTTCACTTCCTTGTAGCCCGCGCCATCGATGGCGCGGCGCATGTAGGCTTCCAGTTCGCGCCAGATCAGGTAGCCCTTGGGATGCCAAAACACGCTGCCGTGGGCTTCGGCCTGCAAGTGGAACAGGTCCATTTCGGACCCAAGCCGGCGATGGTCGCGCTTGGCGGCTTCTTCCAGCCGCGTCAGGTGCGCGTCCAATTGCTTCTTGTTGAGCCAACCGGTGCCATAGATGCGGCTCAGCATCGCGTTCTTCTGGTCACCGCGCCAATAGGCGCCCGATACCCGCGTCAGCTTGAAGGCGGCTGGATCAAGCCTGCCGGTGCTGGGAAGGTGCGGGCCGCGGCACATGTCCAGCCAGTCATCGCCGGACCAGTATACCGTCAGGTCATCGCTGCCATCGGCATTTGCGGGCAGTTCGGCGGCCCATTCGGCCTTGAAGGTTTCGCCCTGCTGGCGCCAGCGGCTGATCAGCTGTTCGCGGCTCCACACTTCGCGGCGCAGCGGCTTGTCGGCCTGGATGATGCGGCGCATTTCAGCCTCGATCGCCGGCAGGTCTTCATCGGTGAAGGGGCGCTCTGCGGGGGCAAAATCGTAATAGAAGCCATCGTCGGTCGACGGACCGAAAGTGATCTGCGTGCCGGGAAACAGCGCCTGCACCGCTTCGGCCAGAATGTGCGCGAAATCGTGGCGGGCCAGATCGAGCGCCTCGGCCTCGTCCCGCGTGGTCACCAGTGCCAGACTGGCATCGGCGGTGAACGGGCGGCTCAGGTCCACCAATTCGCCATCGACGCGTGCGGCAATTGCGGCCTTGGCCAGACCCGGTCCGATTGCAGCCGCCACATCGGCGGGGGTGGACCCGGGGGCCATTTCACGGACGGAGCCATCGGGCAGGCTGATCTTCAACAGGGAATTCACAGAAACATATCCGTCAGTGCAGGGGCGTGGAACAGCCGCGCAATGACACAGGAATGTCCGTGCCGGAAGCCCCCTTGCCCTCCTGAGACATCGCGGTCCTGCCCGGTTTCCGGACAATCGCCGATCGAATAAGGAAATACACTTGCCTTGCGGGTGCCGCCGGCACACTTCGCACACGTCCGTAATGCAGGGAAATACCAGTGAAAGATGCAAAAATCGCTGTTCTGATGACGTGCCACAATCGGCGCGATCTGACCCTTTCGTCGATCGCCGCGGTTCTGGAATCCGGGAATCGGGCGGGTGTTTCGCTGGAAATCTATCTGACGGACGATGGCTCCACCGATGGTACGGCGGAGATGGTTGGCGAGCATTTTCCGAAGGTTACCATCATTCACGGCGACGGCAGCCTGTTCTGGAACCAGGGAATGCTTCGCGCCTGGAAGGCCGCTGCAACGAGGGTGCAAGACTTCTACCTTTGGCTGAATGACGATCTGGTGGTGTTCCCCGACGCGCTTGCCAACATGCTGCGCTGTTACGGGTCGTCCGCAGATCCAAAGACCATCGTGGCGGGGCGGACGGTCGATCCGGTCAGCGGCGTGACGACTTATGGCGCCTATGCCCGCGCACCTGGCCTTTCGCGTTTGCGGTTCCGGCACGTGGACAAGCCGTCCGACGTGGCGGTGACGATGAACGGCAATCTGGTGCTGATTCCGGCGTCGGCAGTCGCCGATATCGGCATGAACAACTCCGCCTTCCGCCACAGCACCGGGGATGTCGATTACGGCCTGCGCGCCACTCGTGCCGGATATGCCATCCTCCAGTGTCCGCAGCCGGTTGGCGAGCAGGAACGCAACCATGCCTATGCCTTGCGGACATCGCGGATGACCTTTGGCACGATGGGGCGGATGTTGCGCGATCCCAAGGGCGTGGACCTGCGCGAATGGCTGACGTTCACGCGCGATCATGGCGGGCCGCTGTGGCCGGTCAATTTCGGTTGGCGGTACTGCAAGATGCTGGTGACCGGTTATCACGACCGGCTGCGCGGGCAGGGTTGATCGGGCAGCGGCTCAAATAAAGACCTGTCCTACAAGCGTCGCGGTCAAATAAGGAACATAGCACGAACAAAAGATCCCGCAACCGGCGGTGATCCCAGCACGTGGAGATTCCATGCCCATCATCAAGGATCCGGCACCCTATGTGCCTTCAATGGCGCTGTCATTTGGCGATGTCGAACAGCCTGCCGTGGCGGTAAGCACGGCCAACCCCCTGCCGGTGGCGCTGGTTTCCGGCCCGGCCGGTGTAGCGCCGCTGGTCGGCAGCGCGGCAGCGTCCACCGTGGCCGGCCCGTTTTCGTCCGAACCGGGCCGCGAAGTGTGGCTGACGCTGAGCGGCATCTGGTCCGGCACGATTACCGTGTTGCGGTCCACCGATGGCGGGGCCAGCAAGTTGCCGCTGACCATCGGGGGCGAGGCATGGGCCGTGTTCACCGCCAATGCGCAGGAAGCGGTCGGCACGGAAACCGTCGCAGGGGCGAGTTATTACCTCGACATCGCGCTGGTCAGTGGCACCCTTGCCTATCGGGTGCAGCAATGAGCGCGGTGGATGCCGCGGCACGCGGGTCCGCAGCGCGCGCCTTGCGTGAAGTGATGGCCCGCCCAAAGACGCTGCTGGCACAGGATCGCAGCGGCCCGGTTGCCTTTACCGCCGCCACGCAGACGTTCCGCACCATGCTGGCAACCACGATTCCCGGCGGGGCGATCATCGGCGGCGGCCAATTGCGGCTGCGCGGGCAGATTGCCAAATATGCGCCCTTCACTGCCGGCCATGCCTGGCGTGCGCGGCTGGTGCAGGGTGCCAATTCGGTGGTGATCGCCCAGAACACGATCGGTGCCAGCCTGTCCAATGTGCTGATCGACCAGTCCGTGTTCGTATCCAGCGATCGGCGCTGGGGGTTTGCCTACAGTCTGAATGCGCTGGCGCAGGCGACGCTTGCCACGGGGCAGGTCGCGGCGACCGGTGCATCAACCTCGCCGCCGTCCACGCTCAATCCCAACGGCACGTCCACCTCGATCGCCTTTGCCACCTATTCGGCGGCGCCGATCGTGGAAACGCTGCTGATCGATTTCGCGCAGCCGGTGGAATTTAGGGTCGAACTGGCGGGCCAGAGCGGCGACGTGTTGGAACTGGTCGGTTTCGGTGCTGAACTGGTAGCCGCGCACACCGGGCGGGCCAGCAATTTCGTGCCTGCCGGTGCGCTGTGCTGTTGGGGTGACAGCCTGACCCAGGGAAGCGGTGCGACTGCGGTGGCCGGCGTACCTTATGATTACCCTTCCCAACTGCGCCGGATGCGCACCGGGCGGCCGATGATCAATCGGGGGCTGGGCGGGCAGACGGCGGTGCAGATCGTCGACCGGCTGGTGGCCGATCCGATCCATGGAAAATCGTGGGATGCGGTCGTGTGGCTGGGTATCAACGATGCCAGCACCAGTGGCGCGGCGTGGTGGGCCACGCTGGAATTGCAGATCAACCGCCTGCTGGCCTTCCGCGCACCTGCAGCGCGGACGATGTTCGTCAATTTCCACCCGCGCACCGACTGGCCAGCCGGCAACGCGTTCAACGCGGCCTTGCAGTTCGTCAACGCGCAACTGGCGGCAAAGCTGGGGAGCAGGGTGGTGGACGTGTACACCCCGCTGCTGACGGGCGGCACGGCCGGCGCGCCAAATGCTGCCTACATGGCCGACACCATCCATCTCAACAACACCGGTTATGGCATTGTCACCACGGCGGTGGATGCGCGGATGACCGCCCTGGGCTGGTGACCGGATTGTGCCTCGCACCTTCTATTGTGCGTGGCCGGCCTCCTGCACCGCTGCCAGCGCGATGCGCTGGTAATCGCGGGCAAAGGCAATCCTGCGGGCAGGCACCGCCGCCGTGGCCAAAGCCATGGCGGCGGTGTCTTCTTCCGATGACCAGCGGGCCTGAATATCCACCATGGCCTGCGCCATCGCCACAGCGTCGCCAGGCGGAACATACAGCCCGCGCGCCGGCGCCTGTTCGCGGTGGACGGGGATATCCGACAGGATGATCGTCTTGCCCATCGACTTGGCTTCTTCGACCGTCGTGCTCCATCCTTCGAAATGCGAAGGATTGATCAGCGCAGTCGCGTGGCGGAACAGCACCGACAGATCGGCGTAAGGGATCAGCCCCAGAACCCGGAAATACGGTTCTGCACCCACCGCGCGGGCATGGTCCATCAGCTGCGCGAAGTGATCGGGGTTGCGGCGGTCTTCTGGCTTGCCGGTGCAGACCACCAGCGGCACCTGCCCGTGGCCTTCCGCCGCCAGCAGCCCCAGTGCGTCGATCACCAGCCGGTGGTTCTTGTGCTTCCAGAACTGGTTGGGCAGGTAGAAAAACGGGCCGCTGATGCCGTATTGCTGCGTCAGATAATCAGGGCCGCGCGGATCATCGCCGCGCACCATTCCGGCCATGAAGTGCAGCACGTGGCTGCGTGTTTCCGCCCCCGGCGCAAATGCTGCCAGATCACCGCGCGCATCATTGCTGGACAGCAGCAGCGCGGGCGCGGACCGGGCGGTGCGCAGATAGCCCCGGTCACGCGCGGCCACTTCTTCCGCGGCGAAGAATTCCGGCATCCGCACGTGCTGGAAATCGGGTAGCCACGGCAGGGCCGGTATGCGCGCCCTTGGCCCAAGAAAACCGGAATGCGAAAGCAGTGCGATGTCATGTGCGCGCAGGAAGCGTTCCAGCGGCCAGTTGCGGCCCAGCAAGGCCAGGCTGCCCTTGGCCAGCACGCGCACCGGCAGCGATTGACTTACCAGCCGCGTGCGGATGATTTCCGCACCGGCAAAACCGGTCAGGTGATCCGGCGGGGTAGCGGGATCGGCAATCAGCACCGGTTCCACCATCCGGTCCGGATCGGCCATGATCGCCTGCACCAGATTTTGCAGATAGATCAGACCGCCAGTCCAGCTGGCGGAATTGGCAATGGCAAAGCCGACGCGGATCATTGCCCCCCTCCGGCAAACCAATCGGCGTAATCGTCCAGCCCTTGTTCCAGCGCCCGCATCGGCCACCAGCCCAGCGCAATCGCTTCGCGCACATCGGCGCGGAAATCACGCGGATCGCCGGGCCGTGACAGGCCGGAAAAACGCGGTGGCGGGCCGCCCAGCCGCGCAGACAGGCGTTCCACCACCATCCGCACCGGCACGCCTTCGCCCGTGCCGCCGTTGAAAGTGGGGCAACTGCGCCCGGCGGCACCCGCTGCTGCTACCAGCAGGGCGGCGGCATCGTCCACGTGCAGCCAGTCGCGCGTTTCCTGCCCGTCGCCGCCGAATTGCGCATCGCCAGCTGCAAATTTGCGGCAGGCATCCCACAGCAGCTGTTTGCGCAGGCCGACGCCATAGACGCTGAACAGTCTCACGATGGCTCCGGCCACGCCGAAATGTTCGGCATAGGATCGCACCAGATCTTCGGCCATGCGCTTGTGCACGCCGTATGGCGACTGTGGCCGCAGCGGAGCATCCACCGAAATCGGCATCTGTTCAGCCTTGCCATAGGTTGCCGCGCTGGAAGGCAGCACCAGCCGCGCGCGGGGCGCGTGCAGGCGGATGAAATCGACCACCGCCAATGTGGCATCCACGGTGCGGATGAAGTCTTCGCGTGGGCGTTCCATGGAATAAGGGACGCTGCCCGACCCTGCGCAATGCACGATCAAATCGGGCGTGCCGCCGTGTTCCGCCAGCGACGCGGAATCGACATCGGCGGAATGCCAGGCGCCAATGCCCCACCCTGCCGCGGCATCGCCGATCCAGTCACCATGGCCGATCCCCGCCACGGCATACCCCTGCCGCGCCAGCTCCCGCGCGACATGGCGGCCGACAAAGCCGAAAGCTCCCGTAACCAGCGCACGCTTGGTCATGGCTTGGCACTGCCGATCACTTTGGCCGGATTACCCGCGACAATGGCAAAAGGGGCAACATCTTTCGTCACAAGGCTTTGTGCCGCGACAATAGCGCCTTCACCAATAGTTACGCTTTTCAGGATGGTTGCGCCAAACCCAATCCAGGCGTCGGCCTCGATTGTGATTGGTGCCGATTTGATGTTGGGAACCGATGACGGGTGCCCGCCCCGTTCAAAAATCGCCAGAAAGTGCTCGTGTCTTTCAGATGCGGACAACGAGTGCGAAATATTGTCGTGAATGTTCACGCCATGTGAAATCAGGACTCGATCGCCTATCACAATGCGATCGGACGACCAGATATGGCTATGTTCGCCGACAAAGCAGTGTTCGCCGATGGCTATCGAGCCACCATGCCCAGCCACGAACAGCCGACCGAGAATGCGGCTTTTCGAACCGATCCTTATGCTGTCACGGCTTCCATTGTTTTCGATTCTCGACGCAGGATAAAGGATCGCCGATCCAGACAACACGCAACGCCGCGCCTTTCGCGATGCCTCGATGCGGTCGTTTAAGTTGGCCGGCAGCCGGTAGATTTTGCTGGCGAATTTCAGCATCGCCTGACGCAGTTTCATCTTACTTTGCCCTGATCTTCAGCCACTCGCCGGATAATCTGCGGCGTGAGGATTGCGTAAGGCAGCAGGGCAAACAGCAGCACTGCGATGATTGTCGCCCACACGCTTCCCGCAATCCCTAACCATTGCAGGAAAACAATTTCCAAAGTGATCCCGACAATGGCGGTAGCACTAGCGGCAATCACCTGCGGTTTCACCACGTGCGCGCCGTTGAGGAACATGGCGAGCGCCAGTCCGGCGGCTTCGATGATCTTCCACAGGCCCAGCCCGGCGATCAGCGCGAAAGGCGCCTGCACTGCTCCGTTTACCCACCATCGCAGGATCCACGGCGCCAGCGCCACCAGCGGGATCGACAGCGCCGCAGCGAACAGCACTGCAGTGATGATCGACCGGCGCAGGGTCCGTTTCATCCAATCCATGTCCCGCCGGACGATTGCTTCGCGATAGGCTGGCCACAGCGGCGCCAGCGCCATGGAAGCCAGCATGGTGATCATGCTGAACATCCGTTCCGGCACGGCGAACTGCGCCACCGTCTCCGGGCCGAGGATCTGTGCGATCAGCACGTTGTGCGCGTTGTATGTCACCGCCGCCGCCACTTGCAGCACCAGGAACAGCGCCCCCGTCCGCATCACTTCGCGCGCCGCGCCCATCGTTGCGGCGCGGGGATGCGGCGCGATGCCCGGCTGCTGCGCAGTGAAGAACACTAGGGAATTGGCGATATTGGCCAGCAGCGGCCCACCGGCAAAAGCTAGCACCAGCACCGGCAACCCGGCCTTGCCAGCGATCGCCATCACTACCCCTGCCAGTGACAGCACGCTGCCCGCGCATTGCCACGCGCTGGACAGGAACCCGCGTTGCAGCGCCATCTGCACGCGCTGCACCACGCCTGCCGGGATCGCCAGCGCAAAGCAGATAAGGAACGTGGCGATGGCCGGCCCCGCCTCTGCCCGGGCCAGCGCGGTCTGCACGTTGAACAACCGGTGCCAGGCAACCAAGGGATAGACCACTGCCAGCCCGCCCAGAATAACCACCGCCACCAGCGCCAGCGCGGACATGCCGCTGGAAATGGCGCGGCGGATCGCGGGTTCGTCATCCCGCCCGTGCGCCGCCGCGACCGAATTGAGCAAGCCGTTACCGATCCCCAGATCGGCGAAAGTCAGCATCGCCATCAGCGAACTCATGACCATCCACATGCCATAGCGTTCGGGGCCAAGGTAATGCAGCGTCAGCGGCACGCTGATAAGCGCGGTGGCCACTGAAACCACCTTGGCCACCATTGCCATCGCCGCTGAACCCGCGATCTGGCGATTGCGGGCATGGGCACGGTCCGCCGCTGCATTCGCGCCTTCGCTTAATCCGGCGCCTACTCCAGCGCCCACTTCAGCCTCGGCTGGCCGGCGCAGCAGCGCGCCAAGCCGGTTGGCGTTGCTGCCCCACGGAAGCGCGAACTTGTCGGTAGGCATCACGCCGTCCGTTCGTTGATGATCGTGATGAGGTGACCTATCAGTTCGCGCCCGGCACGTTCGGCTTCAAACTGTTGCAGGAAGGTTTGCCGCCCCTTGCGCCCCATGGCGGCGCGTTCATCGGCAGTCAGCGCGGCGAAAGTGCGGAACAGCGCCACCGTCCCCGCCAGCGTATCGTCCTGCGCCAGCCCCGATCCGCTATCGACCACTTCGCGCCAGATGTTGACGCGGGTGCTGATCAGCACCGGGGTTTCGCAGGCCATCGCCTCTGCCACCACGATCCCGAAGTTTTCCTGGTGAGATGGCAGGATGAAAGCCTGCGCGCCGCGAAATGCGCCCCACTTGGCATCCCCGCGCACCGATCCGGGGAAATGCACCCTGCCGCCGATGCCCAGCCGTTCCGCCATTCTGGCAAGGCCGGGGATCAGGCCGTTCTGGTCTGGCCCCGCTATCACCAGATCCACACCGGGAAGATCCGTCGCCACCTGCGCGAATGCGCCGATCAGCAGATCGCAGCCCTTCTTTTCATGAATGCGGCTGAGGTAGAGGAAATAGTCCTTGTCCCCCAACCCTGGCACGGCGTGGCGGAAAGCGGCGTGCTGCGCCGCAGATGCAGGCGGCGGATCGCCGGTACCATAACTGATAACCTGTCCGCGGATGCGCCAGGGGAAGAACGTGGGGGCCAGCCGCTGTTCTTCACTGGAGGTGAACATCACCCGGGATGCGTGGCGCATCAGCACGCCTTCGTTCACCCACCATAACGCCTGCTTCGCCGCATGTTTCAGCGGGTATTTGCGGCAGAACCACGGGTCCAGCATACCGTGCGTGAAGACGACATATGGCACGGTTGAACGCGGTAGTACCCGCCGCGCGACGTGGGTGGAATAATTCCACAGCCCGTTGACCACCACGACATCGTAATTGCCGAGGTTGGCTTTCAGCCATGCCGCTGCCGCAGGCGTGTAGCGTGCCCAGCGCCGCAACTGCGCCCACGGCCCGGAGCCAGATGGCGGTGCCGTGCCTAGCGAATGCACGTTGCCCCCATTTTCGCCTTGCAGCCAGGGGGCCGCTGGATCGTCGAGCGTCAGCAGTTCCTGCTGATGGCCGCTGGCGTGAAATATGGCGCCCAACGCCTTTGCGCCTTCGATCGGGCCGCCATGGGCGGGATCGGCAGAACTGATGATGTGCAAAATGCGCATGGCGCTTACTGAGTTATTTCACTTATATGGGCAACAGCGTTCTGGAACGTGTCCCAACTTAGCAAGATTGGCGGTTTTCCTGCCATTGCAGGGCGGGGCATCGGCCTGAACCGGCAAGGCAGACCATGGCAAAGACGACCAGTAAAGTGATCAGCAGCGATGTGGCGGGAATGACCG
>JBDLVD010000003.1:0-50795 GCA_039804965.1 Pseudomonadota bacterium
TCGGGCATTTCGGTATCCTGCGTCCTTGTCTTGTAGCGTGGCCCTGCCATAGGCTTGGCATCATGGCAAAGCTTCAACCGCGCGGCCGCAAGGTCAAGATTCTCGCCACTGTCGGCCCGGCCAGCAGTGATCCCGACATGCTCCGCCGCCTGTTGCGCGCCGGGGCCGATGCGTTCCGCGTCAACCTCAGCCACGGCGATCACGCGACCCATGCCGAAACGATCCGATCGATCCGCGCGATCGAAAAGGAATTCCATCGCCCGGTGGCGATCCTGTGCGATCTTCAAGGGCCGAAACTGCGGGTCGGCACTTTCGCCGAAGGACGCGCGATCATCGCCCACGGCGCGCGCTTCATCATGGACCGCGACCCGGCCCCCGGCGACGCGACGCGGGTGGAATTGCCGCATCCCGAAATCTTCGCCGTGATCCAGAAGGGCCAGCGCCTGCTGATCAACGACGGCAAGATCCGCCTGCGCGTGATCGAAGCCGCGCCTGACCGGATTACCTGCATGGCCGAAGTCGGCGGGGTGATTTCCGATCGCAAGGGCGTGAACGTGCCGGATGCGGAAATCCCCATCCCCGCGCTGACCGAAAAGGACCGGCGCGATCTGACTTTCGCGATCGAAAACGGCGCGGACTGGATCGGGCTCAGCTTCGTCCAGCGTCCAGAAGACATCGCCGAAGCGCGCAAACTGATGGGCGGCCACGGCGCGCTGTGCGCCAAGATCGAAAAGCCGCAGGCGGTAACCCGGCTGGCCGAAATCATCGAATTGTCCGATGGCATCATGGTGGCCCGCGGCGATCTGGGGGTGGAACTGAACCCCGAAGAAGTGCCGCCGCTGCAAAAACGCATCGTCAACGCCACACGCCTTTCCGGCAAGCCGGTGATCGTGGCGACACAGATGCTGGAATCGATGATCGAAAGCCCCGCGCCGACCCGTGCCGAAGTGTCGGACGTGGCCAATGCGGTGTACGATGGCGCCGACGCGGTGATGCTGTCTGCCGAAACCGCCGCTGGCCAATGGCCCGAAGAAGCCGTGCTGATGATGGATTCCATCGCCACGCAGGTGGAAAAGGACGAACTTTACCGCCAGCGCGTGCAATTGCTCGACACCCCGCCAGACCCGACCACCGCCGACGCGCTGGCCCATGCCAGCATGACCATTGCCGATACGGTTGCGGTGAAGGGCGTGGTCGTGTTCACCGGCAGCGGCAGCAGCGCCCGGCGCGTGGCGCGTGAACGCCCCTCCGTCCCCGTGCTCGTGCTGACCCCGTCCACCCGCGTGGCGCGCAAGGTGGCGCTGCTGTGGGGTGCCCATGCCGTGGTGACCAAGGACATCGGCAGCTTTGAAGAAATGATCGCCAAGGGCAAGCGCATGGCCCTGCGCCACGGCTTTGGACAGGCTGGGGATCGGCTGGTGGCGATGGCCGGCGTGCCCTTCGGCGTGCCGGGCGCCACCAACCTGCTGCACGTGGTGACGCTGACCGGCAAGGAACTGGACGGCGAGGCCGGGTAACACCCGGCACCCACCAAGTCTTCGCGCGTCAAGACGCACCGATCAACGGATGCGCCCTGACGCGCAAGGCGGGTAAAATCAGTGGTGGGCTTTCGGGCATTTCCCGACAGTGAGGACGCCGTTGCAATTGGCGATATCCTGCCCACCAGCAGCGGCATAATTGGCCAGTTGGGTATCTTTCAGATTTCCCGCCGAGTCCCAACACCGTGCATAGAGCGTCGAACCACTGACGGATATTTTCGTGCAGGTCTGCTGATAGGAACCGTTGGGCGGCGTGCCATTGGCATAGGCAGGCGCATGTACGGCCAATGCGCTGGCGGCCAATACGGCCCCGGCGACTATTCCACGAATTTGCTGGAACATGACAACTTCCATCTTTGGCGACCCGATTTCCGACGCAAGATCAGCGGCGAGCAGGCGGACAGCTCCCGATAGTCAGCGCGCCATTGCAATTGGCGATATCGCGGCCATTGGCGCTGGCGTAGCCCCTCAGTTGCGTATTCTCCACCGCACTGTTCGAGTCCCCACATTGCGCATAGAGAGTGTCGCCTATCACCTTTATTTCCCAGCAAGTTCTTTGATAGCTTCCGGGAGGCGGGGCTGGGGCAGCATTGCTCTGAGTGCCTGCGTAAACCGCTGTGGGGCTGGCAACCAGCATGGCCCCGACGAGAAAAACTCGCGCAAACTTCATCATCCACTCTCCTGACAACCCGCACAGTCGGGAAGTCATATTTAGTTAGATATGATCTATATGTCACTTAAGTAGTATCCATGCTGCACCATGGATATCAGGCACCGTGGCAATTGCGCGAAGGGCGCGGGTTCGCACAGGTGTTAGAAAATGGTGGGCCGCGCGGTTAGCGGAACCGGAGCATTATTCGCGTGGATTGTGCGCCCACCGGCGCCGGCGGGATCTGATCAGCGCGCAAAGACCGTCCGAGCTTATACGCGCTAACGCGGCCGCATCAGGCGGCGCAGAGCCTTTTCGTCGGTGGGCAGGCATTGCGCCGTGTCCGCCCGCGCCGCCACCGCGCAATCCCACAAGGCCAGTTCCATGCGCGAACTGCGATCGCGCACGAACACGAACAGCGGGCGTTCGCGTTCTGCCGCCGGGCGCATGCGGTTGGCATCGGCCTGCATCGGCGATGCCCATGCCAGCACCTGACAATCGGCGCGACCCTTGCACTGATCCATCGCATTCACCGCCCAACGCCCCGGAGGGGAGGCCGGGTCCAGCGCGACAATGATAGCGCTTGATACCGGTGGGGCCGGCAGCATCGATGGGGCGATTGGCGCGCGCAAGGCCTGTGCCGCCAGCCCGGCCTGTGCATTTTCGATCGCGTCCCGATCACCCACCCCCGCCAGTTCCATTGGCGGCATGTCCACGCCGTCTACCGCATGGACCGGGGCAAGGCGGGCGAGCTTGCCAACAGGCGGTTCCGGGCGATCCCCGGCAATGGTGAAAGCCGCGCGTTTCCCCCACGATCCGGGGAAGCGATAGAAGATGTGCGCGCCCACCTGCGCCAGCTTGTCCAGTTGGGGCGCCCAGCGCGGCACCACGTAATCGGCATGGTAATGCGTTGCCCCGCCCACTTCGGCATCGACCATCCCGGACAGTGCGGCGTTGGCCAGCGCTTGCGCCCGCCGCCAAGCATCGGGCGAAGGGGTGCGGGCGAGAGCACCGTCGCAGGTAAACGTGAACTGGCAACCAGTGCTGCGATCCGATCCCTGAAACACCACCCCGCACACCGTGCGCGGATAGCTGGGGTGGCGGACGCGATTGAGCACAACCTGCATCACCGCCCGTTCCCCGCGCTGATCGTCCCCCGCTTCGTACCATGCGGCGGCGGCAAGGCAGTCCACTGCCCGTTCGCGGTCTGCCCCGGCCAGCGCGAACTGGAACGGGGCCATCACTTCCAGCCCACTGTCGAATGGGCGTTTGGCATTGGTGGCAATGGCGGTGGGCGCTTCCAGCGGCAGCAGCGCATCAGGGGTTGTCTGCGCCGCCAGCCCCGGCGGGACAACCACGCGCGGCAGACCCGCATTGTCCCGCACGACCGCGCCGGGCAACATCGTGCCTGCCGTTTTCTGCCATCCGACCGGCGCGGCCAGCGAAGCCAGCAGCGCCAGTGCAAACAGCGCCAGCGGGCGCAGGCCATGGCGCACCAGCCATTCCACCCGGCTTTCCACTGCAAAGTCGACACCGGCAAGCGGCGTCGCGCCAACCGGCACGAGCGCGCGCGTGCCGCTCAGGACCATGGGGACAGACGGTTGAACCATCCATCCATCATGCCACCCCCGCCCCACCGGGGATAACGCGCATCAGGATGGGCGGGCGCTCATGCGGGTTAACAACAGCGGGGGATGCTCAATGGGTGCAGACCTTGGGTCGGCGCATGTCCACCTGCTTGAAGATCAGGAACTTGCGTTCCAGCATCGACGCCGCCGGCACGTCTGCAGCTGTCACCCGTTCGAACAGCTGCCCGTTCAGGCGATAGCTGACCCACTGCCCCGGATGGCGGCGCAGATATTCCTGAATCGGGAACAGCACGTTGGACATCCCGGCGGCGGCGGTCTTCTGCAATGTCGGGCTGGACGATGCGACCACCTGCACCACGTCCTTCTGATAATCGAACAGATAGGGTGGACGCGGCATCAGCAGATGGTTGCTGGCCCCGCCTTCGGTGGCCAGGTTGCTGAACATGTTGATCGAACTTTCAGTCTTCAGCCCGACATAGGGCGACAGGCACGATACGAAGAACAGGCCGGGGATCAGCCACGTCCAGCGTGATGCGCGCGCCACCGGCGGGCCATCATACGGCAGGTGCTGCATCACGGCATAGACCATCACCGTCATGGCGATGCCGCCCACCACGGCCCAGGTCAGGATGAACATGGAATGCAGCAGCATCAGCGCCGGGCGGCCGGGATAGGCCATGGCCAGCAGCAGCACCGCCGCCAGCGCCAGCCCGATCGTGGCCGCTGCCGGGGCTAAAATGCCGATCCGGCCAACCATGTTGCGCAGTGGATGGACGACCGCGCGATAGGTGATTTCATAAACCCGCGCGCTCGCCTCGCGCGGCATGCTCAGCATGTACAGCGCGAAGACCAGACTGCTGAAATCCATGTACCAACTGTAGGCGGAAATCGGGATGATATAGTGGAACACCAGCGCGATGGTCAGGCCCACGGCAAACCACCGCCGCCAGAACAACGCAACAATGGCAATCCCTTCGATCACGAAAGTGGACCAGATCGCCAAATAACGGCCGACCAGATTGTCCTCCAGCCCGAAAGGCGCCGCCAGCGGCTTGTACAGGCCCACCGCGCAACTGACCGTCGGGTCCAGAAAGTCGGTGTTTATCTTGTGAAAGATGCCGTAGAAATACATGATCGCCAGCAGCAGCCGCGCCGCGATCCGCAGGTTTTCATACAATTGCACCCGGTTCAGCTTGCCGCGCAGGGCCAAGGCGCCCGCACTGGCCAGCAGGCACAGGTCGAATACGGTGGTGATCGTCTTGTTGTTGGACGCGACCGGCAGGCGCACCGCGTACAGCATCACGGTAACCGCCGCGACGCCGATAAGCACCGCGGTCTTGCGCGGAAACAGGATCAGCACTCCACTGCCCGCCACTATCGCCCAACTGAGCAGGGCATAGACGAAACCGTTACTGCCGATCAGGCCCTGCGGATCGCCCACAATGCTGAAAAAAGCGGCCGCCCCCCAGAACGGGGCGAAAGCAGTCAGCCCGTCGTACGTTGGCACCACGCATGGGCGGGCCTGTGCCTGACGCTGCGGAAAGCGGAAAAGCGGAACGCCGGCGGTTGCTTCCATGTGCTGTGCCCCTGAACCTGTCATCGGGTGCAAGGTAATCCACCCGGCGGACATGGCGGGTGTCCCCTTAGGGGCTACGCCGCTTGCCCCGAACTTGCTGCCCCAAACTCACTGGCCCGAACTCACTGGCCCGAACTCACTGGCCCAAACTCAACGGCCCGAATGCCCGATCACGAAGGCAGGAATTCGCCGCCACCGCCAATGCCCTTGGACGTTGCCCAGATAGCCGCCTGGGTGCGGTTCATGACGTTCAGCTTGCGCAGGATCGCCTTGACGTGAACTTTCACCGTCGCTTCGCTGACTTCGAGTTTGCGGGCGATCAGCTTGTTCGGATATCCCGCCATCAGACAGCACAGCACATCATGTTCGCGGTGCGACAGGTTTGCTTCCCCGATACGGACATCGGTTTCTGCAGGGGCATCCGGCATGACGGACCCCGCGCGTCGCAACAGATCGGCCAGATCGGACGGCATCACCTTGTGCCCCAGCGCAGCCACCTGCAGCATGGCAATCAGCGTGGTGCAGGGAATGTTCTTGACCGCGTAGCCTTGGGCGCCCTGTTCGAAGCAGTTGACCATGGCGGCATAATCGAACTTTTCCGCCAGAACGACGGGCCGCGCATCGCTGTACATCTGCGACAGCGTTTCGATCGACGTGATCTGGTCCGCCGGATTGGGCAGGTCGATCAGCACCAGATCGCCCAGACCGTCAACGTCGTCGAACGATTCCACCGACGGCAGCGACGATGCCACACTGAGCCCGCCATCATTCATGATGCGCGACAGACCTTCGCGCGCGATTTGACTTGGATTGATAATCGAGACCGAGAACCCCATTGATGCCTCCAGCGTGAGAGCAAATCAGAAACGAACAGCATCGATCAGGCCCGAAAACGAGCCAATAAACCGTTCGTCTGCCCGTCGACCCGCAGAGTTCAGCCCGATATCGCGAAAGGCGACCCGAAGCCCTTATCTACTGCTGTTCCCTCCGGCGCTTGCCGGTTTGGTAACTTCAGAGACAATGCCGCGCTGCACACAAGGTTCCACAAAGTATTAAATATATTTAATTAAGGTCCACTGTTACTCTCGGGCTGATTGCCCCTATCGGCCAAACAGCGATCAGAACAGCGATTCCGTGACCACCACTGTATCCCCCGGCGCCAGCAGCAGCGGCGTTTCGGAAACGCGCACTTCGCGCGCACCCTGCCAGTTGAGCCGACGGACAACCACGCTGCCCTTGTTGGCGCGAGCGGTGAAGCCCCCGGCCTTGGCGATCGCCTGCAAAACGGTCAGTTGCCCGGCGTAAGGATATTCGCCCGGCTTGTTGACTTCACCCAGGATATAGAACGGCCGGTAATTCAGCACTTCCACCGCCACCCGCGGCTGCAGCACATAGCCCCCTTCGGCCAGCTTGGCCCCGATCGCCGTGGCCAGGGCTTCCGGAGTGACGCCGGAAGCCGCGACATTGGCAATCAGCGGCAAGGCCACCGCACCGCCAGCGCCAACTTCATATTCCCCGGTAAGGTTGGGTTCGTCGAACACCGTTACCCGCAGCTTGTCCCCCGGCCCCAGCCGATAGCCCCCCGCCAGTTCCTGATTGGCCTGCGCCACGCTGACTTCGGGATAACCGGCAGTGGCACAACCACTGACCGCGAAACACGCCCCCGCAAGGCCGAAAGCCATCATGATGCCGACGGCACACTGGCGAAGTGCGTCGCGGGGACTCCCTGTCAGTGTGGACAAATCTTCCTCCTGCGTGGCGCCTGAAATGGCGAACTACCGGGCATATTATGAGACGACCGGGGCAGCGCCACTACCATTGCGAAGGGGGGCAAATGGGCGATCATCCATCAGATTACCCCTTACGGGGTGCGACGCTAGCCTGATGCCCGGTTGCGGGTGAGCCCCGATAAGCGAAACCTGTGCTGCATTGCAGAAACAGGGATTTGCACCCCGGCAGGCCGGCCCGAACGCCGCCCGAACCACCGGAAAAGTGCAGTCCGCGAAACGGAAAGTCAGCGCGATGAACTGGAACGTCCTTGGCTCGCAGGCTCTCATCGCCGGGCCTGCCATTCGAATTGACCGGAACGGTCCGCCGCGCACGCTGCTGCGTGCATCGATCCCGCAAGCTGCCCGGCTCAGGATTCCCGTCCATTTCCGCCCGCGCCGCAACCCTGCGGTGGTGATCGGCAACCGCCGGCTGTTGTGGGAAACAGGCGAGCTTCATACCGGCGCCGAACATCCGCTGACCCGCGTGCTGGACGTGCTGCTGGCTTCGGCGCTGCTGGTGTTCCTTGCCCCTGTGCTGCTGATGGTGGCGCTGGCGATCTGGGTGGCCGATCCCGGCCCGGTGATTTTTTCCCACCGCCGGCTGGGCCACAACGGCCACAAGTTCGGCTGCCTGAAGTTCCGTTCAATGTATGTCGGCGCGGAAGAACGGTTGCAGAAAATCCTCGAAGCAGATCCCCGGCTGCGGGCGATCTGGGACCGCGAACACAAGCTGCCGAAGGATCCGCGCGTCACCCGGCTGGGCGCTTTCCTGCGCGTTACCAGTCTCGACGAACTGCCGCAGCTGATCAACGTGCTGCGCGGGGAAATGAGCCTGGTCGGCCCGCGCCCGATCGTGATGGCGGAAGCGGCACGTTATGGCCGCTACATCCGTTATTACTACGCCGTGCGCCCGGGCCTTACCGGCCTGTGGCAGGTGTCGGGGCGCAGCAGCACGACGTATCGCCGCCGGGTTGCTGCCGATGTCAAATATGCGCGGGTGCGGTCTTTCGGCACCGACTTGCGGATTCTAGCGGCGACCATCCCGGCAGTCGTGACCGGGCGTGGCTCATGCTGACCCGAGCCCAGAGAAGAACCCAGAAACGAAACGGGTCGAGGCCTATCGCATGAGCGAAAAGATCAGCCACCACGACAGCGCCGCGACCGGCGCAGCCACCACCAGCGCCACGGCAAAGCTGCGCGCACGCACGCGGACGCGCGGCGCGCGCGATGGCACATCGTTCGACGAATCCGGGCGTTGCGGATGCCAGGGCGAAGTCATCAGGATCACGGTATCCGACATGCCAGTTATCGCGCCCCCATTGCCGTATCGCCGGGCCGAAGGAAAGGCCCGCATCCGCAGCATTAAGGATCAAAGGTCAACGCAAGGTAACCGTGGGCGCAAGACTGCCGGCAGCCTGTCGGCGCTGGTCGCGGCGGGGGCCTTTTCGCAAGCGATCCTGGCATTGCCCGCGCAGGCGCAGGAAAGGCCGGTGGACGTGCCCGAAACTGTGACCGAAAACCTTGATCCCAAAGGCATTCCGCTGGGTTCGTTCGTCCTCTACCCGCGCTGGAACGAAGACCTGCGCTACGATACCAATGTCTACAATCGCCCGGTGGCGCAGGATGATCTGCTGCTGGTCTTGCGGCCGACCGCGCGGCTGGCCAGCAACTTCGGCCGCCACGCGGTGCAACTGGATGTATCGGGCGAAGCGCGCCGCTATGCCTACAACGAAGGTGAAAACAGCGAACAGTGGGCCGTGCGCGGGCAGGGCCGGCTGGATCTGGCCAACCGGTTTGTCATCAGCGGCTATGCCGGGATTGCCGACCGGATCGAACGGCGCGGCACGCTGGGCGACGAATTCGTAACCGACAAACCGGTGTCTTTCCGCGAAATCATCGGCGGTGCCAGCGTGGCGCGTGAAGGCGGGGTGCTCGAATGGAAAGTCAGTGCCGACAGCCGCCGTTCGGCTTTCGACAATTCCACGAGCGGCGGGCTGCCGGTGGATCAGTCATACCGTGACGCACGCCGCGACAGCGTCAGCTATCGCCTTGATTACCACCGCTTCCCACGCCTTGGCCTGACCGCTCGCGTCACCGGCACCCGTCTGCGCTATGACGATTTCAAGGACCGCAATTCGTCGGGTTTCTCGATTTTGGGCGGCATCACCTACGAAGCCACCGACCTGATCGATGTCGAAGCCGTGGTTGGCTACGTCCAGCATTCCGCCGGGGCCACCGGCCAGCCCGGCATCAAGGCCTTCGATTATGCGCTCACGGCAAAGTGGACGCCCACGCCGCGGTCCAGTTTCCGGTTGAGCGGGGCGCGATCGGTGGAACGTGCACCACAGGTGCAACTGGCCACCGTGCTGCAATCCACGCTGGATGCCAGCGCAACTTATGCCGTGGCCACCCGCACACTGCTGAGCCTGGATGCGGGGATCGAACGTGATGATTTCCGCGGCATCGACCGGAAAGACACCCGATATTTCGCTGAAGCGTCGGTGCGCCAGCTGGTGACGCCGCAACTGGCGGCGGTGTTCGGGGTGGGTGCGCGCAAGCAGTCATCATCCGGGCTTGGCGGCCGCGATTACAGCGGTGCGACGGTCCGCGCGGGCATCAGCCTGGTCCTGTAAACCTTTGCATGTGCGACGGGCGATGCCCGGCTGGAGTATATCATGAACAGTTCGCAGCGGATCATCGATGCCGCCCCGGGTGGTGGGGGCGAACTGGTTCTGGCACCCGGGCAGGCGCTGATGTCCCCGCCGGACCGGGTGGACCTGAGCGGGTCGCTGTCCTTCTTCCGGCGGCGGCTGGGGCTGATCCTGCTGATTACCCTGATCGCGCTGGCCATCGGGGCGGCCATCAGCCTCACCCAGCCCCGGCTCTATATCGCGGAAGCCACGGTCAGCCTTGAAAGCGCTCCCGAAGCACCGGCGGAATCGGCCACTGCCGGACGGCAGGTTGGCCCTGCGCCCAGCAGTTCGTTCGTCGACACGCAGGTGGAAATTCTCCGTTCGCGCGAACTGGCGCGGCGGGTGGCGCAATCGCTTGGCCAGTTGAACGGCCTTGAGGCGGCGGAACAGGAAAAGGTGGCGCAGGAATACCAATCGGGTGTTTCGGCGGAACGCAGCGGCGAAAGTTACGCGTTGCAGCTGTCCTTCAGCGCCGACGATGCACAGCAAGCCGCCCGCGCCGTTAACGAATACGCGCGGCAATTCACGGTGTGGGAACTGCATTCCTCGCAGGATCGCGACAAGGAAACGATTGCCTTGGTCAAGACGCGGCTGGATCAGCTGCGCCAGCAGGCCCATGCCGACACGCAGGCGCTGCAACGCTATCGCATTGCCAACGGCCTGCTCAGCACGTCGGGCGCATCGCTGACCGAGCAGGAAATCTCCAGCTACAATCAGGCAGTTACCCAATCGCGCGCCGATGCGGTGGAAGCGCAGGCCCGGCTGACCACGGCGCTGGCGCAATTGCGGTCCGGTTCTTCGGGCGATGACGTTGGCGAAGCGCTGGGTTCGGGGGTTATCGGCGGCCTGCGCGCACGGGAATCGCAAGTCGGCGGCGAAGTGGCCAATCTGGAAGCCCGTTATGGCCCCAACCACCCGCAACTCGTGCGCGCCAAAGGTGAACTGAGCGAAATCCAGCGGCAGATCCAGGCAGAGATTTCGCGCATCATCTCCAACCTGGAAGCCAAGCGCGACGTTGCCGATCAACGGCTGGCCTCGCTCACCTCCAGCCTCGGCAATGCCCGTGGCCAGCTGGCGCAGAACAACGCCGCGATGGTCGGGCTGGACGAACTGGAACGCACTGCGGCGGCGTCGCAGGGGCTCTACGAAACCTATCTCAACAGCTACAAGCAGCTGGCCGCGCAGGAAGGCACCCAGCGGCCCAACGCGCGGATCCTGTCGCTGGCCACCGTGCCGATGCTGCCCGCATCGCCCAACATCCCGATGAACATGGTGCTGGCGCTGGTGATCGGGCTGGGTGCGGGGCTCGCCGCCGCCTATATCGCCGAAGGGCTGTTCCACGGCGTGACCACGGCGGAAGAGGTCGAAAACGACCTTGGCCACAAATACCTCGGCAGCATTCCGCTGCTGGCGTCGGTCAGCAAGACCGCGCGGCGCGAAGTGCCTGCCATTACCGAAGAACCGCGGTCGGCCTTTGCCGAATCCTTCCGTTCGCTGCGGACGTCCATCGACCAGTCCTTGCACGGCACGGTGCAGGTTATCGCGGTTACTTCGGCGCTGCCCAAGGAAGGCAAGACCACGGTTTCCGCCTGTCTGGCGCAGACGCTGGCGCTGTCCGGCGCATCGACCGTGCTGGTCGATTGCGACCTGCGGCGGCGTGGGGTCAGCCGCTTGCTGAAACTTGAACCGGACCATCCCGGCCTGATCGAAGTGCTGGAAGGCAAGGCCCCGCTGGCAGACGCGCTGGTCACCAGCGAGACCGGGCTGTCGGTGCTCAGCATCAAGCGATCCGACACCGAACCCCAAAGCCTGCTGACCGGCGAGACTTTCGCCCGGCTGATCGAAGAACTGCGGGTTCATTTCGATCGGGTGGTGCTGGATCTGCCTCCGGTGCTGCCAATTGCGGCCGGACGGTCGATCGCCGGGCTGGCAGATGCCACGGTGCTGGTGGTCCGCTGGCGCAAGACGCTGGCCGGGGCGGCCCGTTCCGCGCTCAGCCTGTTGCCGCCGGAACAGGTCAACGTGATCGGGGTCACCGTAAACCGCATCGACATGCGCCGCCGCCGCCTGTTCGGCCATTCCGACCCGGCATATTTCTACCGCCAGTATCGGCACTACTATTCATGACCGGCTCCACCGCAGCGGATTTTCGCCGGGCATCAGGCGCTTTCAGCCAACCGCGGGTGGCCATCGTCCATTACTGGCTGGTGGCGATGCGCGGGGGCGAACGGGTGGTGGAACGGTTGCTCAACCTGTTCCCCGGCGCCGACCTGTTCACCCATGTCTATGACGAAGCAAAGATGTCCTCCACCATCCGCAAGGCGCGGGTGACGACATCGTTCATCAACCGCCTGCCGATGGCCGCCCGGCTGTACCAGTATTACCTGCCGCTGATGCCGCTGGCGCTGGAGCAGCTCGACCTTACCGGATATGACATCGTCATCAGCAGCGAAAGCGGGCCGGCCAAGGGGGTGATCACCAGCCCCCACGCGATGCACCTGTGTTACTGCCATTCGCCCATGCGATACCTGTGGGATCACTACCACCTGTATCGCAAGGACGCGAACCCGGTGGCGCGGGCGGCGATGCCGCTGATCTATCACCGCATGCGGCAATGGGACATGTCATCCAGCGCGCGGGTGGACAAGATCGCTGCCAACAGCAGCTTCATCCGCGAACGCGTCGCCAAAAGCTGGCGGCGCGATGCCGAAGTGATCCATCCGCCAGTGGATACCCGCCTGTTCACCCCATCGCTGGAAGTGGAGGACTATTACCTGTGGGTGGGCCAGATGGTCCCCTACAAACGGCCCGATCTGGCGGTGGAGGCCTTCACCCGCACCGGGCAGCCGCTGGTGATGGTTGGCGATGGCGCGATGCGCAAACGGTTGCAGGCCATTGCCGGGCCAAACGTTACCTTCGTAACCCGCATGGATTTCGACCAGCTGCGCCGCGCCTATGCCCGCGCCCGCGCGCTGGTGTTCACGGCGGAGGAAGATTTCGGCATCGTGCCGGTGGAAGCGATGGCATCGGGCCGCCCGGTGCTTGCCTATGGCCGGGGCGGGGTGCTGGATACCGTGGTGCCGGGCCATACCGGGGTCTATTTCCCGCGGCAGGACGTCGACAGCCTGACCGCCGGGATCGTCGAACTGGAAAGCTGGCTACCCCATTTCGATCCCCGTCACGCGGTCACCCGATCCAACCTGTTTGCCGCAGAACGGTTCGACGAGAAGATCCTTGCCGCCGTCCGGGAATGACCGATGGCCAAACGGCGCGGCGGCTGTGCTGGCACTGGCGCTGGGCCTGACCGGGATCGCCGGTGCCTGCCATGCGGCAGATGCCGGGGCCGACGGGGACGCTGTTCCCGACGTAACGCCGGCGGAAAGCGGCCCGTTCGTGCTGGGCGTGCAGACCCATTTCGGCCAGCGCTGGCCCGCCAGCCGGCTGGAAGCGGCGCGGGCGGTCGATGCCCCCTTGCTGCGCGATGGGCTGGCGTGGCCCGCGCTGGAGCCGCGGCCCGGCGAATATGTGCTTCCGGCGGCCACCCTCGCCCCGCTTGACCGCGCCTGCGCCGGTGGCATGCAATTGATGCTGACAGTGGTGCCGACCCATCCGGATTACGATGGCGGGCAGATGGTCACCTCCAAACAGGGTGTTGCAGCCTTCGGGGCCTATCTCGATCAGCTGGCACGCCATTTCGGCAAATGCCTGGTGGGCATCGAAGTGGGTAACGAAATCAACGGTTCTGCTGCATTGCGGCGGATGGATGATCTGCCTGCCGCCTACGTCGCGCTGATGCAGGGCATCTATCGCCCGTTCAAGGCCGTCCATCCGCAAGTGGCGCTGGTTGGCGGATCGACCAATGCGGTCGGCACGGGCTTTCTCGTGCGGCTGTTCCGCAACGGCCTGCTCGATCACGCTGACGGGATCGCCGTCCACCCCTATCGCGGGCATGGCGAAAACGTCAGCTGGGAAATAGCCAACCTCAACGCCGCGATGCATCAGCAGGACCGCGTGCTGCCGATCTGGGCCAGCGAATTCGGCGACCGGTTCGAACAGCCGCGAGACGCCGCCAGTGCCGTGGTAAAAATGGCCACCCAGCTATCCGGTGCGGGCGTCAAGATGGCATCATGGTATGCGCTGGCAGACCAGAAATGGTTCCCGACGATGGGGCTGGTCACGCAGCGCGGCGCGGAAAAGCCCGCCGCAGCCGCATTCCGCTTCATGCAGCGCGAACTGCTGCCTCACGGGCGGCCGGTGCAGGTATCGACGGATCGTCTGGCCGCGCTGTGGCGTTTCGGGCAGGATCGCTGGGTGGTGTGGGGCGTGCCGCGCGCGCTGAACCTGCAACCGGGCACCGCGGTGTTCGATGCCACGGGCGAGCGGGTGAATGGCACGGCCATGGTGGGCACAGCACCGCTGGTGGTGGTAGGGGCCAAGCCCGGCCTTGGCCAATCGCCCGTGCTGGCTGACAGCCTGCTGCAATTCGGCGCGCGCCCGTGGAACTACCTTGCAGGCGACGCAGCCGTGCTGGCCCCGCTCGACAGCGATTTCGCCACCAGCCTTGGCCGCCGCGACCTGCGCCCCTTGCGGATTGATGATGCGACCGGGGCGACGATCGCGGCGCAGCCTGTAACCGTGCGTTACACCGCCCCGCAGGACATGCGCGCCAGCCTGCTGGCATGCTTTTCCCACGGCCGGAATTCCGCCTCCACGCTGGCGATCACCGCCACCGGGCCAGCGGGAGAAGTTGGCCGCACCGTGCTGGAACGGCGTGCCAGCTTGCAGGCGGACGTGACATTGCGCGCGGGCGACAGCCTTGATCTGCGGTTCGCGCCCGCCACCGGCAAGGGCGGGCATACCTTCGGTTATCGCATCCGCCTGTACCGGCCCGGCACGGCCCCACAGGATTGCCCGCGCGAAATCGCCGAGTGGAGCTGAGCCGATGTCCTTCACTTTCGTCGGCCTGCTGCAACTGGTGATCGGTTCCATTCTGCTGTTCCGGTCGCTGCCCGCGATGCTGATGTTCCTGCTCGCATCCGGCCTGTTCGGCGGGTCCGCCGCGCTGACCATGCCGGCCATCGGCAACAGTTCGGTACCGCCGATCCAGTTCGCGCTGCTGTTCGTCTACATCCGCCTGCTGATGCCACGCGGCGGCTATTTCGCGGTGTGGACGCAAGGCATCCGCGACAACTTCATGCTGGTGCTGTTCACCTTCTACGGCATGGTGGCCGCCTATGCCGGGCCGCGCATTTTCGCCGGCAGGATGAACGTGGCCCCGGTGCGGTTCGAAAACCCGCGCAACCTGTTCGACGCGATCCCGCTGGAACCGACATCGCAGAACTTCACCGCATCAATCTACCTGTTGTGCGCGCTGCTGGCCGCGCTGGCCGCATATGCCATCGTCCGATCGCGAGCGGGGGTGGAAATGCTGGTGAAAGGCGGGGTGGTGATCGCGTGGGTCCATGCGCTCAGCGGCCTGATCGCATCTCTGACCAAGGGCACTCCGCTGGAAGAGGTGTTCAGCCTGTTCCGCAACGGCAACTATGCCCAGCTTGATCAGGCATATCAGGGCTTCAACCGCGTCGACGGGTTCTTTCCCGAAGCATCGGGCTGGGCGGCGTTCGGCATCGCGTGGTTCGTGTTCAACTGCGAATGCTGGTATCGGTCTGTCTGGTCAAAACACACCGGCCGCGCGGCGCTGCTGCTGGGGGCCGTGCTGTTCTTCAGCACTTCCAGCACCGCCTATGTCGGCATCGGCTGTTACCTGGTGTTCTTCATCGGCCGGTTGCTGGTGATGCCTGCCAGTGTCCAGCCGGTGCGGCTGAAACAGGGCCTGCTGGCGATGTTTTCGATGATGGTGATGGCAGCCGTGGCCATGGCTGCTATCCCGCATTTCGCAGCGCAGGTGGTCGACATGATCCTGCACATGACGGTCGACAAGGGCGACAGCCTGTCCGGCCAGCAGCGACTGTTCTGGGCGATGCAGGGCTTCACCGCGTTCGAGGTTTCGGCTGGCGTGGGGATCGGTCCGGGCAGCTTCCGTTCGTCCAGCCTGCTGACCGCAATTCTGGGCACCATGGGCGTTGTCGGCGTGCTGACATTCGCGGGGTACGTGTTCAGCGTGCTGCGCCCCCTGCCCACGCGCGGGGCGGGCGGTCAAGGCGCAGGCGGTCAGGGTGCAGGCGGGGGCGCGGGCAACGATGCGGTGGTGGCGGTTATGGAAGCTTGCGCCACCACGGCTTTCATCGTGCTGATCCCGGCGGCGATTTCATCCCCCAACAGCCACCCTGGCACCAATTTTTCCATTCTGGCCGGGGCCGCGCTGGCGCTGCGGCACATTGCCATGCGTTCAGGCCCAGCCAGCCAGCCCGACCAGGCCCGGCAAAACAGGACAGTCCCCGCATGACCATGCACTTTCGTTCGATCAAGGATCTGTATGGCGACGTGTGGCGCAACCTGCACCGCGTGCCTGCCGATATCGATCTGGTGGTGGCGATCCCCCGCAGCGGGCTGCTGCCGGCCACGATGATCGCGCTGGCCCGCAACCTGCCGATTGCCGATATCGAAGGCTTTGCCGCCGGCCGCACCTTGGCCACCGGGCATACGCGGCAGGATGGCAGCTTTTCCGGATTGCGCGATTTCCAACACGTGCTGGTGATGGATGACAGCACCCGCACCGGCGCATCGATGCGGGAAGCGCGCGAAAAACTGGCCGGGCTGGCGGCCGGCGGCGTGCGGATGACCTTTGCCGTTGCCTATGGCACCGGCGCGCACTGCCCGGATGTGGATCTGGTGCTGGCGAACGTGCCCGAACCCCGCGTGTTCGAATGGAACGTGCTGCACCACCCGATCGTGTCGCAATCGTGTTTCGATATCGATGGCGTGCTGTGCATCGACCCCGCGCCACACCAGAACGACGATGGCGACGCCTATCTCGATTTCCTGCTGACGGCGGCTCCGCTGCATCGGCCCCGGCGCGAAATTGCCATGCTGGTCACCAGCAGGCTGGAAAAATACCGTCCGCAAACCGAAGACTGGCTGGCCCGGCACGGCATCCGGTATCGTGAGTTGCGGATGCTGGACCTGCCCGATGCCGAAAGCCGCCGCCGGCTGGGTGTCCACGGCAGCTTCAAGGCGGAAGTCTATCGCCAATCGCCGTGCACGCTGTTCGTCGAAAGCGAAGTCCTTCAGGCGCGCGAGATTGCCCGCCTTTCGGGCAAGCCGGCGTTGAGCCTGCAAGGGCCGGAAATGTGCAATCCCGGAATGCTGAACCCCCGCGCCGCCACTGTCCGGTTACATCCCGCACGGTTGCAGAAGCGGATCAGGCGGATACTTGCGCGCTTGCGGCCCAGCGCCGCCTGAACGATCAGGCGCGGGCCATCCGGCCCTTGTTCAGGGCGCCGCGTAGCAGGCCGATCAGTTCCTGTTCCGCACCGGCCCGGCGCCCGCCGCTGACCCACAGCAGGCCCAGCGAGCCAAAGAAGCTGATCCCCCCCAGCGGCACCAGCAGGGCGATCCGCAGGATCGGGGTGAAATGCTGGCTGACCAATTCCCGATCCCCCACCGCCACGGCCATGCACATCACCGCCAGTGCCGCCAGCGTGCGCCGGTTGGACCAGACCTGCGCCCACAAGGACAGGCCCAGCATATTCCGGATCATGCCCAGCGAAATCGCCACCCCCAGCACGGCGCTGATCAGGCGACCCCAGACCAGTCCGGTCAGCCCCCAGCCGATCAGCCCGGCCAACACCAGCGGGATGCGCAGCGCCAGCCCGGCGGATTCGCGATAGAACAGGCTGCGCGTCATCCCTTGCGCCATGGCCAGCGGGCGCACTGCGGACACCAGCGTCTGCACGCCGTAACACACGCTGATAACCTGCACGAAAGGTACCGCGCCCAGCCATTTGGCACCCAGCGCCACTTCCACGATCGGCTGCGCCAGCAAGGCCAGCCCCGCCGCCAGCGGCAAGGCCGCCAGCGCGATGGCGCCTTGCGCGGTCAGGTATGCACGGCGCAGGCGGTTGATATCCCCCTGCACGCGGGAAAAGCCGGGGAACAGCGCGTGAACCAGCGGAGTGATCGCTTCACGGCTGGGGATCGCGGAAAGGTTGTCCGCCATCGAATAGATGCCCAGTTGCGCCTTGGGCAGATACAGGCCGATAACCAGCTGATCGAACCGCCAGTTGAGCACGTTCATCAACTGGCCCAGAAACAGCCAGCTGGAAAACCCCATCAGATCGCGCGCCCGCGACAGGGTGAAACGGGGGCGGTATGGCACCTGCACGTAACTGACCAGCGTGGCCAACCCGGTGCCGATCGCCGTGCCGGCAACGATCGCCCAGTAATTGTGCAGCCAGAACGCCAGCGCGATGGAGACGGCGAGGCCGGCCACTTTCTGGCTGAACTGCACCACCAGCATCGGGCGGAACCGCATCTGCCGGGTCTGCAAGGCGATCATCGGGTTGACCAGCCCGGTCATCGCCCCGGTCGCACCCGAAACGATGAATACCGGCACCAGTCGCATATCGTCATACACCACGGCCAAAGGGTAAGCGGTGGCGGCGAAGGCAGCAGTGATCGCCAGCGCCCGCAGCATCGCCATGGTCCAGGCGCTGTCGATATGGGCTCGGTCCAATTCCGCCCGCTGGATCAGCGCGGAGCCGAGCGAAAGCTCCGTCAGCGCCACCACTATCCCCAGCACCGTGGTGCCGATCGCCACCAGACCGAAATCCTGCGGCGTCAGCATCCGCGCCAGAATGACCAGCGCCACCATGCCGCTGAGGTTGATCAGCAGCCGCGTTGCGCCCAGCGCCAGCGCGCCTTTGCCCACGCTTGCCTTGATCGTCACGCCTTTGCCTTTTCCGCTGCGGCGGGGGCAACGGGACGCGTCATCGCATCGCGCGCAATCCGCCACGACAGCGCCAGCGCCCAGCGGCTGGGGCGTTGCAGAAACGATCGAACGGCCAGTTCCAGCGCCGGGCCGTAAGATCCGAAGCGGCGGCGAATTTCGGCTTCCACCAGCCGGTGCCCCGCCTGCACCGCCGCCCGATCCGCCGGATTGGCCAGCCCCTGCATCAGCAGGTCGAACATGATACGGTGGCCGTTCAGCACCCGATCGGCATCGGTGGTGATCCGTTCGTGCGGGCCGTTGTTGAACCGCACCAGCGGATGGCGCACCACGCCCAGCGGGCCGACCTGGCGCAGGCGGAACCACAAGTCCCAATCCTGGCAACTGGGCAGGGATTCATCGAACCCGCCGATGGCCCCCACCGCCGACGCCCGCAACACGGCGGTGGAGGTGCTGCCCAGCGTGTTGGCGCGGCGCAGGTGCTGTTCGGTGGGGTTGTCACGCGGGACATGCACCCGTTCCGCCCGCCCGCCAACCAACCGCGATCCCGTGAACAGGCCGACCAGATCGGGCCGGTCGCGCAGCAGCGCAAATTGCCGTTCCAGCTTGTCCGCTTCCCATTCATCGTCGGAATCGAGAAAGGCAATCCAGTCCGATTGCGCCAGCGCGATCCCCGCGTTGCGGGCACGGTTGGCCCCGCCGTGCTGACGCTGCACCAACTGGATGCGCGGATCGGCCGCGGCGGCGCCGGCCACCCAATCCACCGTGCCATCGGTGGAACCATCGTCCACCACGATGATCCGCCCCACCCGCAGGCTCTGCCGCTGGATGCTGGCCAGTGCGTGCGGCAGCAGACCGGCGCGGTTGTAAGTGGGGATCACCACGTCCACCGGAACGGGCCGTTCGCGGAAGCTTTGCCGCAGCGGAAGCACGCTCATCGGCTGCGCCCTCCGGCAACCGCGATCAGGTCCATCAACTGCCGCCCCGCCTTTTCCCACGTGAACCCCGCGGCGCGCACGCGGCCAGCGGCGATCTTGCGGGCGCGCAAGGCCGGATCGTCGCGCAAGCTGCGGAATGCCTGCGCCCATTCGGCGGGACAATCCGTCCCGGCATAGATCACCGCATCGCCGCAGGCTTCGGGGATGGCGCCGCCGGGGCTGGCCACCACCGGGCAATCGCTCAGCATCGCTTCCAGCGGGGGCAGGCCGAACCCTTCGGTGCGTGAAGGGAAAGCAAGGCACAGCGCCTGTTGCAGCAGCCCTTTCAAGGCGCCGTCCCCCGGCCGCCCGGCAAACACGGTATCGGCCGGCGGGTGCAGGCCCGCTGTCTCCAGTTCCGCGCGCGCCGGGCCGATCACCACCAGCCGCAGCGGGGCGGAACCCGCTGCCAGACCGGTAAAGGCATCGAACACCACCGCGTTGTTCTTGTATCCCTTGCCGCTGCCGAACAGCACCACATAGCCGCACTGCTGCAAGCCCAGATGCTGGCGCAGGCAATCGTCCGCCTCCACTTCGCGCATGTGGTCCGCGCCGTTGGCCACCACGGTGATCTGGCTGGCATCGGCCACGCGGAACAGGTCCAGCATCCGGCGCGAATATTCGGACACGGTCAGCACCGCCGTGCTTGACCGGCCGACCAGCGGCGACAGCAACCGCATCCCCCGCCGTTGCCGCGCGGGATATCCGCAATCGGGAAACAGGAACTGCGCATCATGGATCATGGTGATCTTCCGGCGGTGGAACACGGGGGCGAAATTGGCGAGGTTGACCAGCACCCCGTCACGCGCGGCGCGCGGCAGGGTCAGCTGTTCCCACAATTGCCCGGTGCGCACATGATCGCGCCGTTCGATCACCTGCAGGTCCGGCACCCAGCCCGCCGCAGCCGATGTCATCAGCACTGCGCGCGGGCGGATTTCGCGCGGCATCAGGCCCAGCAACCGGTCGCATTCGCGGATCAGCCGATCGGCCACGCGATGCACCCCGTTCAGCCCGGCGGAATAAAACTTCCCGTTGAAATAGATCGGCGCGGCCCCGGTCACAGCGTTTCCGCGCGCATGGGGTCGATCCGGCCCTGCAACAGATCGCCGATGGCCATCAGGTTGCCCACCAGCCGGCCCCGCCGGTCGATATGCGGTTCGGGCCAGAAACTGCGCGCGGCGTTGGCGGCCACGTTCTGCAACAGCAATCGTTGCCCCAGCCCCGGCTGCATCGTGCCCTTGCGCCACAGATGCACCAGATTGGCGACTTGCGAATACCCCAGCCGCTTGCCGGGCGAGCGGGCGCTGCGGGTGCCCAGGTGAATGCCGGTCAGCCGCGGGCCAGATACCAGCTGCCCCCGGCGTGCGAGCTGGTGGGTAAAGTCGATATCTTCCTGCCAGCCATACAGCGGCAAGGCTTCATCAAACGCAAGCCCTTCGGCAGCGGCCATGCGGATCGCCATGTTGCAGCCATAGAGCGCCGAGCGCGGCCGCAATTCGTCCTGCCCGGGCAAGGTGTGATGATCGAGCCGAGCCACGGCATCGCCAAACAGGATTTCATCTCCGTGGATGCCATCGTCCAGTAGCTCGCCGGTCAGCCCGCTTAAACCCGGATCGGCGCGGAACAGCCGCTCGACTTCCCCCAGATAGCCATTGTGCGGCACGAAATCGTCATCAAAGAAGACCACCACGTCGGCCCGCCCGCGCAAGTGATCGAGCGCCAGATTGCGCTGTTTGCACAATCCCTTGCGGCCAAGCAGGATGTGCGATGCCGAGCGCGCCGTTTCCACCCCTTCGACATCGCTGGCAGCGGTGGCGGAAATCACGATACCGTCGGGCGGGCGGGTCTGGTCAGCCATCCGGTCCACCGTGCGGGATAGCAGGCGGGCCCGGCCAATGCTGGCAAAGACGACATGTATCTGCATCAGATCGCTCCCATCGCGGGCGTCGGCCATAGCTCTGTCAAAGGTTCCGTTGCGCGCTCCGCCACTGGCGCCCAGCGGTGTGCCGCAGCCAGCAGGCCGGGCCGCCCGCCATCGAGCAATGCGGCATAGGCGGCCAGCAACGCGTCGATCCATCGCGCGGGTGACAGCGCAAGGTGGCCGGTGGCGCCAAAGGCCCGTTCACTCATCCGCCGGGTCGCAGGATCGTCAGCCGCCAGTTCGCGCAACGCAGCGGCAAAGCCATCGGTGTCGAGCGGATCGATCGACGCGCCAGCACCGGCCGCAGCAATCTGCGGCGCGATCAGCGATTGCGCGGAAGAGAGCACCGGCAGCCCGCTCCACAAGGCTTCGACCGCGGCGAGGCCGAAGGGTTCGATATGACGGCTGGGCATCACCGCCAGCCGCGCGGACGATGCCAGCGCGCCGATTTCGGCATGGCTCTTGCGCCCGGTCCAGACCATTTCGGGATAGCGCGCGCGCAATCCGGGCAGCAGGTCGCCATCGCCCACCGCCACCAGCCGCAAGTCCGCCCGGCGGCAGGCCTCGGCCGCCAGATCGATGCCCTTGGTCGCTTCGATCCGGCCGACGAACAGCACGTCACGGTTGTGTTCCGCCGCAATGCGCGTGGCGACAAACGGCTCCACTGGATTGGGCAGCACCACCATGTCGCTGCCAGTCAGGCCGGATCGGGCGAAGTATTCCGTCATCCCGGAATGGATGAGCAATTGCGGCGGCATCGCGCCGGTGGCCATCAGCCGATCCTGCACCCCCTGCCGCGCCACGCGCCATGCTTTCGAAACCCTGCCGCGCCGGTCGCAAGCCGTTGTCACGCAGGCGCGGCTCATCGGGGTCAACGGGCATGGCGCATGGGTGCCGTAATCAAACATCGCGCCATTGGGGCAGGTCAGGAAGAAGTCATGCGCGTGCATCAACAACCGGCGGCGCACCGGGCGCAGTGCGGCAAACAATGCCGGCGACAGGATCTGCGACCAGCCATGAACATGATAGATCGTGCGCGGGCTGTCATTCTGGGCGATCCAGCGCGCCACCATGTGCCGCGCGCGGCCGTTGTACAGCCCACGCACCATGGTGGTAAGCGGATTGGCCGCCAGCAACCGTTGCTGCCCCAGCGCCACCACGTCGACCCCCTGCACCGCCAGCGCAGGATTATCATCCCCCCCGCACAGCAAGGTCACGGAATGGCCCCGGCGGACGAATTCCACCGCCGATTCCACCGCCAGTTGCGATGCGCCGCCCTTGGGATGGGCAAGATCGTTGACGATCACGATCCGGTCGATCATCGCGCACCCACGGGCGGAGAGGCCGCAGCGTGCAACAGGCATTGCGCCAGCGCGTGGATCTTCGCCGTCGCCCGGTCCAGCAAGGCGGCATGGTGCGCCGCGTCGACGCCCTGTTCCATCGCCGCAAAAGCCAGATCGCCCAGTTCCATCGGCGTGGTTTCGCGCGGATCGACCACGAAATGATCGCGCGCGGTCTGCTGAAAGAACGCGCGCAGCTTGCTGTCCCAGGCGAAACCCACTGTCGGCACGCGGTAGGAATAGGCGACGATGCACGCGTGCAGCCGGTGCGCCAGCACGCAATCCAGCCCGGCGATGAACCGCGCCAGTTCCCCCGGCGTGGCAAAATCAGGAGTAAATTCCACGTCGGGATGGGCGGCCATGTGGCGGGCAACCCGATCGCGGAAAAGCCGGTCTTCAGGGCTGCCGTTGGTGAACACGCAGACCCGGCAACCGCGCTGGACCAGTTCCACCATTGTCACCTGCAGCCACGCTTCCAGCTGGTCATCATCATGGCTGTCGTCATGATGCAGCCGCAGCGCGAGCGGGGAGGTGATGCACAGGCCCGCCACCGGCGCCGTGGCAACTGCCCCACCGGCAGAACAGCCCGCAGCAAGTCCGCCGGACGATCCGCCCCGCCGCTCCACCGCGCCATATTGCCGCGCGCTCAGCAGGCCGGGATCGGGCGCCAGTTGCGGGGAAAGGCTGCTGCTTTGCGCGAACAGGCCGTTCCACGCGTCCTGCGATTGCTGATCCCGCACCGACAGCGATGCCAGATTGGCCGCCTGCACCTGTGCCGCGATCCGTTGCTGCCCCATGGCCGACCACCCGGCGGACACCCCCACGCTGGCAATCGCCACCGGCAGGCGCAGACCCCGCGTCTGGTGCAGCGCCTCGCCGATCTTGATCGGAAAATTCTGGTCCACATCGGCAAACAGCGCACCGCCGCCAATGATGGCACTGCTGCAATGCTGCAGCCTGCGTCGCCAGCGCGGGGCATGGCGATACCGGATCAGCGGCGAAAGGATTGCCGGGATAACCCGCGCCCGCAAGCTGCCGGGCAGGCGTTCAAGCACGGCCAGCACGGATTTGCGATGCCGCCCATACGTGCTGTCAAAACCGGTGCGACCGGCAAGATCGATGGAAACGGGGTCCATTCGCGGATCGGCCCGCTGCAACTCGCCTTCCAGACATTCGGCTATCACCCCATCGCCCAGGTTGGGGCTGAACTTCACGTTGAAGATCGCGGTGCGGTGGCTGGCGACATTGCGCGCGGAGCTGGCGCCCATTGCGGCGCGCGCCCTTGCCCGCGCTGCCGTGATCGCCTTGGCCCGGTCCACCGCCGTGGCGGCGCCCTCGGCATCCCCGGCCCGGACCGTCACGATATCAAAATCAGCGGAAAGCAGGTCCAGCTTGGCATTGCCATCATGCACCACCACCAGCGGGCGGGCGTGCAGCACCGCGAATATCCCGGCGTGCAGGCGGTTCGTCACCACCAGTTGCGCATCGCGATACAGCGCCTGCATCCGTGCCAGATCGCCTCCAGCATCGAACAGCACCGCACCGCGCAGGCCCTTGCCGATCAGGTGCTGCGCCGCATCACGGTCCATGCCGGGGCGCGGATCGTGGCAGGCCAGCACCAGCGGCGCGCCGGGAAAGGCCAGCCGCGCCTGCCGCACCAGTTCGCGCAGCACCGCGCTGTCCATCGCGCGCCCTTCCGAAGCATCCATGCACGGCGCGATCACCACTGCCCCGGAGGGGTCTGAAGACCCGTGCCGCGCCATCGCCACCAGCCGATTGCCGAGAAAGGCCATGTCCGCGGCCACAACCGCCTGCGTGCGCGGCCAGATCGCCCGCAGTGCGTCGGCGCTGCGCTGGTCCCGCACCGCGATCCGCGAAGCGCGCCGCAGAATCATGCGCCAGATCAGCGCGCGCGATCCACGAACGCGGCCCACGCCCAGCCCGCGCAGCAGCACCTGCCCGCCACCCAGCCGCGCCGCCAGCACCGCCAGCAGCATCAGCACCAAGGCACGGAGCGAAGCATTGGCGCGGATCAGTTCGCCCCCGCCAAACACCACGTCACTGCGCCATGCCAGTCGCAGCAGCGGCACCACCCGCCGCCCGTCGATCCAGCTCGCGCCCCAGCGGCACAGCTGCGCCATGGCGCTGGCGGGGGGCGGGCCCCAGCAACGGATGGTTACAGGCGTTCCCTGGGCGGAGAAGAGGGCGATGTTCTGCGCTGCCAGTGCCAGATCGCCAATATTGGCCAGATCACCGCATATCAGCAGCGCAGGTCGGTCCGGGCGCGATGCGGCGACCAGCGTAGGCACGGGCGAGCCTGCTGCACTGCCACGCGACTGGTCCCCATCCGGCGGGGCAGCCTCCTCAGGCAATCGGGATGACGACGATTTCAGCAACACACTTTCCTCGTCGGGCGGACCATCCGCCAGCCATTCTGCCATCCTGTTCCCGAACCGGCCTGATGCCATTTCGACGCAGGATAGGCGCTGCCGGCGGGGTGACCTAGGCGGGCGAAAGAGCGACCCCGTAAGGGTTAGAGCGGACCGAATGCGCCACTATCGTCAAGACGGTTCGCCCCGGAATTCCAGCATTTCCGCCATCAGCCGCAACATCTTGGGCAACTGATCGCCCATGCCGAAGACGTTGTAGAAATTGATCGTCGCCTGCATCATCGCCACGGCCACCGCGCTGGCGGGCAGGCCCAACTTGGCCAGCCGGCCATAGCTTTCCACGAACTGTTCCGAAATTGGCGCGAAGTCCTTGAAATCCATGTTGGAATGGAACAGCGACAGGAAATCGCTGCTACCGAAATCCTCGATCCGGGCACTGCCGGTTGTCCCCGTTGCGCCCCGTTCCTCACCAGCTTTCGCTGTTGCATCGGTGAACGGCCCTAATTGCGTATTCGAGTGCTGGTTCATCGCTCACTTTCCGCTGTGCAGGCATGGGGCCGCGCAGAAAGTCGATCTTCCAGCGGGCCGATGCAGTGGTCAGGACAGTGTCCACCAATTGCCGGTGGATGAATATTGCTATGGCGGTATCAGCAAATCGGGCCGGATTTTTGCCAACTAATCCTTTGTTGCCAAAGACATCACCCGAATTGCGCATAGGGGTTGTTGCAGGCGTTGGCGGCGAACAAGCCTCCGTAATGCAGTATCTCGCCGCCGGGTGGATCAGGTGCGCGGGTGGCCAGCACGAACTGTGTCAACACGTCGCGTTCCAGCTGTTCGATCCTGGACGCGATCTTGGCACCGGCGCTGCCAGGCAGCCGTTCGGCGGCCCCGGTTGCGCCCAGCACCTCGCCCAAGCGCAGCAGGTCCACTTGCGCCGTGCCCGGCATCGCGCGACTGGCGGCAAAATCGGCGGCAAAGCGGGCGAATTCGGCATCGTCCATCCGGAACGGCCCGATGAGCCGCACCAGCATTCGCCGCAGCAGATCCACCTGCCCGCCACTGGCCGCGCCCATACCCAAACCGCCGGCCAGCACCAGCCCGCCCGCGCCAAGGCTGCCCAGCAGCGCACGGCGGCTGATCCCGGTCATGCCAGCAGTCCCCGCGCCGCCCGCAGCGACAGCGCCGCCACCGTCAGGCTGGGATTGGCGGCGGAACAAGTGGGAAAGACACTGGATCCCACGACCACCAGATTGCGATACACATGGTGCAGCTGCCCGGCATCGATCACCGAAGTTGCCGCATCCGCCCCCATCCGCAGGCTGCCCTGCAAATGGCTTTCGGTCGGGCGCACGCCGCGCCGTTCGATCCGTTCCACGGGCAGCGCGGACAGGATCTGCGGCAATTGCGCCAGCGCCCGTTCCGCACCTTGCATGGCATAACGGCCCGCCCCGTCACCGTGCACTTCGGCGCGGCCGTCAGCGCCCAGCAGCACCCGTTCGCTGTCGCGCGGCAGGTCTTCCACCACGATCACGATCGGCAGGGTCTGCCGCCAGCGGCCGGGTTCGGGCCGCAAGCCGAACTTCCAGCGGTTTTCGAAATAGAGCAGCGCCGCGCCCGACTGGCTGCGGAACGCACCATCATAAGCGCCGTAATCAGCACCCGTGGTGATGGTGCTGCCGTCGAAATTGTCGACCCCGTCCAGCATCGCTTCCACTTCGATGCCATAGGCTTCGTGCAAGCCCTGCCCCGTCGGCCCGTGATCGATCCCGGATCGCAGCAGGATCGCGGGTGAATGGATGGCATTGGCCCCCAGCACGAACAGGTCACCCGTCACCACATGTTCGCGCCCGCCGGATTCGAACCGCACGGCGGTGATCGAGCCTGCCGCCGTTTCCAGCGCAGTCACTTTCGCCCCGGCGCAAAATTGCACCGCGGGGTGCTGGAACACGTCCATCAGCCCGTTGTTGGCGGTAAATTTGGCATCCACCGGGCACAGCGAACAGCGCAAGTTGGCGCAGCAGCCGTTGCGCGTTTCCGTGCCAACGCGCGCCCGCGCCGTCGGCATCACGAAATGCTGGTCGGGCCGCGCCTTCTTCAGCAAGGCATCAGGGGTGGACATGCGGTGCCCCGCCTGCGGAAACGGGCGTGACCGGGGCAGCACCCGGGCCATGTCATCGTCCCCCGAAATGGCCATGATGTCTTCCGCTTCGCAATAGAACGGTTCCAGCGCGGCATAGTCGAACGGCCAGTCTCGCCCCACGCCATACAGGCTGTTCAGGCGGAAATCCGACGGGTGGAAACGCGGCGTCTGCGCGAACCAGCAATTGGTGCCGCCGCCAAATCCGATGGTGAAGTTCCACGGGCGCGGGCTGTGGTTGGTATAGGTTGATCCCGGCGCGATGCGCGTCTGCCGCCCATCGGCCAGTTGCTGCGCGTGATCGCGAATTTCACCCCATTCCAGCACCAGCACCCGGCCGGTGCGGCCAGTAGTTCGGGTATGGCGCAGGGCTTCATGCAGGAAAAAACCCGAACCGAAACCCGAACCGATCACGATGGTGTCGAAATGCTGGCCGCTGATCGCTTCCGCCGCGATCTGGCTGGTAAGGCGTGCCATGGTCTAGCCGCGTGACCCCCTTGCCCGGTTGCCGATCAGGTGCCGGCCGCGCACCCACAGGGTGATCCGCCGCCCAGCCTTCAGCCACGGATAGACCAGCCGCGCCGTTGCAGGGCGCGAAAGCACCGCTGCGTTGACCTTGTTGAACAGGCCGGAAGGGGATGTCAGCATGGCCAGTGCGTTGACCGCATCGGACCCGTGGTGGACCTGCCCGCGATAGGCAAAGACCATGCCTTCATCCAGATCGTATCCGCGCGCCACCATGGCCGCCACGCGCGGATCGTCGCTGCGGGCATCGACCAGTTCGACCTTGCCCACGCTGTCCTTCAGCCGCAGCATCCGGACGTAGTTCTGACAGAAGATGCATTCGCCATCATAGATGACCAGTGCACCCTGATCGGCGGCATCGCCCCCCGCTGCCGCAACGGTCTTGGCCGCCCGATCCTGCATCATGGAACATCCCGGCCCATTTCTCCCGGCGGATCACGGAAAGATTCGTTCTGGCACTGCGAATAGAACGCGCAGCCGGTAACGACCGGCAGGTTCTCGATCGCATCGAACACCCCCACCACGGTCAGCACGGCGCAGCCAATGACGATGATCCGTTTCCACACCGGCAACTGATCGAGAGCATTCATCACCATGGCAACGGCCCCTTGCTGTTCGCGCAAACCGGGTTGTTCGCGTCAACCGGCGCGGGAAATCGTTCAGCCACAGTGGCAGCGGCGCCGTGCGCGGGGAACTGGGAAGGGTGGCTACTCCGGCGGGATAGGCAAGGCGGCCCGATACCCCTGACTCTACCCCTGAATAGCAGGCGCGCGCCACGCAGGCGGGGGTTAGCACGGATGCCATCCATGCTCCCAGCCAGAGGTCCATGAACACGGCGCACGCGCACAACCCGATCGTGTCCATCGTCACCCCCGCCCGATCGGCGGCGGGCACGCTGGCGCGCACGCTGGCCAGCGTGGCGCGGCAATCGCTGGCCCAGTGGCAGCACATCATCATCACCCATCCCGAAGACCGCGAAACCGCCGCCGTTGCCGCCCGGCACGCGGCGCGCGACAGCCGCATCCTGCACATGCAGGCCGCTGCTGATACCGCCGCCGCCGCACGCAACGCCGGGCTGGCGGTGGCACAGGGGGACTATGTGCTGTTCCTCGATGCGGACGATACCATCGCCGCGCACCATCTGGCCCGGCTGCTGCGCCAGTCGCAGCAGACCGGCGCGCAGGTCTCGCTGTCGGGCCACCGCCGGCTGTCAGCCAGCGGGCGCACGATCCAGCGGCGCCCCGGCAACAGTGGCGCGCTGGCCATGGCCACGATCGCCGCCGGGCCGCCCGCTGCGCTGCACGCGATGCTGTTCCGCCGCGATCTGCTGCGATCGATCGGTCCGTTCGACCCCGCACTTGCCACGAACGAGGATTGGGATCTGTGCCTGCGCGCCGCCGCGGGAGGCGCCCGGTTCCACGCCAGCGGCGGCTGTTCGGCGGATTACTGGATCCAGCCCGGCGGCCTGACCGGCAACGGCGCGGCAATGGTGCGCGATCGGGTGGAAGTGCGCCGCCGGGCAAGGCGGCTCGGCCTGAAACAGGAGGCAGCGGCAATGGGCGATCTGGGTGGGGCAGCAGGGGAAACGCGGATGGACAGCGACGTGGAACAACTTGGGCCCGATGCGCTCGCCACTGCCTTGTGGGCCGGGGCCACGGCGGTGGCGCGGGGGCAGGACGTGAAACCGGTGCTGCTGGAATTGCAGGCGCTGCAACCCTTCCCGCCGCTGACCGTCAGCGCACAGGAAGGGGCGGCGGCGCTGCTCGACGGGTTGATGATCGGCTTTGCCTGCCCGCCAGACCAGATCGAACGCCAGCTTGCCCCGGTGCATCCGGCGCTGGTCCGGTTCCTCGCCCGCACGGCGGCGATCTGCGACGATCCGGGGTTGGACAGCGCCTTGCTGCGCGAACTGGAATATGATCTCGCCCGGATCGGCGGGGTGGGCACGCGCCGCCGCATCGGCGGCACGCTGGTGGTGCCAGCCGTGCAGGCGCTGCACCGGCAGATCGAGGCGGAGGATGGCGTGCGGCAGGTGATCCTGCGCTTCCCGTTGCTGCGCCCCCGCCGTTTCGCCACCGTTGCCTTCGCGCCGGAAGTGGCGCGTGGACGCACCACCTTGCCGCTGGTCGCCCCGCGGCTTGCCGCCTGGATCGGCGAACGCCCCCAGCTTGCCGACACCACCACTGCACGGGTGCGCGATATGGCCGCCCGCACCGCCGTGCTTGGCCGCAGGGTGCTGCGCCGGGGCAAGCGGATGGTCACGCCCGAACCACCCGCCGACCCGCACGCAACGGGTGAGTGGGAGGAGATATTCTCCACCGAGAACCCGTGGCATTACAACCGCGTCTACGAACAGGCGAAGTATGCCCGCACGCTGGACCTGTTGCCTCCCGGACGGATCGGACGGGCACTGGAACTGGCCTGCGCCGAAGGCCACTTCACGCAGATGCTGGCCCCGCGGGTGGAACGGCTGACCGCTTCGGATATCTCCGCCACCGCACTGGAACGCTGCCGCGCACGGTGCGAAGCCGAAGGGCTTAACAACATCGATTACCGCGAACTGGATTTCTTCAATCACGATTTCGGCAGCGGCTGGGATCTGATCCTTTCGTGCGAAGTGCTGTATTACATGGGCTCGGCGGACAAGCTGGGCGCCTATGCCGAACGGATCGTGGCGGCGCTGGCCGATGGCGGGCTGTTCATCCACGCCCATGCCTATGAAATCAGCGACACGCCGGGCCGCAGCGGGTTCGACTGGGGAGATGAATTCGCCGCCGGGACGATTTCGCAGGTCTTTTCCGCCAATCCCGGGCTGACGCTGGAAGCGGCGGTGGAAACCGATCTCTACCGCATCGAGATGTATCGCAAGCAAGAGGCCGCCCCCGCCCGCCCGCCTGCAGTGCCAACAACCCTGTCCGTTGCGGACGAACTGGAGCCGGCGCTGGCGGCGGACGTGGTATGGAACGGCGCGCTGGTATCGCGCACCACCGCCGATGCCCAACGGTGTTACCGGCTGCCCGTGCTGATGTACCATTCGATCGGCGAAAGCGGTCCGAAGGGCCTCACGTCATGGCGCACCACGCCGGAGGATTTCGAACACCAGCTGCGGTTCCTGCGGCGGCGCGGCTATCGTCCGATCACCATCGAGGAATGGGACGATGCGCGCAGCAGCAGCGGTGCGCTGGGCGGCCGGCCGGTGCTGATCACCTTTGATGACGGGCTGGAAGATTTCGCCCACAACGCCTGGCCGATCCTGCAACGCAACGGCTTTGGCGCGCACATGTTCGTGGTCACCGGATCGGTCGGCGGGACTTCGGATTGGGACCGGTGGTATGGCCAGCCGGCGCCGCTGATGGATTGGGACTGCCTGTCCGATCTGGTGCGCGATGGCCTGGGCATCGGCAGCCACAGCCATCGCCATCGCCCGTTCGACCGGCTGGACAATGCCGAAATCCTGTCCGACGCGGTGCGATCGCGTGATCTGATCGCTGACCGGCTGGGCGTGGTGCCAAGCACCATCGCGCCGCCATACGGCATTTTCAGCCCGCGCCACGAAGAACTGATGCGGCAGGCGGGTTACGAAAGGGTGTTCATGGCCGATGGCTATGCCGCGCCTGTCACCGGCCCGCGCCTGCGGACCCCGCGCATCGCCATTTCCGGCGGGCTGACGATCACCGATTTCGCAGCCCTGATCGGGGCGAAGGAACCGCCGGAGGAGGCCGACCGGCCATGAGCACGCCCGTGCCGCCTACGGCCAGTTTCATCATGCCTGCCTACAACGCGCAAGCCACCATCACACAGGCACTGGCCAGCGTGGCGGCGCAAACCGTGGCCGATTGGGAAGCGGTGATCGTGGACGACGGTTCGACTGACGGGACCGCCGCCGTGCTGCAACGCCTTGCCGCTGCCGATCCGCGCCTGCGGGTGATCCGCCAGCGCAATGCAGGCGCATCCGCCGCGCGGAATCGCGGGCTGGCGGAAGCGCGCGGGCAATTCCTGACCTTTCTGGATGCGGACGACTGGATCGATCCCGATTTCTTGCAGACGCTGATCCCGCTGGCCGATGGCGGGCGGGCCATTGCCTATTGCGCATACCGCCGCATCCTGCCCAGCGGGCGACAGACCCCGCCCGACTGGTGCCCGGAATTGCAGGAAGACGCGTTCCAGGTGCTGGTGAAACGGTGCGAACCAGCGATCCATTGCCTGTTGCTGCCCCGGCAGATGGTGGTGGATGCTGGCGGGTTCGATCCGGATCTGCGCACTTGCGAAGATTGGGATCTGTGGCTGCGGCTGGCGCGCACCGGCGTGCCGTTTGCCGGGACGCCACGGGCGCTCGCGCATTACCGGATGCGCGCCTTTTCACTGTCGACCGAACGCGGCGGCGCGGGTGATGCGGCACGGGTGATGGCGCTGGCGTTGGGGCCGGATGCACGGGTTGCCCACCCCGCCCCGCGTTACGCCAGCGGATGGCAGGATGCGCCGGAAAACCGGCTGGCTCAGGCGCTGGAAACGCAAGTGGCGCGGCTGGTGCGCGGGCTGCCGACGCAGCAGGGCTGGATCGAAGATGCGCTGGGTGCCGGGTGGCAGGACGTGGTGGCCGACAACCCGGATCAAACGATGGCCAGCATCGGGCGCGCGGTTGCCGCCGCCCCGCCCGATGCACGCGGCTTTATCCTCGACCGTTTGCTGCAAGGATTGCGGCAGGCCGATGACTGGACCGGGCGGCTGCTGGCCGATTGGGCGGACATTGCCGCCGTGCGGGAAAACTGCACTCCAGCTTCGGCACAAGCACGACGGGCACAGGCAGGGCGATGGCTGGCGATCCCCGGCACGCCCAGCCGCCTGCCCCGCCGGATCGTACCGCCACCGGGCTGCGATGCGCTGTTGCTGGTCTGTCGCGTGGCCGGTCTGCCGCAGCGCGAAATGGCGCTGCCCTTCACCACGCCGCTGACCCGCGCCGCGCTGGCAGGCGCGGTGCTGGAAAGCTGGAATATCGGGGAACTGATGCGGATGCTGCGCCCGGTGCAATGGCCGCGTTTCGCCGCCGCCGCCGCGCGCGAAGCCCTGCACGTGCTGCGGCTTGGCGGCGCCGGACTGGCCGACAGAAGCCACGCCCGCGCCATGGGGAAAGCAGCCCTGCGCCGCGCTGTTGCGCGCACTATCGGCGCCCGGGTGCCCGGCTGGCCGGTGCGGCATCCGGTGGGCGAAGTGCCGATCCTGATGTTCGATCGCATCGTGCCCGGCACCGCCCGGCTTTCCACCCGCGACATCGGCGCGGCGCAAGTGGCCGATCTGCTGCACCTGCTGGCCGATGAAGGGCATCACGCGATCTCGCTCGCCGATCTGAACGCCGCCCGCGAAGGGCGGTTCATGCTGCCGGACAGGCCGATCATCCTTGTCTTCGGCCATGCCACCAGCGCGCAGGACAATCGCGTGTTCGCCGCCATGCCCCCTGCGCTGGCCGTGGCAGAAGTGCTGTTCACGCCGGATGAAATTGGCCGCGGCCTGCCCGCCCGGTTGATGGCGCAGACCCTGCCGGCAGGGCTGCACTGCGGTTTGCGCGTGCGGCGGATGCCACTGGATACCGCGCAAGCGCTGGCTGCCACGGCGGGATGGCGCGCGCAGCTGGCACAAGTGCAGCCGGCCACGCCCGTATGCGCTGCCTTCAGCGACGAACAGGGCCTGCCCGATGCGGTGCTGCGCGCCAGCGGCTTTGCCCCCATCCTTTCCCCCGGCACGGCCCATGCGCGGGTGGACAATGCAACGGCGATCGTCCCGGCGATCGAATGCTGCGGTTCCGAAGCAATCGGGGACGTAATCGAAAACCTGCGACAGGCGGCCTGATCCGTGGCCCCTGTGTTCCCTTTTCCCACCCGCAACCGCAGCGGGCCGGCCATCCAGTCCGCGCGGCTGATCGGGGGTGAACTGGCGCGCGCGCGCGGCGCGGTGTTGCTGGTGATCGTGCTGGGCGTATTGTCGGCCATTGCCGAAACGGCCGGCGTGGGCATGGTGTTGCTGCTGCTGTCGGTGATGTTCCGCAGCACCACCACCCGCGATGCGGCAGGCGACCAATCCGACGGGATGCTGGACGATGCGGTGCAGCGGCTGGTCGGCTGGTTCGATGGCAACGTGGGGCTGGCGATTGCCGTGCTGGTTCTGCTGATCCTGTTGCGGCTGGCGGTGGTGGCCTTGCAGGAACTCGTCGCCAGCCGGGTAACGGTGCAAGTGGCCGATCGCACCCGCACGCGGTTGTTCGCCGCCTGCATGGCCATCCCGCTTCTCGATCTGCGCAGCCGATCGTGGGGAGAACTGTACACCATTGTCGAACAGCACAGCGCCAGCGTGCCCGATGTCTTTGGCGCGGTGTGCAGCATGGTGCGCGAAATGATCGTGCTGCTGACGCTGGGCGCGTTGCTGCTGGTGATCGCCCCCGTGCTGGCGGCATCTGCTGTGGCATCATTGCTGGTCATCAGCGGGTTGCTGCATCTGGTGGAAAGGCCGGTGGCCCGCGCGGGGCAGGACATTGCCGATACCAACCGGGAAATGGCGGATATCCTGATCCGCACCTTTCAGGGCATCCGCACCTTTCGCGCGTTCGGGCTGACGGCCACACAGATCAGCCGCTTCGCCGCCCTGTCGCGCCGCAGTGCGGCGGTTGAACACCGCTATGAAGTGCTGGCCAGCCTGACCGAACCCGCCAGCCATATCAGCGCCCTGCTGGCGGTCATGATCATGGCGCTGGTGGCCACGGCCACGGGTTCCGGTTCGGCCACGCTGGTGCTGGCGGTGGGGCTGCTTTACCGCCTGCAGCCTTACGTCGCGGCGCTGGATGCCAACCGGCTGTTTCTGGCCGAACGCCTGCCCAGCCTGCAAATCGTGTTCGAAGCATTGCGCGCCGGGCAGCCCGAACGGTCAGGCACGCTGCCCGTCCCCACGCCCCCTGCCACGATCCGGTTTGACGATGTAACCTTCCGTTACCCCGGCGCGGGGCAGGTGGCCTTGCAACGCGTTTCGCTGGCCATCGCACCTGTCGGCTGGACCCATGTCGACGGGCCGAGCGGTGCGGGCAAAAGCACGCTGGTCAACCTGCTGCTGCGGCTGTTCGATCCGACATCGGGCAGCATCACCGTGGCGGGAGCGCGGCTGGCGGATATCGATATCGAAGCATGGCGCGGCACCATCGCGGTGTGCGGGCAGGAAATCGAACTGGTGCACGGATCGGTGCGCGACAACATTCTGCTGGGCGCGAGCCAAGCCTGCGATGCGGCGGTGGAACGCGCCGTTCGCGCCGCCGGGTTGCACGCGTTGGTCGCGGGCCTGCCGCACGGGTTGGACACCATGCTGGGGGAACAGGGCAACACCCTGTCCGGCGGACAACGGCAACGGGTCGGGATCGCCCGCGCGCTGGTCCGTGCGCCTCGGCTGCTGGTGCTGGATGAAGCGACCAGCGCGCTTGACCGCCCATCGCAACGCGCAGTGTTCGACGCGATCGAACAGGACATGCGCGGGCGGGCGGTGCTGGTGATCGGTCATCAGCTGGATCACCTGCCCCCCATCGCCGCCCACCACTGGATCGGGCCATCGCGCTGATGCAGGCGGTGGCCGCGATCATCCCCGCTCACAATGCGGCACCGACCATCGGGGAAACGCTGCGGGCGGCACTGGCGCAAACCTTCCCCCCGGCAGAAATCATCGTGGTGGACGATGGATCGACCGATGGCACCGCCACGCTGGTGGCGGGCATCGCGGCGCAGCACCCGCAGGTCCGCCTGTTGCGCCAGCAGTGCCTTGGCCCTTCCGCCGCGCGCAACCGCGCCATTGCCGCCACGCAGGCCCCGCTGATCGCGCCACTGGATGCAGACGATGTGTGGGCTCCGCAGTACCTTGCACACTGTGCCGCCGCACTGTCACGCCAGCCGCAGGCGGGCTTTGCCTATGCCTGGCACCATCTGGTGGACGCGCAGGGCCGGGCGATCCGTGGCCCGCTGGAACTGGCGCTGGAAGGCGACATCCTGTGGCCGATGGCGCTGGTCAATTGCGTGGGCAACGGCAGCAGCGCGGTGTTCCGGCGGGCGGCGATGGTGGAAGCCGGGCTGTATCGTGCGCCCTTGCCCGATTGGCCGGGGGCGGAAGATTACCTGCTGCAATTGCGGGTGGCAGCCCGGCGGCCAGTGGTGTGCGTGCCGCGCGATCTGGTGGCTTACCGCAAGGGGCCGCACAGCCTGTCCGCCAATGCCGATGGCGCATACCGGGCGCGCAGGGCGGCGGTGCGGATCATCGCAGCAGAAGCGGGGCCGCCGCCTGCATCGTTGCTGCGATGGGTGGCGGGCGATGCTTCACGGGTGCACGCGGTCACCCTGCTCTGCCAGCGGCGCCGGGCCGGGGCCGCCGGCATGGCGATCCGCGCCCTTGCCGCCGATCCGGCCGGTACGCTGTTCGATTTCGCCCTCCGCTGCCGCAACCGCATCTGGCATCAGTCGGGCGGCCACAGGCTGGACCCGCTGCTGCGCGCGCGCCTGCTGCGGCTGGCCAATGGCGCTGCGCCCGGCGGCCTGCTGCCACCACCCTTCCCACCGCCCCAGCGCCTGCAAGGCGAAGTAGTGGACCAGATCGAACCGCAGGCGCAGCAGCCCCCGCGCCAGATTGACCCCGCTGCGTGAAAGCCAGCCAGTCAGCGCGACAGGGCCAAAGCCGTGCTTGCGCAACACGAAGCCCAGCCCGCGCGCATAGGCATAGCCTTTGGCGATCATGGCCGTATCGGGCCGCCGCACCGGCAGTTCTTCGTGATGGCCGACCAGCGCCGGATCGTAATGGCAGCGCGCGCCTGCGGCCAGCGCGCGCAGGATCAGGTCATATCCTTCGCCCGCCTGCCAAGGTGATGCGCTGCCCAGCGAAATCGCTTCGTCATAACCGTCCAGCGTCCGCATCAGATCGGCGGAGATGGCCATGTTCCATTCGATCTGCCGGGTGAAGACATTGCCGCGCGTGATGGGGCCGGCCACCTTGTCGAACCGTCCATTGATGGTGCGTCCGAAGATGGTGGCAGCGCGGCCAGTGGCCAGCTGCGCCCCGCGCCGCATGATGACGTCGAGATGCTGGAGGTATTCGGCCGGATACCAGCAATCATCATCGGGGAAGACCAGCACCTGCGCCCGCGTGCGCTGCCAGCCGATGTTGCGCGCGGCGCTGACGCCGATCGGCGGCACGCGCAAGTGGGTAATGGGGAAATGCCACGGCCGCGCGAACAGCACCGGGGCGATGTCCTTTTCCAGGTTCTGGTCGACCACGATCAGTTCGAACGAACGGAAGGTCTGCCCTTCAAGGCTGTGCATCAGCCGCAGCACGGGTTCCACCCGGCCGACAGTGGCGACGACAAGGCCGAAACGCCAGAATTCGTGCGGGTGTTGCTCCACCCCATGACAGCTACCGCAGGTTCATCGCTGCGCGGGATGGCGAATAAGGGCTAGTTCCGAAAGGCCATTGGCCACACCGCCACGATCAGCGAAGCTGAAAGCATGGAGCACAACAGGGGGAACGCCGTGGTCCACCACAACCTCGACGATCCGCCGGCGCTCTACATCAACGGCCGCTTCATCGTGCAGCAGGTTACCGGCGTGCAGCGGGTGGCGTTCGAACTGGTTGGCCAGATTGATGCGATGATGGGGCGCGGGGAACTGGCCGCGCGCGTGGTGCTGCTGGTGCCACGCGGGCGCTGGGTGCAGCATCTGGCGTTGAAACATATCGAGGTGCGGGTCATCGGCCGTTCCAGCGGCCTGTGGTGGGAACAGGTTGAACTGGCCCGCTATGTCGGTGCCGTGCCGCTGCTGTGCCTTGGCAACACCGCGCCCGTCTGGACGCTGCTGCGCCGGGGGCAAACACCCACGCCAAGGGCCGTGCCGCAACCCGCACCAATGCCCGGATCAGCTGCGGTATCGGTGATGATCCACGACGTGTCCTATCGCAACCACGCGCGCGCCTATCGGCTAGGATACCGGGTCATCCATCGGCTGATGCTGCCGCTGCTGTTGCGGCGGGCACAGACGGTCATCACCGTATCACACACCGAAAGCGGGCGGCTGCAACGGATCGAACCGAGGGTTCTGGCCCGCACGCTGGTGGCCCAGAACGGCGGCTGGAGCGCCAGCGACGGTTCGCCGCAACAGCACCGCCACCTGCCGGCGGATGGCTTTGCCCTGTATGTGGGTTCGCTGTCCCACCGGAAAAATTTCGACCGCATCCTTGCAACCGCGATCGATCTTGCCCGCGACGACGGGATCGATTTCGTGTTCGTCGGCTCCAGCGGTACCGTGCTGCGCGCACCGCGGATGGATGTCCCGGCCGACGTGGCCCATCGCATCCATTTTCTTGGCCAGATCAACGACCGGGATCTGCTGGGGCGCATCTATGCCGCGGCCGGGGTGCTGGTGTTCCCATCGCTGTACGAAGCATCGCCGCTGCCACCGATAGAGGCCGCGCATTTCAATTGCCCCACGGTGGCATCGAACATTCCGTCGATGTGGGAACGGTGCGGGCGCAACGCGATCTATTGCGATCCGCGTTCGGTTCCGTCGATCAAGCGGGCGGTGCGGACAGCCCTGCTCGATCCGGCAGCCCGCGCCTTTCTGGTGCAAGGGCTGCAAGGGCTGGCAGCCGGTTACAGCTGGTCTGAACAGGCCGAAACGATCTGCCACCACATCCTGCCGGGCCATATGACCCGACTTGGCGCTGGCCCCGCCGCACAAGCCGATGCGGCCATCGCCACCGCCGTCCAGCCACCCGTGGCATCCGGCAGGCGCGCCGCCGGGTAAGCCGGTCAGGCAATGCCGCGCTGCATCTGCCGGCGCAGCGCATCGGCATGGGTGGCTTGCCACGCCCGCCGCAATGCCGACGCCAGCACCCAGACCGCCACCGATCCCGTCAGCGCGAAGGCAGCGGCGAACAGTGTATCGGCCAGGTTGAAGCCGCTGCTGGCACCGCGCAGCCCGGCGGCATCGAAAATCCGCAGGAACAGGACATGGGCAAGGAACACGGTAAAGGTGGCTTGGCTCAGCACCTGCACGATCTGCGCCACGATGGCGGGCAGCCGCAGGCGCGGCACGAACAACAGCAGGGCCAGCGCCAGCGGCAGAAGCACGGCCCGCAACCAGTCCGCGCCCCAGCCAAAAGCCACCAGCCCCAACACCGCGGTGCAGCCAAGCAGCGCCAGCCGCGCCGCCATGCCTTGGCGGCTGGGACCGTGCGTGATGTACCATGCCACGCAACCCAGCACGAAGTTCCAGCCGACTGCCTCGATCGTGCGGTTGGCGAAATCGGCCCCGCGATCATCACCGCGCAGCACCAGCAACAGTGCAAAGCTGATTGCCAGCCCGCCCAGCGCCAGCGGCAGAGGGTGCCGCGCCAGCCCCTGCCGCGCCCCCGGCACGAAGCTCAACAGCCAGAATATCGCCAGCATTTGCAGGATCACTTGCGGGAACCAGACATACATCAACGCGATGTGATCGGCGGTGTAGAAGTTGCTGACGAACAGCACTTCGCCCCATGACCATTCCCGTTTCAGCGCGAACGAAGCCAGCACCACCGCAAGGCAGGGCAGCCACAGGTTGAAGGCGAAGCTGGCGATGCCGCGCCGCACCTGTGCCATGGTTTCGCGCACGAGGATGAAGCGGGCAAAACTGTAACCCGACAGCAGCAGCAGGATGTTCAGCCCACCCCCCAGATGGATCGGGCGGGAATCGGTGATCGATGCGTGGTTCAGCACCACCAGCACGATGGCCACCCCGCGCAAGGCGATATCGGTTTGCATCACCCGGCCGGCAAGAGCCTTTTTAAACAAGGGCATCGCCGCCGCGCAGCGCCTCCAATTGGTCGATAGGCAGACTGTCCCAATCATCGGGCAGCTGCCCCAGATAGTCTTCCAGCGCCAAGCTGGTCTGGACAAAGCTGAGCGAATCGCCAGCCAGTGACTGGAAGCTGTCTTGCCCCGATGGTGCCGGACGCCCTGTCATCTGCGCGAAAATTCCCCGCACGTCGCCCCACTCCGGCCGCACAAGGCCAAGGATCCCCCCTGCTTCCAGCAGCGTGCGGCGATAGAAGGCAGGGGACCGCAAGGTATCCATGCCCGCCGCCAACCGCATGGCCCGGGAAACGCGCAAAGGGGCAAGCGCGTGGGCCGGAGGCTGGGTGGACCGCCGGCATTTCAGCACGGCGCGATAGTCAGGCTTGCCATTGGCCAGCTGGGGTATTTCGGGCAGCACCGCTACCTGCACCCACTGCGGGGGAAGGCCGATGGCGCGGGCCAGCCATTCGCCGGCACCCGCCGCTTCAGGCTGCGCAGAAAGGGCGTCGGCCGCCACGGCCACCACGATCCCGTCATCCGTGCCGGCACAGATCGCGCCGGGCATCCGGCTGCGCGCCAATTCCTGCACTTCGTCCAGATTGATCCGCAGGCCGAACGGTTTGACCATGCGCGCGCTGCGCCCGGTGATGCGGAACAACCCTTGCGCCGTGCGGCGGGCAATGTCGCCAGTCAGCAGGTGCGCCGGGGTACAGTCGCTCGCCAGATCGGCGGCGGACGCGGCATAGCCCATCATCACGTTCGGCCCGGAATAGACCAGCTGCCCATCCACCTCCGGTATCTCTACCGGCATCCCGGCTTCATCCATGATCGACAGCGTCCCGCCGGGGACCGCGCGCCCGATGCAGTCGGGATGGTCATGCGCCAGTTCCGGCGGCAACCACGCGATGCGCGGCGCTGCTTCTGTCTGCCCGTACATCACGAAAAACCGCCAGCCGTTGTCCATGCCCAGCCGGCTGACCTTGCGGACCATGTCGGGTGCCAGCCGCCCACCTGCCTGAGTCACTTGGCGCAAACCGGGCATGCGCGCCCAGCGATCGTTCCCGGCCAGCAGTTCGAAGGTGTATGGCACCCCGGCAAAGCTGGTCGCCCCGGCCTGTTCGAACAGGTGCCAGAATGCTGCGGCGGTCACCGGCTCGTCGGTCAGCACCAGGCTGCCACCCGCCGCCAGATGGCTGTGCAGCACCGACATGCCATAGGAATAATGCAGCTTCAGACTGGTCATCGCCCGGTCAGCAGGGCCAAGCTCCAGATAGGCGCGGATCGACGCGGCATTGGCCGCAAGGTTGGTTTCGGAAAGTTTGACCAGCTTGGGCGAACCGGTGGAACCCGATGTGGACAGCAGCACCCGCAGATCAGGGTGCAGCGATGGGCCAGTTACGGCGCCAGTGACGGGGCTAGCCACGGCCATCGCATCACCATACGGGCGCAGCACGGCCTGCGGTTGATACGCCTGTTCCAGCGCCGCCAACCGCGCCTTGTCGGTGTCACTCGCCGGTTGCCCCATCAGATGCACCGCATGCCCGGCTCGCAAACACGCCAGATAGGCGGTGATGCAGGCCACGCTGTTGGCGGTCTGTAAAAAGATCAAGCTTCGTTGGCGGGGCAACTGCCGCGCGAACAGGTCGGCCCGCTCGGCCAGTTGCGCGTACATGGTGATGCCGTTGCCATCGATCAGCGCCGGGCGCTGGCCGTGCCGTTCGATATGGCGGAAGAAATCGGCCCGTTGGGATTCGACAGGATCGGCCATGCACGTCGGCTCCCCTCGCGCCGTTTGCGGCAGCCCCGGTTTTCGCCACGGCAACCTGTGTGTTGCAGCGTTCTAACCCCATTGCAGTGCCGTTGCAGATGGCGCGATTGGGTTAACCATGAAGGCGAATTGACCCTCTGGCGCGATGAGCCGAAGCCTTCGCCACGCAAAGCGTTTTTCGGGGCCTGAAAATGTCTTCACCTTTTCAATATCTTATAGAAAAGATAAAAAAATCATCATTTTCAAATGATCCTTTTCGTCATATCGAAATATCAGATTTTCTTTCCCCGGAACATTTTCATTTTATCGCCAATGATCCTCAGATATCTCTTGAAAAAGCCAATGATACGGCAGGGCTTTTAAAAATACTGGATTCATCCGGATACAAGGTAATACCATTCCCCGGATGCGTTACATCAACGCGGGAATATCTTGACTGGATCGATCATGGTTATTCCAGAAAGATACACGATGCCACGGAAGGTTTCGGCATCGTCTATCGCCTCGTCAATTGCCGCAGCGCATTGATCGAAGAATTCAATCGCTTCTTGGTCTCACCCGAATTTCAGGCCGCAATGGTTGAAAAATTCGGCATTACCACCCCTGTTCAGATAGATACCGGCATCCAGAAATACCTGCACGGCTACGAAATCAGCCCCCATCCGGATATTCGTCGCAAGGCGTTGACGTGGATGCTCAATATCAACACGGGTGATTTTTCCGAGGATCAGGAATTTCATACGCATTACTTGCGCCTGAAACCCGAATGGTCATTCATAACGGCCTTCTGGCAAGGAAATCCGCAGATCGATCGCGACTGGCTGCCATGGTCGTGGTGCGAAACCGTCAAACGCCAGCGGCAAAACAACAGCCTCGTGATCTTCGCCCCCTCCGACGACACGATCCACGCCGTAAAAGCCAGTTACGACCACCTGGGGATGCAGCGCACGCAGATGTACGGCAACCTGTGGCACCCCGCACGGCGGCTGCCCAAAGTGGAATATTCGCAATTCACCATTTCCGGTGAAGCCTATCGCCGGCACGAACAGGCCAGCGCCCGCGAGAAGGTGGTGCGAGCCATCATGGGCCGCCCGCTGGGCCGGTCGCTACTGGGCCTGCGCAACATGCTGCGCCCCCGCCATGTGGATACAGTGCGGCAAGTGGACGTCTGATACAGCGTCCCGCCACCCGCCACTTGGTACATGCCAGCAGTAAAGGCAAGTTATTGATTTATAAGTTAAATAATTGAGCGGTGAAGGGAATCGAACCCTCGTATTCAGCTTGGGAAGCTGCTGCTCTACCATTGAGCTACACCCGCAAGGTGTTGCCGGAATTGAAAATTCCAATGCTGGGATTCCAACATCGATTGCGCTTGGGTGCGGTTAGTGGGCGGGGTCAAGTGCGATAGGCGAGCGACCGCGCCATGGAACCAACACGATTTCTGGAAACAGCTTTTGGCTGAACCTGGAGCGGGCGAAGGGATTCGAACCCTCGACCCCAACCTTGGCAAGGTTGTGCTCTACCCCTGAGCTACGCCCGCTCTCTGGCTGTGCGCCCCGGACCAGCCGGGGTGGGGAGGCGCGCCACTAACACCACCACCCACACCCGGCAAGCGGAAAAACGCAAAGCTGGGGCAGGAAAATCGCAAAGGCCGCAAAGACCGGTTTCGCCCTTCACAAATCCGCACAAAACGCCACATTGGCCGTGTAAATTACGGATCGAAGGGAAGTTTCCTTGGCAAGCATGGGCCTCAACCTGGATGAGCAGAAGGCAGTGGACCGTTTCCGCAAGGATGTGGTCGATCCTTCGCGCACCAAGCTGGTCATCCTCGATTTCTGGGCGGAATGGTGCGGGCCGTGCAAGGCGCTGGCCCCGGTTCTGGAAAAGGTCGCCGCGGAATATGCCGACAAGGGTGTGCTGCTGGCCAAGCTGAACGTCGACGAGGAACAGTTCATCGCGTCGCAGTTTCAGGTCAAATCGATCCCCACGGTCTATGCGATCTTTCAGGGGCAACCCGTGGCCGACCTGACGAGCGCACGCACCGAATCGCAATTGCGGCAGATGCTGGATCAGCTGTTGCAGCAATTGCCGGTGCGAGGCGGCGATGCTGACGCGAAAGCCGAAATCGGCCCGATCATCGAGATGGGCGAACAGGCGCTGGCCGAAGGCGATGCCCAGCGCGCCGGCGGCATTTTCATGCAACTGGTGGAAATGGCTCCCGGCGATCCGCGCGTGCAGGCAGGGCTGATCCGTTCGCTGATCGGCATTGGCGAAATCGAGGCCGCGCAGGCTGCATGGGATGCCCTGCCCGAAGATGCGCGCAAGGATTCCTTGCTGGTGCAGGCCCACAGCGCATTGCAACTGGCCGGCAACAGCGTGGAAGATGGCGAACTGGCCGCGTTGCGCGCCACGGCGGCGGAACGGCCGGCGGACATGGACGCGCAGTTCGCCTTTGCCCAAGGCGCCTTCGCCGCCGGGCAGCGCGACGATGCCGCCGAAGTGCTGCTGGCCATGGTCAAGGCCGATCCGGCGTGGAACGAAGGCGCGGCCAAGGCCAAGCTGCTACAGATCTTTGAAGCGGTCGGGCTGGAAGATGCGTGGGTATCGGCGCAGCGCCGACGCCTTTCGTTGCTGCTGTTCGGCTGATGACCGCCACGCGCCTGTCGATTTTTCCGCTGACCGGGGCGATCCTGTTTCCCGGCCTGCAATTGCCGCTGCACGTGTTCGAACCGCGATACCGTGCGCTGGTGGGCAGTGCGCTGGCAAAAGACCGGCGCATCGCGATCATCCAGCCGCAAGCCGCATCGGAACTGGCACCGCTGTTTTCGATCGGCTGCGTCGGCCAGATCGAGGATGTCGAGACGATGGAAGATGGCCGCTACAACATCGTGCTGGAGGGGGAGCGGCGGTTCCGCCTGCTGCGCGAACTGGACGTGGCCACGCCGTTCCGCCAGATCGAGGCCGAGCTGATCCACGACCGCGACGATGAAGTGCTGAGCAGTGCGGAACGGGCCGGCTTCGAGATGGAAGCGCGCAATTTTGCCGATATGCAGGGCTATTCGGTGGATTGGGATTCGGTCGCCCGGCTGGACGATATCAGCCTGATCAACGGCGTCAGCCAGATTGCCCCGTTCGATGCCGCGGCCAAGCAGGCCCTGCTGGAAGCCGGGACGCTGAATGAAAGGTGCGAACTGCTGGTGCAGCTGATGCAGTTCTTTGGCCGCAGCGATCCCGATGAAAGCCGCGTGACATTGCAGTAAGCGTCAAAGCCCGAAACTGCCCCGCACGCCATCAATCACATATTGCGCGGCCAGTGCCGCCAGCAGCACGCCCAGCAGGCGGGTAATGACCGCTTCAACCTGCGCGCCGACCAGCCGCATCAGCGGGCTGGCCGCCAGCAAGGCCAACAGGGTCAGCAGCAGCACGGCGCCCAGCGCGGCCAGGATCACCAGCGAACCCACCACCCCCTGTGCCGTGCCTTGCAACAGCATGATGGAGGCAATGGCGCCCGGCCCGGCCAGCATCGGCATGGCCATGGGGAACACCGACACGTCCTCCACTTCCGGCGTGGCGCGGATTTTTTCCGCCCGTTCCTCGCGCCGCTGGGTGCGCTTTTCGAACACCATGTCGAGCGCGATCAGGAACAGCATGATGCCGCCCGCCGCGCGGAAGGCATCGAGTTCGATATGCAGCGCGCCGAGCAACTGCTGCCCGAACAGCGCGAACACCAGCAGGATCAGCCCGGCGATGATGACCGCGCGAATGGCCATGCTTCGGCGCTGGGCACTGCTGGCGCCATTGGTCAGCCCGGCATAGATAGGCGCACAGCCGGGCGGATCGATCACCACGAACAGCGTGACGAAGGCAGACAGGAACAGTTCGATCACGGCGTTGCATCCCGCAAGGTCAGGTCCAGCACGATCCGGCGTTCACCCGCGTGCCACTGGGAAATGGTCACGGTGCGGGCACCGCCGGGCAGCGCATCCACCTGCCATGCCAGCGAATTGTCAGGTGTAGTCCCCGATCGCCGATCAACCCCTGATGCGAGGCTGGAGGTGGTGATCGGCGTCGGCCGCACGGTACAGTCCGCCACCGATGCCGCCACCATTTCAGGGCGAGCCAGCGGCTGTTGCAGCATTCCGCCTGTATCCATCACCCATTGCCAGCGACCATCGGCCTGCCTGCGCCAGACCGTGACGAACTGCCCCTGCGATCCGTCCGGAAGCTGCCACGCGCCGTGGCTTGCCGCCAGCGATCCGTCGCAACTGGTCCACACGCGATGGGGTTGCCAACTGACCGCTGCCGCCGGGTTGGGCCGGCCTTTCAACCAGTCGCGCGCCAGCACCGGCGCGGGGACGAACATCACCGCATCGGGCGCGGCGGTCTGGGCAAAGGCGGTCCATTGCCCTTTTTCCTGAGCCGCGCGGGCGAAGGCAATTTCCGCCGCGATCACCGCGCTGGGATTGGCTGATTGCGGCAGCGCCTTGTGGCCCTGCGCATCGCGCCCCGGCCCGGTGGCGCAGCCTGCGGCAAGGGTTGCCAACAGCAGCGGCAAGGCGCGCGCGCGGACCATGGCGATCAGGCCAGCGTGCCCAGCACGTAGATCAGGACATTTATCCCGATGATCAGCACCAGCGGCGAAAAATCGATTGCGCCGGTGTCGGGCAGCGCGCGACGGATGGGGCGCAGGATCGGTTCCAGCAGGGCGTTGATCGAACTGTAGACCTGCAACAGGAACTGATTGCTGGAATTGATGACGTTGAACGAAAACAACAGGCTGATGATGAATTGCACGATCACCAGCATGATGATGGCATTGGCGATGATGCTGAGAACGCCGACGATGGTGAGCAAGGGGCAGCCTTTCTGTGCGGGAACCTGGACCCTAGCTTACCCGCATGGCCCGCATCAAGCCGATCAGCTTCCGGCGGACCGTTCCAGCTTGTCGACGAAGGTGCTGGAACGCAGGGTCCAGCGCAGTTGCACCGGCGTGGCGCCGTCCACATCGTTGACCCGCCGCAACAGCATTTCGCCATCGACAGCAGCGCGGGCCGGCTCTGCGGCGTCTTTCAGGCTGCCGGTGACGGTGCAGTATGACGATCCCGCCGCCCCTTCGACCTCGGGCGCGGCCAGCGCCATGTCCGGGCGGGAATATCCGCCGAACAGCGCCTGTAACCGCGCGCCGTCGATCGCCGGGTCCGCCCACACCAGCGCTGCCTGATCGTAAGCACCCCGGCGCAGCGCATCGGCATAGAATTGCGCAACGGTGGCGCAGTCCTTGCTGGCAAGTTTGGGAAACTGCTCCACCTGAGGCGGGCGCGCAATTGTGGCAGATGCCGTGGGCGTGGCGATTGCCGCAGGTGTCACAGCCACCGCAGTGGCGTTTTCCCCCGCCGTCGGCCGGTCCGCGCCATCGCCGCCGCACGCCACCAGCATCAGCGGGGCCAGCAGCGACAAGGCGCAGCGGCGCATCACCCGGCGCGCACCAGCGTTCCGGCGCCGCGGCTGGTGAAGAATTCCAGCAGCATCGCATGGCCAACCCGGCCATCCAGCACCACGGCGGCGTCCACCCCTGCTTCCACCGCCTGCACGCAGGTTTCCAGCTTGGGAATCATGCCGCCGGTGATGGTGCCATCCGCGCGCAGTTGCGCGATATCGGCAGGGGTCAGGTCGGTCAGCAGTTCGCCCTGCTTGTCCAGTACGCCGGAAACGTCGGTCAGCAGGAACAACCGCGCCGCGCCCAGCGCAGCGGCGATCGCGCCGGCCATCGTATCGGCATTGATGTTGTAGGTGTGGCCATCTTCGCCCACGCCGATGGGGGCGATCACGGGGATCATGCCCGCGTTGCTCACCACGTCCAGCACGGTGATATCGACATGGGTGGGATCCCCGACAAAGCCGAGATCGACCGCCTGTTCGATGTTGCTGTCCGGATCGCGAGTGGTGCGTTCCACCTTGGTGGCGGTGACGAGGCCCGCATCCTTGCCCGAAATGCCAATTGCCTTGCCGCCCGCTTGCGCGATCCAGCTGACCAGTTCCTTGTTGATGGCACCCGACAGGACCATTTCGGCCACTTCCGCCGTGGCCTTGTCAGTAACCCGCAGGCCATCGATGAAAGTGCTTTCAACGCCCAGCTTCTTGAGCATGGCGCCGATCTGCGGCCCACCACCATGAACCACCACCGGGTTGATGCCCACGGCTTTCAGCAACACGATGTCCTGCGCAAAATCCTGCGCCGCTTCCGGATCACCCATGGCGTGGCCGCCATATTTCACCACGAAACTGCGCCCGGCGTAACGCTGGAAATACGGCAGGGCCTCGATCAGCGTTTCAGCCTTGGCCAGCATCTGCTTGTCTTTGGATACGGTCATGCCCGGCGCTGTAGCGGGATGGCGGGGCGCTGCAAAGATCAACCTGCGCCTGCAGCTGCACCCGCGACCACTCCGGCCGCCGCTCCGGCGACCATGCGTTGCAGCACGATCACCCGCTGACGCGCCTCGGTCCAGTCCCGTTCGGGATGGGCAGCAATCTGGTCAATCAGGCTGCGCAGTTCCTGTTCGCGGTGTTGCAGGGTAGTTTCGATCATAGGACATCCTCCGTTATGCAAGGCAACGAAGATCTGACGCGCGGCGGCGCAGGTTGTTCCGCACTGAAACACCGGACCGGCACCTGCACACAATTGGCAGGCGATCGTCGGTTGCGGGCTTGCGCGAAACTGCCCCTTGCCCCACTACATCCGTAATTCCACCAAGGGCGTTGTCGATGCTGTTTTCCGTGATGTCGTTCCTGTCGGCAGTGGCGCTGGCTTACTTCATCAGCCGCGCCGTGCTGCGTGTGCCGCTGTTTTCGGGCAACGCGATCGGGCTGATACAGGCGCACGCGGTGGCGGCAGCGGCCCTTATCGGGCTGACGATCGTGCTGAAATATCCGGTCGGCGCATTCCTGAAGGGTACGGTGCCTGAAGTAATCGTGATCCAGGCCGCGTTGTTCGGGCTGGACATCGCGCGCGGGATCAAGCCCCGCGGCACCGCCAGCGCCCGCTGATCAGGGCAAGAGCGCCCACGGCACGCGGACCAGATAGCCAAGGCCGCTGGCCGCATATTTGGTCATCCCGATCACGCGAAATTCCTGCATCGTGAAAACCAGCCCCATGTCGGCATAGACCATCAGCTTGCCGCCCTTGACGTACCGTTCCTGCGTGGGGCTGCCGAGCCGGTTACGCAGCCGATCTTCACCGTCCCCCATGCCCACGCCCAGCACGCTGCCACAGCCGAAGGCCACCTGCCCGCGCTGCATGCAGCTGATCGTGCGTGTCCGCCCGTCCGGGCCGAACCGAACCACGCCCTGCGCGCCCGCACCTTCGGTGTAGAACCATGTCTGCCCGCCATCCGCCTGCCCCGCAGGGGCGCCGCGGGCGTAAGTTACTTCCTGCTTGTCCAGCCCGATCATCAGCAGGCCGGCCATGTTTGCGCCGAGATGCAGGCCATAGACCATGGTGCTGGCCCCCAACGCCAGCGTGCCCAATGCCGACCAGAACAGCCCCTTGCCCACCAAGGGGGATTTCCAGCCCTGGCTTTGGCGGTTGCTCCGCCTGGACCGTCGCCGCTGCGACCGCCGTGCATTGGCGACTTCGCCTTCCGTCATTGCCCAACCCCGTCCCGCGCATTTTACACGCAAAAATGCTTAGTGAAACGGCGGGCTGAATCAAGCTGCCTTGGCGCGGAAAACCGCAGCCCGATGGGGCAGTGCCATAAGTAGTCACGCTTAATTTCGCCGACCTGTCGCCGCGCGCACTGTGCCGTGCATGGCGAACATCCGTTTCCTGCTGCATTTCTTCGCCGTTTCAGCCTCCACAATCGGGGCGGCGACGCCGGTTCTGCCGGTTTTGGCCGCAGATCGGCACGACGCGCCGTTCCCGCTGTGCAGCGGACCGGGCCGGGTGACCTGCGTGGTCGATGGCGACACGATCTGGTTTCATGGCGAAAAGATCCGCATCGCCGATATCAACGCGCCCGAAGTCAGCCATCCGGGATGCGATGCGGAATTGACGCTTGGCCGTGCAGCCACGGCGCGGTTGCAGGTACTGCTGGGCGCAGGCCCCTTTACACTTACCCCCGCCGCCGATGGCCGCGACCGCGATCGGTATGGCCGCTTGCTGCGCGTGATCACCCGCGATGGCCACAGCCTGGGTGATGACATGGTACGCGCCGGGCTGGCGGAAGAATGGCAGGGTCATCGCCGCAACTGGTGCTGACCGCCGGCGGCCAGCGCCAAATTCAGTGCCCGCCTTTGTCCAGCGCCCACGGGTTGGTGTGGCGATGCTGTTCCGCCTTCGGCGCGCCGGCTCCGGTTTCATCCGCCGCAGGGATGGTGCAATAGGCCGTCAGCATGACGCCCAGCGCCCAACTGACCGCCTTCCATCGGCTGCGAAAAATGTTCTGGTATTTGCGCGTGACCATCCGGCCCGCATAACGTTGCAGCGGTTAAGGCCGGGTTTGCAGCAGCAATGCGCGCGTTGGCCCGGCCCCTGTGTCCTTACTCTGCCGCCTGCACCCCGGAATCACCGAACAGGCCGGGTTCCAGCGCTTCGTCTGCGGCTTCGTTGGCGGCAGCGCCCTTGGCCTTGGCGCGCGCATCGAAGCTGCTCCACACCGTATTCCAATCACCACGGGTGGCGGCTTTGGCATATTCGGTGGCGCGGGTTTCAAAGAAGTTGGCGTGCTCCACCCCGTTCAGCAGCGGCGTCAGCCACGGCAGCGGGTGTTCTTCCACCATGTAGATCGTGGGCAGGCCCAGCTGGCCCAGCCGCCAATCAGCGATGTAGCGGATGTAGCGCTTGATTTCCTTCGCCGTCATCCCCGGCACTGGGCCTTGTTCGAAAGCCAGATCGATGAAGGCATCTTCCAGCCGCACCGTCTTCTGGCACATGTCGAGGATGTCTTCCTTGACCGCCTTGGTCAGGCATTGGCGTTCCGCCGTGAAGGCGTGGAACAGCCGGGTGATGCCTTCGCAGTGCAGGCTTTCATCACGGATCGACCAGGTGACGATCTGGCCCATACCCTTCATCTTGTTGAAGCGCGGGAAGTTCATCAGCATGGCGAAGCTGGCGAACAGCTGCAGCCCTTCGGTGAAGCCGCCGAACATGGCCAGCGTGCGGGCGATATCTTCATCGCTGTCGACGCCGAACTGGGCGAGGTAATCGTGCTTGTCGCGCATTTCCTGGTATTCCAGGAACATGC
>JBDLVD010000004.1:0-49931 GCA_039804965.1 Pseudomonadota bacterium
GCTGGGCTCTGATCGAACGCGAACTGGCCATCGGTCCGATGGAGCAGATCAGCTTCGAATGTTATGACGATGCGTTGACGGACCGGATCGCACAAGCGGCGGCGAAGGCACTGAACCTGTCCATTCCGGAATTTCAGGAACGGGTTGGTCGCCACTGGGTCAATTACGCGCGCACTGGTCCCTATGGCGCGGTGATGGATTTTACCGGCCTGAATTTCCGCGAATTGGTGGGCAATCTGGACCGGATGCATTGCGCGGTGACCACGCTGGCCCCGGCCGCGCAAGTGCCATCGTTCACCATCCGCGATGATGGTGATGCGGTTGTTATCGGCTATAATTCGGCACGTACCGGCGCCGAACCGATGGTGGCAGGGCTGCTGCGGGGGCTGCTCGATGATTTCGGGCTTGATGGCGAAATCGAACAGATCGCCATGGCACCCGGTTCGGCTGAATTCCGGGTGACATACCGGGAACGGGCCGCTGCCGATGCAGCTTGAGCTGACCGAGCGGCAACTCGCCTTCCTTTACCCGGCGCATATCGTGGTCGATGCCGATCTGCGGGTGCGCGGGATCGGGCCGGCGTTGCAGCGTCCTGACGGGGGGATCGAAACCGGCGCTTTCTTGCCCGCCCTGTTCCGCTGGTCTGGCGCGCAGGACGCTGCCGATCTTGCCGACCGTGCAACTGCCTGCCTCCCGCTGATCCTGCGCCGGATCGATGGCGATCAGGTGTTGCAGGGCGCGGTGATCGCGCTGCCTGACGGGTTCTTGCTGGCGATGAACCTGATGTTTGCCGGTGAAATTGACGGCGGTGGTTCGCTGGCTGATTTTGCTCCCGACGATAATGCCGCCGTTTGGCAGATGACCATGCGGATGCAGCATGCGTTCCTCAGCGAATACCGCGAACAGGCGCTGACGCTGGCGAAGGAACAGGAACGCAGTGCGTCGATGCTGGAGCAGGTGTTCAAGGCATCGGGCAACATCGGGCATGATCTGAACAACCACCTTTCCGTCGCTTCGTTGAATGCCGAACTGATCGCGGCGCACGAAGGCCCGGATGCTGCGGGCAATGTCGGAAATACCCGGCTGGCGCGGCGGATCATCGCTGCCTGCACCCAGGCATCGATCATTGCCCGTTCGTTGCTGTCTTTCGGGCAGATGGCGACAGAAGACAGCGTTGCACTTCCGGTCGATACCGTGATCGAAAGCCGCCGCGATTTCCTGACGGCTGCCTGTTCGGGCGATACTTCATTCAAAGTGGATCTGGGCGCGCCGGGCGTGGTGATCGACTTGATACGTCCGGGCCTGATCAACGCGATCGTCAATCTGGTGATCAACGCGCGCGATGCCACCGGGCCGGGCGGTGAAATCTGCCTGTCGACCCGCGCCGTGACAAAGGAAAATCCCGCCGCTCCGGGCACGAGCGGCGAATTCCTTGAAGTCAAAGTCAGTGACAAGGGATCGGGCATGACGCCCGAAGTGCTCGAACGCGCCTTCGAACCGTTCTATTCCACCAAGAACCGGGGCAGCGGACTTGGCCTCTCTTCGGTGCGGGAATTTGCCCAGACGATGCGCGGCGAGGTGACGGCAACATCCGCGCCGGGGCAGGGCACCTGTATTACCATCACCATTCCCTGCCGGCACGAAGCCGCCCGGTAAGGCGGGACGGTAAGGAAGACACCGCCCGGACGTTATGCCCGGGCGGCGATTCCGGCTTGCGCAGGCCGGGAATCATTGTCGGCCGAAAACGCGGCCATGGTCAGCTGGTATCCGGCCCCCGGCACATTGCGGATGCGGGCCTTGCCGACGATCTTCTTGTTCAGCTTGCACACCGAAGCCTGGATGGCGCGCACGCAGTGCTGCGACATCGGCCGGTCGATCGCGCGGGCGATCATGCGGTAATCCACCGTGCGATCCGCGCTGGATTCCAGCAGTGACAGGATCTTGCGTTCGCGCGGGGTGAAGTCGTCGCCGCCCGACCGGCGGGCCAGAGTGGAACTGGAAGCGCGTTCCGCTTCGGCAAAGCGCGCGCGCACGCTGGCGCGGCGGGCAAGTGCCGTTTCCAGCCAGGCGGCGGCAACGCGGTGGTCGCTGTTGATGCAGAACACCCCGTCTGCGCCGGCACGCAGGATCTGCGCCCGTCCGCCCGGCAACCCGCGCGACATCACCGCCAGCATGATCTTGTCCGGATAGATGCGGCGGAATTCGCGCAGGATCTGCGCCAGCCGTTCGGCGTCCTCGCCATGCACCACCAGGATTTCGAAGCTGCTGTCTGCCTGCGAAAACAGGCGCGTGTCCCAGTGGCGATACAGGTGTTCAGCTTCGCATCGCAGCCATTCGTTCAGCCACGCCGTGCGATCTGCCAGCCCCCAATCGCCAAGCCCGATGAAGCGGGCGGCTGGATTGGCAGCCAGCGCGGATATAGGCGCGGACACAGGCCCGTTCGCGCTTTGCGTCAGCTGTGCAACGGGGCTGCTGTCGATGGTGCTTGGCATAAGGCGCCTACCGGTTAATGCTTATCCCGCTTGTCGTTGTTTGCGTTCCTGTGTGAAATAGTCAAAAAGCTTAGGGTATAGCCGAAAAGATTAAGATATTTACGGCGATGTTAATATTCAGCGCGATGCCAGTTCGCGCAGCACCGTGTCGTAATAGGTGATCGCCGGACGGATGTTGAGAAGCGGGATGCGTTCGTTCAGCCCATGGCTGAAATCGTCGGAATCCTTGCTGAAACTGGCCGCCGCGCCATAGCTGGGCACGCCCAGCGCGCGATACCACATCGAATCCGAAGCGCCGGAGGACTGGCTGGGATAGATCGGCACATTGCCCCACGCCGCGCGCACCCCGCGTTCGAACGCGCCGATGAATTCGGGCTTCAGCGGCGATGCTTCGGAAGCGATGGCGGTATCGCCGGTAACGTCGGTGAACTTGACCTGCGGCACGCCTGCCACCCGTTCCAGTTCGGCCTGGATTTCGGCGTTGGAATGGCCGGGGAAGACGCGGCAGTTGATGTTGGCGGTGGCCCGCTGCGGCAGGGCGTTCTGCGCATGGCCGCCGCTGACCATTGTGGGCACGCAGGTGGTGCCGATCTTGCCGATCATCGCCGGGTCAGCGCGCAGCACGGCAATGGCATCTGCATCGGCCGGGTTGGCTGCAAAGGCGCGCATCGCGGCGGCCAGCTTGGGATCGGGATTGATCCCGGCCGCGGCGGTGAAATAGCCGCGGGTGATGTCGTTCACTTCGGGTTTGAAGCGATAGGCGCCGATCCGTTCCAGCGCCTGCGCCAGCTGGGCAATGGCATTGTCCGCGCGCGGGGCGGAACTGTGGCCGCCGGGGTTGGTCACTTCCAGCTGGAAATCGATGTAGCTCTTTTCCGCGCCCTGCCAGCTCCAGTACAGCGGCTTGCCGGTTTCTTCGGACAAGGTGCCCGAAGCGCCGTCGATATTCATCACCAGTTGCGCGTGCTTCAATCGTTCGGCGATGATCTTGCTGGTTTTCATCGTCGTTTCCTCGTCACCCGAATAGGCGATGACGATGGTGCGTTTCGGCTTGAAGCCCTGCCGCCGCAGTTCGATCATCGCGGCCACGGCCTGCGATGCTTCGAACTTGGTATCGCTGGCGCCGCGGCCAAACAGATACCCGTTTTCCACCACCGGGGTGAACGGATCGCGTTCCCAATCGGCAGGCTTGGCTTCGACCACGTCCATGTGGGCGGACAGCACGATCGGGCCGAGCGTAGGGTCGCTGCCCGGCCAGGTGGCGATCAGGTAAGCGGTATCGTCCACCGGCACGATTTCGATGTCGGACTGTTTCCAGCCGCCGGCCAGCAGCGCGGCTTCGAACACGTGCGCCACTTCTGCCGTGCGGTTGTCCGGCCCCTGAACCGAACGGATGGCGATTGTCTGCTTGGCAAGGTCAAGCGCCTGCGCTTCTGCCACGGGATAGGCTTTCGGCGCGGCCTGTGCGGGGGCGGGTGCGGCCACCGGCACGGCGGCGGCGATGACGAAAGCGATGGCAGCGCGCATTGCGAATCTCCTGTAGCGACCTGTTCGCCCGCCATGATAAGGCAAGCCCATGTCCACGCCAGAGGCAGGAACTGCCGCCACAATCAACACCTTCTTGCGCGATCAGCCGGAAGAAGCGGCGCGCCGCCTGCAGGCGCTGGTGAAAAACGATCCGCGCAATGCCGATGCCTGGCGGCATCTGGGGCGGGCCTTGCGCCAATGCGGACAGGATGCCGAAGCGGCGGAAGCAGAAGTGAACGCCGTGCGCGCCACGGCTTTCGAACCGGAAATGGTGGCCATCGCCACCGCGATGCAGGCGCAGGATCTGCCCACGGCGGAAGCCCTGCTGCGGCGGCGACTGGCGGCCAATCCCTTCGATGTCGCCAGTATCCGGCTGATGGCCGAACTGGCCGCGCGGATCGGCCGCACCAAGGACAGCGAAACATTGCTGCGCCGCGCGCTGGAACTTGCGCCCGGCTTTGTTGCCGCGCGCGCCAATCTGGCATCATTGCTTTATCGCCAGAACCGCTTTGCCGAAGCGGTGGTGGAACTGGATGCGGTGCTGGCCAGCGGGGAAGCCAATCCGTCGGAACGCAATCTGCTGGCGGTCGCGCTGGGGCGCATCGGCGATTACGACGAAGCCCTGCGCCTGTATGAAGAACTGACCCCGGCTTTTCCCGATCATGCCAAGCTGTGGATGAGTTACGGCCATTTGCTGAAAACCGTGGGGCAGCAGGACAAGGCCGTGGCCGCCTATCGCGGCGCGCTGGCGGCACGGCCCGATCTGGGCGAAGTGTGGTGGAGCCTGGCCAACCTGAAGACGGTGAAGTTCGACGCAGGCGACGTGGCCGCGATGGAAGCGGCGCTGGCGGGGCCGCCGCCGCCCGAAGCGGAAGACCGGCTGCACCTGCATTTTGCGCTGGGCAAGGCATTGGCCGACAGCGGTGATGCCGCGGCATCGTTCCGCCATTATGCCGCCGGCAACGCCGTGCGAAAGGAACAGGTGCGGCACGATCCCGATATCGTCACCGCGCAAGTGGACAGCGTGATTGCCACCCTGACACCGGGTTTCATGACGCACCACGCAGGGGCGGGCGATCCGTCACCCGATCCGGTGTTCATTCTGGGCCTGCCGCGCGCGGGGTCGACACTGGTGGAACAGATCTTGTCGTGCCATTCGCAGGTCGAAGGGACGATGGAACTGCCCGACATCCCCTTCCTCGCCACGCGGGAAGCGCGTGCGATGGGATTTGCAGCGCACGAATGGCCGCGCGCCGTTGCGGCGATGGACGCCGGGCGGCTGGCGGAACTGGGGGCCGAATTCCTCGATCGCACGCGGGTGCAACGCAAGACCGGCAAGCCGTTCTACATCGACAAGCTGCCCAACAACTGGGCCTATGCCGGGTTCATCCGGCTGATCCTGCCCCATGCGAAACTGATCGATGCGCGGCGGCATCCGCTCGATTGCTGCTTCTCCAATTTCCGCCAGAACTTCGCCAAGGGGCAGGGCTTTACCTACGATCTGGAACACATCGGCCACTATTACGCCGACTATGTCCGGGCGATGGCGCATTATGATGCGGTGATGCCGGGGGCGGTGTGCCGGGTGGTGCACGAACACCTGCTGGCCGATCCCGAAGCCGAAGTGCGCCGCCTGCTGGAATGGCTGGGGCTGCCGTTCGAAGACGCTTGCCTGCAATTCCACACCAGCAGCCGCGCGGTGCGAACGGCATCGAGCGAACAGGTGCGTCGCCCGATCAATCGCGATGGCGTGGATCAATGGCGGCCCTATGCCGCGTGGCTGGGGCCGCTGTTCGCTGCGCTGGGCGATCTGCCGGACACATACGCTACCCGCTGACATATCTTGGACATCCGGTTGGCCCGTGAAGGTCAGCGGAATGTGGCGCAAATGTCATACTGACTCTCGAATAAGCAGTGTGGCGCCCGGTTGCGGCGTTAAACCTGTTGTCGGTTCCCGCGGCTTGTGGCGCAGTGTGTCAGGGATTTCGTTCAGGAGGTTGCTGTGTCCAATTCACCGTCTGCCAAGGGCGCACGTCTTGCCGTGCTGCTGCTCGCCAGCTCCGCGCTTTGCGCGGTCAGCCCGGCATTGGCGCAGGAAGCGGGCAAAAGCGCTGACAGCGATGTCATCCTCGTCACCGCGCTGAAGCGTGAACAGAACCTGCAGGACGTGCCGCTGGCCATTACCGCCATCGGCGCGCAGCAGCTGGACCAGTTGCAGGTCAGCGAACTGCGCGACGTGGTGAAGTTCCTGCCCTCGGTTTCGATCCAGACCGCCGGGCCGGGCTTCTCGCAGGTGTATTTCCGCGGCGTATCGTCTGGCGAAAACGCCAACCATTCCACGTCGCTGCCCACCGTTGGCACCTATCTCGATGAAATGCCGATCACCACCATTCAGGGCGCGCTGGACATCCACGCCTATGACATGGCGCGGGTGGAAGCCCTGGCCGGGCCACAAGGCACGCTGTACGGCGCCAGTTCGATGGCCGGCACGATCAAGCTGGTGACCAATGCCCCCGACATGCGCGAAACCTATGGCGCGATCGATGTCGAAGGCAACACGGTGGCCCATGGCGGGCAGGGCGGCGCGATCGAAGGGTTCGTCAACCTGCCGCTTTCCGACAGCGCCGCGCTGCGCGTCGTCGGCTATTACGTCCGCGATGCGGGCTTCATCGATAACGTCCACGGCTCGCGCACATTCGCGGTTTCCGGCATCACGCAGGACAACGCCGCGCTGGTGAAGGACAATTACAACGATGTCGAAACCTATGGCGGCCGCGTGGCGCTGGGGATCGAACTGAACGACAGCTGGACTGTCCGCCCGACCGTAATCGGTCAGGTGACCAAGGCCAACGGCAGCTTCGCGCAGGAACGCAGCAGCGCGGTGACGGGCGATCTGCAAACCGTCCAGTACAACCCCGAACACAGCAAGGACGAATGGTTGCAGGCCGCGCTGACCATCGAAGGCAAGCTGGGCAACTGGGATCTGGTCGCGACTGGCGGCCACCTGTGGCGGCACGATGATACCGCGTCCGACTATTCGGATTACTCGTATTTCTACGACGCGATCCATGGTTCGGGCGAATTCCTGTATGACAACGCCGAAGAGTTGATCAGCCCCAACCAGTATATCCTTGGCACGGACCGCTATCGCCGCCTGTTTGGCGAATTGCGCGTGTCCTCGCCGCAGGAAAACCGCTTGCGGGTGATCGCGGGCTTGTTCGGCCAGCGCCAGCAGCACGGCATCGAACAGCATTACATCATCAACGGCCTGTCTGACCTGTTGCAGGTGCCCGGCACCGTCGACAATATCTGGCTGACCCAGCAGACCCGGACCGATCGCGATTATGCCGCCTTCGGTGAAGTCAGCTTCGATATCACCGACAAGCTGACCGCAACCGGCGGCTTGCGCGTATACAATTACAAGAACTCGCTGATCGGCTTCTTCGGTTACAGCAACCCCGGTTTCAGCAGCAATCCGGTCTATGCCTGCCAAGGCCCGGCGGTGGTGGCGGGATCGCCATGCACCAATCTGGACAAGGTGACTTCGGACACCGATTTCATCCACAAGCTGAACCTGACCTACAAGGTCACGCCCGATGTGCTGGTTTACGCCACATGGTCGCGCGGGTTCCGTCCGGGCGGGATCAACCGCCGTGGTTCGTTGCCGCCGTACAAGCCTGACCGGCTGGACAATTACGAACTGGGCATGAAGTCCACCTTCGGCCCGATCCGCCTGAATGCGGCAGTGTATCAGCAGGACTGGAACGGCATCCAGCTTTCGTTCCTTGGTGACAATGGCTTGTCCGAAGTCCGCAACGCAGGTGTTGCGCGTATTCGCGGGGCGGAATTCGATCTCGGTTATCACGAAGGCGGGCTGACGCTCAGCGTGGCGGGCAGCTACAACGACGCGAAGATCACCGAACCGTTCTGCCAGATCGCCAGCGCCACGTTCAATTGCGCGGTCCCGGTGGACAATGCCGAACTGGCTCCCGCTGGCAGCCGCCTGCCGCTCGTGCCCAAGTTCAAGGGCAATGCCGTGGCGCGGTACGAATTCCCGGCCGGGGGCTGGAAGGCCCACGTGCAGGGCGCGCTTGCCTATGTCGGCAATCGCACCAGCGATCTGCGCGTCGTGGAAGGGGCCATCAAGGGGCCGCTCGCCAGCTATACCTCGGTCGATCTCAGCCTTGGCGCGAAGCGCGGGCCGTATCGCGTCGAACTGTTCGCCACCAACCTGTTCGACAGCCGGGGCGTGATCGGAACCGGCTTGCAGTGCCGCGAAACCACCTGTGGCGATCCGGAAAACATCACCACCACCGGCGGGGTGTTCTACGATTACCCGATAAAGCCGCGCATCGTGGGGCTGAAGGTCGGTTTCGATTTCTGATCCGTCCTCCGGCAATGATCGCGGGGCAGGGGGCAACAGTCTAGGCCTCCTCGCCGCGATCGCGCTGGTCATGGGCAACATGATCGGGTCAGGCGTGTTCCTGCTGCCCGCCAGTCTTGCGCCTTACGGCTGGAACGCCGTGGGGGCGTGGATCGTCACCATCGGCGGTGCGCTGGTGCTGGCGCTGGTGCTGGCGCGGTTGACTGCGGCGCGGGCAGACCGCGGCCCGGTAGACTTCGTGCGCGAGGCTTTCGGCGCGGTTCCGGCGTTTCTGATCGGCTGGGTCTATCTCGTTTCCATCTGGACCGCCGTGGTCACCATTGCGGTGGCGGCGGTCAGTTACCTTTCATCGATGATCCCCGCCATCGCTGCCCTGCCACTTGGCCCGGCGCTGGTGGCGGTTGCGCTGCTGTGGCTGTTCACGCTGGTCAACCTGCGCGGAACCCGTTCTGCCGGGCAGGTGCAGGTGGTGACGCTGGCGCTGAAAGTGCTGCCGTTGCTGGTGGTGATCGTGTTGGCGGTGCTGGCACTGGCGGGTGGCAAGGCCACGCTGCCGCCGTTCGACGCGGGCGCGATCAGCGGCAAGGCGTTGGGCGGGGCGGCCACGTTGACGCTGTGGGCGCTGCTGGGTTTCGAATGTGCGAGCGTGGCGGCAGCGCGGGTGCGCAACCCGGCGGTCAACGTTCCGCGTGCAACCCTGTGGGGCACCGCGCTGACAGGCGTGCTGTACCTGTTCGTCTGTTCCGCCGTGGCGCTGTTGCTGCCGCCGCAGGTCGCCAGCACCTCGCCCGCGCCGTTCGCCACTTTCGTTGAACGGTATTGGAGCGCAGGGCCAGCGGCGCTGGTGGCGGTGTTTGCCGTTATCAGCTGCTTCGGGGCGCTGAATGGCTGGACCCTGATGCAAGGCGAACTGGCGCGCAGCATGGCGGCAGACGGGATCCTGCCGCGCGCGCTGGCCACCACCAATGCCCGGGGCACCCCGGTGCGGGCGCTGGTAACCTCTGCCGTGGTCGCCAGCCTGTTCGCGCTGGTGAATGCCAGCCGGTCGATGCAGGGGCTGTTCGAATTCCTGCTGCTGCTGTCCACTTCTGCCGCGCTGTGGCTGTACCTTGCCTTTGCGCTGGCGGCGGTGCGGCTGAACATCGCGCGTGGCTGGGCTGCTGCGGGCGCCGTCTATGCGCTGTGGACGCTGTGGGGCGCGGGGCTGGCGGCCAGCGGGTGGAGCCTGGTGCTGATGCTGGCGGGCCTGCCGTTGTACTGGTGGGCAAAGCGGGAAAATTCAGCGCAGCAGCGCGTCCAGCCATAATTCCACCAATGCCTCCGCCTCCGCCGCGGAGTATGGGGCGTGACCAAGGCTGAGTTCCAGCCACAGCCCGTCGATCAGCGCGGTCAGCGCCACGGCCGGCAACCGCGTATCGGCCAGCGCCGGATGGGCGGCCGCGATCAACGCCTCGATCCCGTGGCGGAACTGGCCGTAGATTTCGGCATGGATCGCGGCGATGGCCGGGTCGTTGCGCGTCAGGCTCCAGAACGCGACCCATGTGCCGAGCAGTTCCGGGCTGGCGATGGGCGGGCGGAAACTGGCGGTCAGGTATGCCAGAAGGCGTGCACGGGGGGCTGGCCCGGCCTGCGCCACCGCTGCATCCAGCGCCTGCCCCACGCTGTCCCCCGTCCAGCGATAGGTGGCAGCAATCGCTTCTGCCACCCCGCCGAAATAGTGGCCGATCAGCCCCGGCGATACCCCCGCCTGCGTGCAGATCGCGCGCACCGAAACCCCCGCGGCGCCCTTTTCCGCAAGGCAGCGGGCCGTGGCTTCCAGCAGCCCCTGCCGCCGTTCGTCTGGGCGTTGTCGGATCGTCATGCGGTTGTTATACGATCGTTCAACAACAACCGCCAGCGATTCACACATGACCGATGCTGCCCCACATTCCGATCCGCTGGATGGCTGGTCCCTGCCGGCTTGGACCTATTCCGATGCGGAATTCTTCGAACTGGAAAAGGAACGGGTGTTCGCCAGCAGCTGGCAGGTGGTGTGCCACGTCAGCGACATTCCCGGCGCTGGCGACTGGCACGGGCTGGATTACATCGGCGAAAGCGTGATCGTGGTGCGCGGCGTCGATCAGGTGGTGCGCGCCTTCACCAACGTGTGCCGCCATCGCGGATCGCGCATTGTCGATGGCAGCAGCGGCTGCGCGAAGAAGCTGGTCTGCCCTTACCACGCGTGGACATACGATCTGGATGGACGGCTGACCGGCGTGCCTGACAGCGCCAGTTATCCGGGGCTGGACAAGGGGCAGCACGGGCTGGCCCCGGTGGCGCTGGAAATCTGGCGCGGGTTCATCTTCGTCCGCCTGAAGGACGAAGGGCCGAGTGTGGCGCAGATGATGGCGCCTTACGAAGCGCAAGTGGAACCTTACCGGTTCGAAGATCTGCGCGCGCTGGGCCGGGTTACGATGCGTCCGCGCGACGTGAACTGGAAGAACATCGGCGATAACTATTCCGATGGCCTGCACATTCCCGTGGCCCATCCCGGCCTGACCCGGCTGTTCGGCAAGAGTTACGGCGTGGAAGCGACCGAACATGTCGACCGGATGTGGGGCGAACTGGTGGACAGACCATCGGCCAACTGGTCCGAACGTGCCTATCAGAACGTGCTGCCCCAAGTGCCGCACCTGCCCGCCGATCGCCAGCGCGGCTGGCTGTATTTCAAGCTGTGGCCCAACGTCGCCTTCGATATCTACCCCGATCAGGTCGATTTCATGCAGTGGCTGCCGGTCAGCCCGACGCAGAGCGTGATCCGCGAAATCAGTTACGTCATCCCCGATGACCGGCGCGAAATGCGCGCCGCGCGGTACTGCAACTGGCGCATCAACCGGCAGGTGAATGCGGAAGATACCGCATTGATCACCCGGGTGCAGGACGGCATGGCTTCGGCCAGTTTTTCCATCGGCCCGCTGTCGGACAAGGAAGTGTGCCTGCGCCATTTCTGCCGCCGGATGCGGGATCTCATCCCTCAGGCGCGGGAAGAACACCGCCCGCCGCGCGGCTGGAGCCAGCAATGACCAAGCAATATGATGCCGTGATCATCGGCGCGGGGCACAACGGCCTCGTCTGCGCTTTCTATCTGGCGCGGGCCGGGTTGAAAGTCCGCATCGTGGAACGGCGCGACGTGGTCGGCGGGGCGGCGGTGACGGAGGAATTCCACCCCGGTTTCCGCAATTCGGTCGCCAGCTACACCGTCAGCCTGCTGCAACCCAAGGTGATCCGCGACATGCGGCTGGCCGATCACGGATACCGCGTGATCGAACGGCCGATCAGCAACTTCCTGCCGCAGGAAGATGGCGGTTACCTGAAGCTGGGCGGCGGGCTGGAACGCACGCAGGCGGAATTCCGCAAGTTCAGCCAGCACGATGCCGATGTGCTGCCGAAATATTACGATGCATTGGAAACCGTGGCCGAAGTGCTGCGCGATCTGGCGCTGAAAAGCCCGCCCAACGTGGGGGACGGCCTGCGCACGCTGATCGATGGCGTGAAGCAGGGACGCAAGCTGGCGGGCCTTTCGCTGGAACAGCAGCGCGACGTGCTGGACCTGTTCACCAAATCCGCCCGCAGTTTCCTTGATGGCTGGTTCGAAAGCGAAGCGGTGAAGGCCGCGTTCGGCTTCGATGCGGTGGTCGGCAACTATGCCAGTCCGGATACCCCGGGCAGTGCCTATGTGCTGCTGCACCACGTGTTCGGGGAAGTGAACGGCAAGAAGGGCGCATGGGGCCATTCGGTGGGCGGCATGGGCAAGATCACGCAGATCATGGCCGATGTGTGCCGCGGGCTGGGCGTGGAAATCAGCCTCGAAAGCCCGGTTTCGCGCGTGCTGGTTGATGGCGGTTCGGCCGTGGGCGTGCGGCTGGAAAGCGGCGAGGAAATCGCCGCCGCCCGCGTGATCGCCAATGTAGGGCCGAAGATCCTGTATGACCGGATGTTCGAACCCGGCGATCTGCCGGCTGAATTTACCCGCCGGATGAAAGGCTTCAAGGCCGGGTCCGGCACGTTCCGGATGAACGTGGCGTTGTCCGAATTGCCGCGCTTCACCTGCCTGCCGGAACCGGGCGAACACCACCAGTCGGGCATCATCATCGCCCCCACGCTCGATTACATGGACCGTGCGTTCCTGGATGCGAAGCGCGACGGGTGGTCGAAGGCGCCGATCGTGGAAATGCTGATCCCGTCCACGGTGGACGACAGTCTGGCCCCGGCCGGGTGCCACGTGGCCAGCCTGTTCTGCCAGCAATTCGCCCCCGAACTGCCCGATGGGCGCGATTGGGACGCGGAAGAAGGCGCGGCGGCCGATTGCATCATCGATACCGTGGAAGCGGCGGCGCCCGGTTTCCGGGCATCCATCCTTGGCCGGCAGGTGCTCAGCCCGAAGGGGCTGGAACGCAAGCTGGCGCTGGCTGGCGGCGACATCATGCATGGCAACATGACGCTGGACCAGCTGTGGTCCGCCCGCCCGATGCTGGGGCACGGCGATTATCGCGGCCCGTTGAAGGGGCTGTACATGTGCGGCGCGGGCACGCACCCGGGCGGCGGTGTTACCGGCGCGCCCGGCCACAACTGCGCGGCAGAAGTGCTGGCCGACAAATCGGTGTTCCGGCGTTTCTTCGGCTAGGTTGTTGACGGAATCAAACCGACCTGCCTAACTGTGCGGGATGGGGCATGAAGGCCCCGCACGGGGAGACGATGTTGTCGCGCATTCCATTGGCGATGCTGCTGTCGCTGGTGCTGGCTTCGCCGGCGCTGGCGACAACGGCGGCGGGCGAAGATCCGTTGCCGCCGCAGCCTGATGTCCAGCGCCCGCTGGTGCCGATCCCGGCTGACCGGCTGGACAAGATGGTGCCCAAGCATCCGGGCTATCTGGGCGCGCTGGCGCCGGAAAACATGGCCAAGCCACGCCCCGCGCCGCCGTTCAACCTGACCGGCACGTGGTTTGTCGATCTGTCCGCCGGGTTTGCCAAGTTCCTGTTCGGCCCGCCTTATCCCAAATTCGGCCGCGAAGGGCGCGAAGCGCTGATCGAAGCGCCCAAGGCGACCGCGCGCAACGAAACCTACCGCGACAGCATCGGCCAGTGTTACCCGCCGGGGATGCCGATGATCATGACGCGGGTGTGGCCGCACGCGTTCATCCAGCTGCCCACCGCGATCTACATGATTTCGGGCTTCAACAATTCGGTGCGGACGATCTTCCTCGATGGTCGGGATTTCTCCGATCCCGATCTGGTCGTGCCCAGTTACAACGGCGAAAGCATCGGCCACTGGGAAGGCGATACGCTGGTGGTCCGCACGAAGTATTTCGAAACGGACAACCACTGGATCGATTACGGCATCCCGATTTCCGACCAGTTCGAAATGACCGAACGGATCCGGCTGAGCCACGGCGGCACGGTGATGGACGTCGAATATATCATGACCGATCCCGCGATGTGGGAAGGGGAATGGCGTTCGACCAAGAGCTTCAACCGCGCCGACCATACCGACATCAACGAAGCCAACTGCATCCTTGCCTACAACGCCAACCTGCCCGGCACCGAACTGGGCCGTGAAACGGCGGAAGAACGCGGCAAGAGCGCGGTGGAAGGAACGCCCGCAAAATGACCCTGCGCACCATCATCCACACCGCGCTTGGCGGCGGGGCGACAGCCGCTGCGGCCGCCGCGCTGATTGCGGCTGTCCCCGCCGCCGCGCACCACAGCTTCGCCATGTTCGACCAGAAGAAGATCATGACGCTGCAAGGCACCGTGCGGCAGTTCCAGTGGACCAACCCCCACGCCTTCATCGAACTGGAAGCGCCGGGCGGCACGCACTGGAGCATCGAATTGAACAGCCCCAACAACCTGAAACGGCAGGGCTGGAACAGGGTTTCGCTGAAAGCGGGCGATCAGGTGACCTTGCGGATGAACCCGCTGCGCGATGGCAAGCCCGGCGGGCTGTTTCTCGACGTGAAGCTGCCCGGTGGCCGGGTGCTTGATTCCGGGCTGCCCAAGGATGGCAAGCCGGTCAACGTGCCGCAGGTGTGATGGAGGCCAAGATGACGAAGAAGAAGGTTCCGATCGTTGCCCTGGCTGCAATGATGATCGCGCCCGTGGTGGTGGCCCCGGCCATGGCGCATCACAGCTATGCCATGTTCGACATGACCCGGTCGGTGGTGCTGGACGCCACCATTACCCGCTTCAAATGGCAGAACCCGCACAGCTTCATTGAAGCGGACGTGGCGGTGAAGGGGGCCAGCGAACATTGGGCGATCGAGATGACCAGCCCCAACAATCTGGCGCAGGAAGGGTGGAAGCGCACCTCGCTGAAACCCGGCGACAAGGTGCAGTTGCATGTTCATCCGTTGCGCAGTGGTGCGCGGGGCGGCAGCTATGTCGGCGTGAAGCTGGCCGATGGTTCCACCCTTGGCCAGATGAACTGAGCACCGCGATGCGTCTTTTTCCCGTTGCCGCCGGGGTGTTGGCCAGTGCGCTTGCCTTGGCTTGGGCCAGTTGTGCCAGCGCCCAGCCGGCCCCGCCGCCGCCGTCCCCTGTGCCCGAAGGCGTGCGCGAAGGGGCAGGGGCCGCCAATCCCAAGGGCCAGTACGCGAAGCTGGATGCGCTGCCCGATTGGGGCGGCATCTGGTTCGTCACGTTCGATCGCAATGGCCCGCCGCCTGCCCAGCCAAAGCTGAAGGGCGATTACGCCGCGCAGTGGGACAAGTGGAAAGCCGATCTGGCCGCGCATGATGGGCAGGTCACGCGCGCCCGGTCCAATTGCAGCCCGCCGGGCCTGCCGCGGATCATGCAACTGGCGCAGTATCCCTATGAATTCCTGTTCACCCCGGGCCGGGTGACGATCAACCAGGAAGCATGGATGCAGACGCGCACGGTGTGGACCGATGGCCGCAGCCATCCGCCGCTGGAAGAACTGGACCCAACGTTCCACGGCCATTCGATCGGCCATTGGGAAGGCGATGTGCTGGTGGTCGATACCATCGGCATTTCGGACCAGCTGGAATTCGGCACCGGCGCGCGCCATTCGGACAAGTTCCATCTGGTGGAACGCATCCACCTCGATCCCGCCAAGCCCGATGCGCTGGTGAACGAGATGGTGATGGACGATCCCGAAGCGCTGGCGGAACCGTTTACCGCCACCGTCCGCTATCGCCGCGACCGTTATGGACAGGTGATCGAGTTCGAGTGTTCCGAAAATGATCGGAACCCGGTAAACGAAGCGGGTGAAACCGAATATCGCTGAGCCGGGCGCAACGGCCCCAACCGACGAGGTCACCCGGCAGCTGGGTGATCTGATCACCATGCGCATGATCTATTTCTTCAACGTCCTGCGGCGCAGCGGTGTGCTGGCGCAGCGGCGGCTGTTCGGCATGAGTGAAGTGGAATGGCGGATCATGACGCAAGTCGGCCTCCACGCCCCGCTGTCGCTCAACCGGCTGGCTGAACTGACCTTGCAGGATCGCGGGCAGTTGAGCCGCACGGTGAAGGGCATGGTGGAACGCGGGTTGCTGACGCGCCGGCGCAAGCCGGGCGGCCCGACGGTGGAAATCGCCTTCGCGCCTGACGGGAAGGCGCTGCATCTGCAGATGATCGACCGCGCGCTGGAACGCGACCGGCGGGTCACCGAAGGGCTGGCGCCGCAACAGGAAGCGGACTTCCGCCGGGCGATCGAAACGATGATCGGCCGGGCTGAATCGTTGCTGGAAGAAGAACGCCTGCTTGGCTGACAGGTTCAGGCGGCGGCCAGTTCCGCCTGCCCTGCATCGGTGAACTGCCGCAACAGCCATGCTGCGGCAGGGCCGGGCGGGGTATCGGTGCGCCAGATGCCGCTGAGCCGGTAACTGGTGCCTGCATGTTCCGGCAGCGGCAGCCGCATCAGCGTGCCTGCCACCAGATCGGCTTCGATCATGTCCAGCGGCATATTGCCCCAGCCGATCCCTTCGCGCAGCAGCGCGTGCTTGGCGCCCAGATCGGCCAGCCGCCACGTGCGCGGGCTGACGACCCCGAAATCGCGCCCCTGCGTGGTGTGGGAACGGTCAGTCAGCACCAGCTGCACATGCGCCCGCGCGGCCCCGATCGGGATCGGGTCCATCCGCGCCAGCGGGTGATCGGGCGCCGCCACCGGCACCATGGTGACCGTCCCCACCGGCACGCTGTCCAGTTGCTGCATCCCGTCCGAAAGTTCACCCGAAATGCCCAGCACGGCGGTGCCATCCAGCACCATCGCGCTGATCGCGCCCAAGGCTTCTACATGCAGGCGCAGGGTCACGGTGGGATATTCATCGGCAAAGCGGCGCAGGATGCGGCCCAGCCGTTCCACCGGCAGCATCACGTCCACCGCCAGATCCACTTCGGCTTCCAGCCCGTCCAGCATTCCCTTGGCCCGTGCGCGCAAGGCGGCCACGCTGCTGGAAACGGCGCAGGCATCGGCCAGCACCGCGCGCCCGGCATGTGTCAGCCGGGGCTTTTTCGTCCCTTCGCGGTCGAACAGCGTCAGCCCCAGCTGCATTTCCAGATTGGCGATGCCATAGCTGATGACCGAAACCGCGCGGTTCATCCGCCGCGCCGCGCCGGCAAAGCTGCCTTCGTCGACCACGGCGAGGAACAGCTGCAACTGATCGAGCGTAGGTGTGCCGGGGGTATTCACTGTTCCAATTCCTCGAACGTTTCGGCGCATATTATGCCCCTGAACAGGAATGTCGACAGGCCCTATATCGGTTGCAACCATGGCGGACCCGCTGGCCCCGGCCAGTTGCATGACGCGCCGCCGCAAGAGGAAACGGAACGATGATCGAACTTCGCCCTTTCGCCAGCCTGGGTGCCGCCGATCACGGCTGGCTGGATACGCACCACCACTTTTCCTTTGCCGATTATCACGATCCTGCGCGCGTCCATTGGGGATCGTTGCGGGTGTGGAATGATGATGCGATTGCACCCGGCACGGGTTTCCCGCCGCATCCGCACCGCGACATGGAAATCATCACCTATGTCCGCACCGGGGCGATCACCCATCAGGACAGTCTGGGCAACAAGGGCCGCACCGGCGCGGGCGATGTGCAGGTGATGTCCGCCGGCAGCGGCATCCGCCACGCGGAATACAATCTGGAAGACGAAGTGACCACGCTGTTCCAGATCTGGATCATTCCCACCCGCGGTGGCGGCGATCCGTCATGGGGCACGCGGCCGTTCCCGCGTGATGACCGGTCGGGCAAGTTCGTGACGCTGGCATCGGGCTTTGTCGAAGATGGCGATGCCTTGCCCATCCGCACCGATGGCCGCGTGGTGGCCGCCACGGTGAAGGCGGGCGATGTGCTGACTTATCCGCTGGGGCGCGATCGCAAGGCCTATCTGGTCCCCGCGACGGGCGCGGTGCGGATCGGCGATGTCACGGTGAACACCCGCGATGGCGCCGCGATCAGCGATGTCGATGTGCTGGAACTGACGGCGCTGGAAGACAGCGAAGTGGTGCTGGTGGACGCTGCCTGAAGCAGCCCCCCAAAAGAACACTGCCCGGAACCTGTCGCAGGTTCCGGGCAGTGCGGGGGTAACCTTGGGTCAGGCTGCGCGGCAGGCGTCGAGCAGTTTGCCGCCCAGCAGCGGCAGGGCCACGGACTGCGCGCCGCCCGCTTCCAGCGCGGCTTCAGGTGCTTGCGATACCATCGCGCTGTCGGGCGATTGGGCAAATGTGGCGGAGCCTTGATCGCCCAGCAATTTCAAGCCCTTGACCCCGTCCGCGCCATAGCCGCTGAGCACGGCAGCGGTGCTTTTCACGCCGGCGCGGGCGAGCGTGCCGAACAGCAGGTCAGCCGAAGGGCGCACGCCCCCCACCGGATCGCGCGCGACCAGCCGCAGCACGGCCGGTTCGCCGGCTTCCACCAAAACGTGCAGGCCCGGATCATAGGCGACGTGGATCACGCCGGGAACCAGCGGCGCGCCGTCTTCCGCCTTGCGCACGGAACAGGGCAGGCTGGCATCGAACTTGGCGATGACGGCTTCGGCGAGCGCCGGTTCCACCGGGATCGCCACCACGGTGGGCGGGCAATTGGCGGGGAAGGTCAGCAACAGTTCCTGCAAGGCGTCGATCGCGCCCATCGAACCTGACAGGGCGATGCAGGTGCCGTTCCATGCAAAGGCGGGCAGTGCCTGCGCGGCCTGTCCGGCAGGGGCGGCCACAGGCTTGCGTTCGCGCGGCTTGCTGTTGGCGGCAGCCAGCACGATCTTGCCCAGCTTGGCCACGGTGGCGTTGAACTGTTCCGGACTGACGCGCAGCGGTTTGGGGAAGCATTCGACCGCGCCCAGTTCCAGCGCCTTCATCGCGGCGTCGGTTCCGGCCTGGGTGATGCTGGACAGCATGACGACGGGCATCGGGCTGTCTTCCATCAGTTCTTCGAGAAATTCGATCCCGCTCTTGCCGGGCATTTCCACGTCCAGCGTCAGCACGTTGGGGCGCAGTTCGCCAATCCGTTCGCGCGCCTCGTCGGCATTGGCGGCAACGCCCACCACCTGCACGTTCCGCGCCTGTTCGAGGATGTCGCAGAACAGCGCGCGCATGGCCGCGGAATCGTCGACCACTAAAACTCTGGCATCACGCATGTGCTGACCCTTTCTTGTGCATTTACCTTAAGTTGGCCTGCCCTAATCTTGATGATCCCAACCAATTGCATCGCCCGCCCTAGGCACTTCCACGAAGGGGCGATGCAAGGCGACGTTGTTCCCTGATGGTTAATTGGCGGACCGTGGAACAGCGGCCCGGCCAGTTGCCGGCCCGACAAGGGGAATATCATGCACAACACCATCCAGCGCCTTACGCGGCTCGGCGGGATCGGCCTGCTGGCCCTGATCGCAGTGGCTGCGATCATCGCGACTTATGGCATCAACCGCATCCGGGTGGGCGGTGCGCTGTATGATGCGAACATCGAGATCGAACAGTTTCAGGCCGAAATGGCACCGCCACCGATCTACATCCTCGAACCCTATCTGGAAGCCAGCCTGATGGCGGCGCAGCCGTCGCGGCTGGCCGAACACAGCAAGCAGATCAGCGAACTGAAGCAGGTCTGGCGCGAACGGGCGGATTTCTGGGACAAGTCCGACATGGACCCGGCGCTGCTGAAGCAGATGGACCAGTTGGTCGAACGCGACGGCGTGGAATTTTTCGAGGAAGTCGAACAGCGCCTGCAGCCGGCCGTCGCCAGCGGTGACAACGCCGCCGTCACCCGTTCGATGGCGAAGCTGGACGCGATCTATCGCCGCAACCGCGAAGGCGTGGACAAATTGCTTGCCACGTCTGGTGCCAAGCAGACGGAGCTCGAAGAAGCGAGCGCCAGCACCGTTTTGCTGACCAGCGTGTTGCTGGTGATGGCCGGGTTGGCGATTGCTGCGGGCGTTGCCGCTGCCATCATCTTGCTGCGCCGCCACGTGCTGTCGCCGCTGGCCGAAACCGCCGATACCATGGGCCGGATGGCCGCCGGCGATCTGGATGCCGGACGCCGTTCGGACCATGCCGCCAGCGAAATCGGCACCATGACCCGCGCGATCGAAGTGTTCCGCGACGCATCCCGCGCCCAGCGCGATTCTGCCGCACAACAGCAGTTGGTCGTGCAGTCGCTGGGTTCGGCCCTGGACAAGCTGGCCGACGGTGATCTGGTTTACCGCATCACCGAAAGCCTTGGCACCGAATACGAACAACTGCGCAGCGGCTATAACGGTTCGGTCGAACGGCTGGCCAGCAGCTTGCAGCAGGTCGCCGCATCGGCGCAGCGCGTAACCAGCGGCTCCGCCGAAATCCGTGCGGCATCGGACGATCTGGCGCTGCGCAATGAAAAGCAGGCTGCCAGCCTCGAAGAAACGGCTGCCGCGATGAACCAGGTGACCGATCTGGTGAAACGTTCGGCCGACAATGCCGCTGAAGCCAAGGAATCGATCGATGCCACGCACCGCGAAGCCGCCAATGGCGGCACCGTGGTGGGCAAGGCGGTCAACGCCATGGCCGGCATCGAAAAAAGCTCGCAGTCGATCACCCAGATCATCGATCTGATCGACGGCATCGCGTTCCAGACCAACCTGCTGGCGCTGAATGCCGGGGTGGAAGCGGCGCGTGCCGGTGATGCGGGCAAGGGCTTTGCCGTGGTCGCCAACGAAGTGCGCGCGCTGGCGCAGCGCAGCGCCGATGCCGCACGCAACATCAAGGATCTGATCCTGACCAGTTCCGAACAGGTCGGGCAGGGCGTGTCGCTGGTGGGCGAAACCGGCAAGCTGCTGGAAGAAATCGTCAACCGCATCGCGCAGGTGAACCGGCAGGTGCAGGAAATCGCCGAAGCGGCGGTGATCCAGGCTTCCAATCTGGAACAGGTCAATGCCGCCGTCACCGAAATGGACCGCATGACCCAGCAGAACGCTGCGATGGTGGAAGAAAGCACCGCCGCTGCGCGCAGCCTGTCGGATGAAGCGGGCGATCTGGGCCAGATGGTCGGCCAGTTCCGCACCGGTGCCGCCGATGCCGCGCCCCAGCGGGCGGCCGCCGCCCCGGCTGCTGCCCTGCCGCTGACCCGGCTTACCCCGGCCAAGCGCAAGGCAGCTGCCCCGATCGTTTCCGGCAACCTCGCGCTGAAGCGCGAAGCCGAAAACGACTGGAGCGAATTCTGAGCCCGACAAGCCCTGAACGCATGAAGGGAACAGTTCCAATGTCCACCGTCACCCTGCCTGAAAACTGCGACCGCGCCGCCGCTGCCGTGATGCTGCCCGAACTGGCCGCATTGGCGGGCGGGGTGCCGCTGGAAATCGACGGAACCTCCGTTCGCCAGATCGGCCAGGCCATGTTGCAGGTGCTGCTGTCCGCCCGGCGCAGCGGCCCCGGCGCCATCATCTCCGCTTCCCCGGCGCTGCGCGAAGCTGCGCGCATCACCGGGCTGGAAGCCGCATTGCTCGATCTGGAGGCAGCATGACCCCCGAAGACATCCAGAACATCTTCTTCGCGGAATGCGAAGAATCGCTGGCGGCGGCCGAAGCGGGGCTGAGTTCCTGCCGTGCCGGCGCCGCCGATGGCGATACCGTCAACGCGATCTTCCGTGCGGTCCATTCGATCAAGGGCGGTGCCGGTGCGTTCGGTCACATGCCGTTGCAGGGCTTTACCCACATCTTCGAAACGCTGCTGTCCGAAGTGCGCGAAGGGCAGGTGGCCATGTCGCCTGCGCTGGTGGACCTGATGCTGCGCGCGCTGGACGTGCTGAGCGATCATGTCTCCGCTGCCCGTGACGATACCCCTGCGCCCGATGACAGCGCGTTGACCGCCGAACTGATCGCGGCGCAACAGGGCGGCGATGCTGCCGCTGCTGCTCCTGCCCCGGTGGCCCCCGCCGCACCTGCGGCGGATCGCCCGTCGATCGACATGCAGGTGGCACCGGACGAAGGCGATTTCGATCTCGACGCCTTGCTGAACGATATTTCCCCTGCGGCTGCGGCAGAAGCCGATGGCCTGCGCTGGAAAATCTATATCCGCCCGCATCCCGGCGCATTGAACAACGGCGGGGAACCGGTGTTGCTGCTGCGCGAACTGACAGAACTGGGCGGCGAATGCCTTGCCTGCGATATCAGCGACGTGCCGACGCTGGACGCGCTGGATCCGCTGGAAACCTATCTCGGCTGGACCTTCTCCATGCCCGAAGCCGTGTCGCGCGATGACGTGGCCGACATCTTCGATTTCATCGATGAAGACTGCCAGGTGCTGTTCGACGAAGCGGACTTCCCGCAAATCGCTGCGATCACGCCGCTGGCGGCGGATGAGGTGGTTGCATCGGGCGCCGATCCGGCCAGCGCGGGGCAAGTGGTATCGGCCAATGCCGCGCCGGGCGCGGCGGGTGCGGCCAATGCTGCTGCAGCCGGTGGGCAGTCGATCCGCATCGATCTCGCCAAACTGGACCGTTTGATCGACGGGGTGGGCGAACTGGTGATCGCACAGGCGATGCTGGCACAGCGCGTGCAAGGCACCGAGGCATCGCATTGCGAAGAACTGGGCATGCTCGAAACGCTGCTGCGCGAAGTGCAGGAAAGCGCGATGAGTTTCCGCGCGCAGCCGATCGCCGCGGTGTTCAACCGTGTGCCGCGCCTGCTGCGCGAACTGGCGGCAACCACCGGCAAGCACGTGCGGCTGACCATTGCGGGCGAAACCACCGAACTGGACAAGACTGTGGTGGAACGGCTGGGCGAACCGCTTACCCACCTGATCCGCAATGCGGTGGATCATGGTATCGAACAGGTCGTGGACCGGTTGGAAGCGGGCAAGCCCGTGGAAGGCACCTTGAGCCTGTCTGCCGAACATCGTTCGGGCCGGATCGTGATCCGCATTGCCGATGACGGGCGCGGGATCGACCGCTATCGGGTGCTGAACAAGGCCATCGAAAAGGGGCTGGTGTCGGCCGACGCGCAATTGACCGATGAAGAGATCGACAACCTGATCTTCGCCCCCGGATTTTCCACGGCGGAACAGGTGTCCAACATTTCCGGTCGCGGGGTGGGCATGGATGTCGTGCGCCAGAACGTGAAGGAACTGGGCGGCCGCATCACCATCGAATCCACGCCCGGCGTGGGCACTGCCTTTGTGATGACCCTGCCGCTGACGCTGGCCATTTCGGACGGAATGATCGTGCAGGTGGGGGACCAGACGCTGGTAATCCCGCTGGCCCACGTGGTGGAAAGCCTGCGTCCGCAACCGGGCGAAGTGCAGGGGCTGGGCGCCGGGTGTCAGATGCTGAACATCCGGGGCCGGTTCATCCCGATCCTCGAACTTCACGGCGCGGTCGGTTCCGCCGGTGCCCCGCCGAAGGCCGAAGGCGGGGTGGTGATCGTGGTCGAATCCGAAGGATCGGGCCGCGCGGCGCTGCTGGTGGATTCCATCACCGACCAGCGCCAGTTCGTGATCAAGAGCCTGGATACGCATTACCGCACTGTCGATGGCGTGGCGGGTGCCACGATCCTTGGCGATGGCGGGGTGGCGTTGATCCTTGACGTGGACGGACTGGTGGCAGCGGCAATCGCCAAGCGCCCCGCCACCGCTCCCGTCGCCATGCGGGAAGCGGCATGACCGGCACTGCCATCTTCGATACGGCACTGGTCGATCCCAGCCTGCCCGGCATCAGCCCGGCAGTCTATTCGGCCAATGATTTCAAGGCCGTGGCGCGGCTGATCCACGATGAAGCCGGCATCCTGTTGCCTGATGGCAAGAAGATGCTGGTCTATTCGCGGCTGGCTCCACTGGTTCGTGAAAGCGGCGTGGGCACGTTTTCCGGTTATCTGGAGATGGTCCGCACGGACCCGGTGCGGCGCGCCCGCACGGTTGCCGCGCTGACCACCAACCACACCTATTTCAACCGTGAATCCCACCATTTCGAACACTTTGCCGATCAGGCACGGCCGGCGCTGCTCAAGCAATTGCGCGATGGCGGACAGGTCCGGTTGTGGTCCGCAGGCTGTTCCAGCGGCGAAGAAGTGTGGACGCTGGTGCTGACCCTGTTGGGGGCCGACAAGCTGGAAGGGCGGCGGATCCTGCAATCGGACATCCGCCTGCTGGCCAGCGACATTGCCCCCCATGCGCTGGCGGCGGCTGAAGCGGCCGTTTACGAAACCGAAGCGGTGCAGGCGATCCCGGCGCCCTTGCGCGAAGCGTGGACGCGGGCGGAAGGGCAGCAGACCCGCATCGGCGACGAAGCCCGCGGCATGGTGCGGTTCCGTCCGCTGAACCTGCAGGGCGAATGGCCGATGCGCGGCACGTTCGAAGTGATCTTCTGCCGCAATGTGATGATCTATTTCGATCTGCCGACGAAGGAACGGCTGGTGGCGCGCTTTGCTGAAAAGCTGGTGCCCGGCGGGTTCCTCTACATCGGTCATTCGGAACGCGTCAGCGGCCCCGCCGCCAAGCTGCTCGATCAGGTAGGCCCCACCATTTATCGCAGGAGAGACGCATGATCCGTGTTCTTGTCGTGGACGATTCCCCCTCCATGCGCGCGTTGCTGACGGCCCGGTTGCGGGGCGAAGCCGATATCGAAGTGGTGGCCACGGCTGCCGATGCATCCGAAGCGCGGGCGATGATCAAGGCGCTCAGCCCGGATGTCATCACGCTCGACATCGAAATGCCCGGGATGGACGGCTTGTCGTTCCTCGAAAAGATCATGTTCCTGCGGCCCACGCCGGTGATCGTCGTGTCCGGGGCCACGCAGGAAGGCAACGATACAACTGCCCGCGCACTGCAGATGGGGGCGGTTAGCTGTTATGCGAAAGGCGATCGTTATGGGGCAATGCCCGTGGATGACCGGGGCAAGCTGGCGCAACTTGTGCGCGAAGCGGCGCAAGTGAAATTCGGCGCCGACTGGCCGGTTTCCGCCGGCATCGGCAAGCAGGTTCGGCAGTCGGCGCGTGGCGATGCCAAGGTCATCGCCATCGGATCGTCCACCGGCGGAGTGGAAGCCTTGCGCATCCTGCTGCCGGCCTTTCCCGCCGACTGCCCGCCGACGCTGGTGGTGCAGCACGTCAACGCCCGCTTTGCTTCTGCCATCGCCCGTTCGCTGGACGATAATTGCGCGGCGCGGGTGGTGCTGGCTGAAACCGACATGCCGCTGCGCCGTGGCCATATCTATTTTGCCCCCGGTGGCGATCGGCACATGATGGTTGGCGGCACCCACGTGGACAAGCTGCGGGTGACCTTGCGTCAGGGCGATCTGGTTTCCGGCCATCGCCCATCGGTGGATGCGCTGTTCCTTTCGGTGGCGGCGCGGGCCGGCGCCCATGCCACGGGCGTGCTGCTCACCGGCATGGGGCAGGATGGGGCCAGCGGTCTTTTGGCAATGGCGCAGGCCGGCGCCCGCACCATCGCGCAGGACGAAGCCAGCTGTGTCGTTTTCGGCATGCCGCGCGCGGCGATTTCGATGGGCGCGGCCGAGATCATCGCCCCGCTGGACCGCATTGCCGAACATGTGCTGGGGGCGCGGGCCGCCTGACATGCCGCATCGCGAAGCACTCGAAATTACCCAGCGCATAACCGTGCTGCAGGGCGAGGTGAAAGTCAGCGCCGATCCGGCGGTGGAATTCACCACCGTGCTGGGCAGTTGCGTGACCACCTGCCTGTTCGACCCGCAAGCGCGGATCGGCGGGATGAACCATTTCCTGCTGGCAGAACCGCCCAGCCACCATTCCAGCCAGGCATTCGATGTCCATTACGGGGTCTATTTGATGGAATTGCTGATCAACGAAATGCTTGCCGGGGGTGCCCGCAAGGATCGCCTGAAAGGACGGCTGTATGGCGGTGCCAACCTGCATACCGGCATGCAGCAGATCGGCACGGTGAACGCCTCGTTCGCCCGCAACTTCCTGATCAAGGAAGGCATCCCGCTGATGCACGAGGAACTTGGCGGCACCAGTGCCCGCCGGGTGCATTTCCTGCCCGCATCGGGCCGGGTCCGCTGCCGCGCCACCGAAGCGCGGATCGCATCGACCATTGTCCAGGCCCGCCGCCCGGCATCTGCCACCGGCGAAGTTGAACTGTTTTGACGGAGATTTCCCCCATGACCCGCCCGACGCGTATCCTCACCGTGGACGACAGCGCTTCCATGCGCGCGCTGTTGCTGCACGCCCTCACTTCCCGCGGCTTCGAAGTCGAACAGGCAATCGACGGGCAGGCTGCCCTCGAATGGCTGGCGCTCAACGAAGTCGACGTGGTGATTACCGATATCAACATGCCCCGGCTGGATGGCTTCGGCCTGATCGAATGCCTGCGCACCGGCGCGCGCCATGCCGACCGGCCGATCCTGGTGCTGACCACCGAAAGCAGCGACGAAAAGAAGCGCCGCGCCCGCGATGCCGGGGCGACCGGCTGGATCGTCAAGCCGTTCGACGCCGAAAAACTTGCGACCGCGGTCCGCCGCGTCGCCCATTGAGCCTGACAGGAGAAGACAACATGGACCGCGAATTCATCACTTGCGAGGTCGCCGGCCAGCAGTTCGGGCTCGACATCATGGCCATCCGCGAAATCCGCGCATGGTCGCCCGCCACGCGGCTGCCGCACGTGCCGTCCTACATGGCCGGTGTCGTCAACCTGCGCGGCACAGTGCTGCCGGTCATGGATCTGGCCGCGCGGCTGGGCTGGGAAAAGACCGAACCGACCCCGCGCCATGCGATCATCGTCACCCATGTCGGCGGGCAGGCCCGCGGCCTGATCGTGGACAGCGTGAACGACATCGTCACCATCCCCGCCGATCTGCTGCAACAGCCTGATGCGGCGGCGCAGGGTCAGGTGCTGAACTTCCTCGAAGGGCTGGCCCCGGTGGAAGATAGCATGGTGATGGTGCTGAACCTTGAAGCGCTGTGCACCGAATTGGAGCTGGAGGAGGCCGCGTGACTGCCGCCGTCCCGCCCCCGATCATGACCCGCGGGGTGGCGGAAGTGCTGGGAGAACTGGCGCAGGAGATCGAGATTCTCGGCGCCACCTTGTGCTCCAATGGCGATTTCGCCGCCACCCACATGGGCGAATTGCAGGCGATTGACCTGATCGCCCAGAAACTGGGTTCCCTGTCAGGCCTGTTGCAGGCCGATTGCGCCGCCACCGCGATCGGCGAAGTGCAGCTGGACGCATTGCGCAGCCGTTTTTCAAGCCTGCACGATGAACTGGCCGGGTGCCTCAACCCGACTTACCCCGACTGATAAACGAAAGGGCGCCCCGCAAGGCGCCCTTTCTCCCGGCCGTAACTGTGATTTCGCTGCTGGTCAGGACAGCTGGCGGTTGCCCATGGCCCCGGCGATGTCGATGAAATCGCGGCGCACCTGTTCCAAGGCTTCGGCATCGAAGCCGGTCACGCTGTCCAGCATCGTCCGCCGCGCGGCGCCGTAGAATTGCAGCAGCACGCTGGCGAGGCCGGCATCGCGGTCCACGCCCATTTCCAGCGCGGTCAGCGCAGTCAGCGCGCGCGTCAGCGCCTTGCTGCGGGCGGTGGGTTCGGACCGTGCATGGGCCAGCACCGCACCGCCCAGACCGGCGATCACGTGTTCCATGCACAACCGCACCAGTTCTGCCGGATCGCCGCCGTGGACGCGCGCATCCAGCTGGCTGCGACGATAGGCTTCCTGCGGATCGGTTACGGCCAACATGCTCAATTACCCTTCGAATTCCATGCTGCAATCTGCCCTTGCAGGAACGACAGTGTGGACCGCGATGCGCCCACGGTGCTGTCCGTATGGGCGAAGCGCGCGATCATGCTGGCGCGCAGCGATGCCTGCTGTTCGGCCAGCTTGGCGCTGTCGGCGGTCAGCTGGGTGGATTGCTTCTGGTATCGGCTGACCGATCCGGCCAGTGATCCGGGATCGCCCGCCTTGGCCGCGGTGCGCGCCAGTTTGTCGACGGTGGCGAACACGCCATAAAGGCCAGAGGTGAACATTGCCCCCACGCCCGCAGGATCGCGTTCCAGCGTGGCTTGCAGGCGGGTGGTGTCCAGCCGGAAGCTGCCATCTTTTTCCAGCGCGAGGCCGAGGTCCGCCAGCGTACGCGGGGCATCGGTGGCGGCATTGGGCATCACCACCGTTCCACCCAGCAGCGCCAGTGAACGGCGCAGTGCCTTGGCCCCCGGATCGCGCGCCAGATCTCCGTTGACCGGGTCCATCGCGGTGTTCAGCCCGCTGACGATTTCATTCAGCGCACCGACGATATCGCTCATCGCGGTGGTCACGCTGGTGTTGGCATTACCGAACGCGACTGTGGTGGGGTTGCCCGCATTGGTGCCGGTCAGCGTCAGTTGCAGCCCCGGCGCGACCTGTTTGGTGGTGTTGCCTGCGCTGGTCATCGGCAGGCCATCCAGCTTGAAGGCGGCATCGGCCGATTGCGCGATCAGCCGCGCGGCGTCGCCACCGGCAGACGGGTTCCATGCCAGTGCGGCCAGCCCTTCTTCGCCCGGCGTTTCGGCCGCTTCCAGCACGAACCCGTTCTGCGCCCCTTCGGCACCTTTCAGCACCAGTTGCGCGCCGTTGGCGGTGTTGGCGACATAGGCGGTGACGCCTGCGTGCTTCGCGTTGATCGCGCCGGCCACGGTGGCCAGCGTCGCGCCGCTGGGGATCGTCACCTCCACCGCCGCATGGGCGGCGTCTTCGGCAAAGGCCGTTCCGGTGGTTGTGCCGAACCGCAGCGTCAGCGTGCCGGCCCCCACCGCCGTATCGGTAGTGGCAAGGGCAGGGGATGCCAGCGTCTGCGCCTTGGCCAGTGCGGTGACTTCCAGCGAATAACTGCCCGTGCCCAGCGTGCCTGCCGGGCTGGTGGCGATGGCGACAGCGCCGTTGGCGACCGTGGGCTTGATCGCCAGATCGCCCGAACGGACCCTGTCCCCCAGCGCCGATGCGAACGAGGACAGCGAATTCTTGATGGTGGAGGCCGACGAAATCTGCCGTTGCAGCACGTCGGTCTTGTCGGTCAGCCGCTGGCTGCGCAGGGCGAACTGGGCATTGGCCAGATTGGTGGCCAGCGCGGTCATGTCGATACCGCTGCCGCCGCCCAGCGTGGTCACAATGGAGGATGCATCTGCCATGGGTGTCAGAACGGCTTTGCCGGTGCGCGCTTAAGAGCCGAGCCGGCCATCGGCATCGAAGCGCAGTTCCACCGGCACTTCCACCGGCGGCATGGCGCGCTGCTCGCCCCGTTTCAGCGAAAAGACGAACGCCAGAACCGCCGCGATGGCGGCATAGAGTTCTTCGCGCACCGTCTGGTTTTCGCGCGTGGTGAAATACACCGAACGGGCCAGTTGCGGATATTCGAGCAAAGGGACGCCGAATTCGCGCGCCAGTTCCTTCATCGCCTGCGCCTTGTCGCCGCGGCCCTTGGCCAGCACCACCGGGGCATGGGCCTTTTCGGGGTCGTAGATCATGGCCACGGCGAAATGGGTCGGGTTGGTCAGCACGAATTGCGCCTGCCGCATGGCGTTGGCGACGCCACCGGCAGCGATTTCGCGCTGGCGCTGGCGGCGGTGCGCCTTGGCTTCGGGCGAACCTTCGGCTTCCTTGTTTTCATCGCGCATGTCCTGCATCGACATTTTCAGGCGCTGGTTGCGGCGGATCAGCTGGACCGGAAAATCCACCAGCGCGATCACCACCAGCCCGCCCGAAAGCGCAAACAGCAGCGATATCAGCGCCCCCCAGCCGGCCTGCAATTGCGGCGCCAGCGCGCCGCGACCCATGGTGACGATGCGCCACAGCCAGTCCTGCCCCCAATGCCATGCGATCGCGCCCAGCAGCGCCACTTTCAGCAGTCCCTTGCCCATTTCGACCAGGCCGTTGACGCCGAACATCCGCGACAGGCCTGACAGCGGATTGATCCGCGATGCCTTGAAATGCAGGTTCGCGCCCACCCAGCGCCCTTCGCCAAAGCCGAGCTGCGTCACCAGCGCCAGCGCCATCACTGGCACGGCGATGGTGGCGATCGGCGGCAGGCCGACCATCAGGCCCGCCATCAGCCGCGCGCCGGGATCGAACTGTGCCACATCGCCGCGATCGAAAGTGAACCCCTGCCGCAGCAGGCCGGATAATTGCTGCATCAGCCACGGCCCCGCCAGGCTGAGCCAGCCCGCGCCCAGCAGCATGATCGCGGCGGTGGAAAGTTCGCGGCTGCGCAGCACATCGCCATTCAGGGCGGCGTCGCGTTTGCGTTTTTCGGATGGGGCGAAGGTTTTTTCGCCGCTTTCGCTTTCGCTCATCGTGCGGTCACCATGGCTGCCTGTTCCAGCGCGCTGCCGGTCAGGTCGGCCAACTGGTCATAGATGATCGGTGCGGCGATGATCAGCGCGCCAAGGCCGGCCAGCACGCCTGCCGGCAGCCCCAGCGCAAACAGGTTGAGCGACGGGGCCGAACGGCTGAGCACCCCGGTGACGATCTGCACCAGCAGCAGCACCAGCGTGACCGGCAGCGCCATGCGCAGCGCGGTGACGAACATTTCGCTGCCGAACCCGGCGATCAGTTGCAGCCGTTCCGGCCCCAGCCAGGTGTGGCCGGGCGGAAAGGTGCGGTAACTATCCACCACCAGCGCGATGAAATGCAGGTGCCCGCCCATGGCCAGAAACACCAGCACCAGCACGACGGTGAAATATTGTCCGAAAGCGGTGACGGTGCCGCCCGAATTGGGATCGGAAGTCATCGTCATCGACATGCCCATCGCGCCGCTGATGACCTCTGCCGCAACAACCGGCGCGGCGAAGCTGATCTGCAATACGAAGCCGAGCGAAAGGCCCACCAGCACTTCGCCCGCCACGGCAAGCATTCCGCTGACAGACAGCAAGGCAGAGGGCGGCGCGATCTGCGGCATCCATGCGGCCACGAAGATCGCCAATGCGCCCACCAGCACGATGCGCACAGTGGGCGGCACCCCGGCAGCGCCGAAGAACGGGGCCGCGATCAGCGCCGCACCCAGCCGGGCCATCAGGAACACCACGCGCCAGAAATCCTGTTCCAGCGCGCCAAGCCCGAAATCCAGCGCGATCATCCGCCGATCCGGGCGATTTCGGTGAACACGTCCTGCAGGAATTCGCCCACCAGCCCCAGCATCGAAGCGCCCATCAGCACCAGCACCACGGCAATCGCCGCCAGTTTGGGCACGAAAGTCAGCGTCTGTTCGCTGATCGAGGTGGCGGCCTGCACCAGCCCGATCACCAGACCGACAGCAAGGCTGGCCAGCAACACGGGGGCGGCCACCAGCGCCGTGGTCCACAGCATCCGGTCGGCTAGCGACAGCATCAAGGGTAATTCGTCCACTTCGCCCTCACACGAAACTTGCGGCCAGCGAACCCATCAGCAGGGCCCACCCGTCTACCAGGACGAACAGCAGCAGCTTGAACGGCAGCGACACGATCATCGGGCTCATCATCATCATGCCAAGGCTCATCAGCACCGATGACACCACCAGATCGATGACGAGGAACGGCAGGAACAGCATGAAGCCGATCTGGAACGCGGTCTTCAGTTCGGAAGTGACATAGGCCGGCAGCAGGATCGAAAACGGCACGTCGCGCGAACTGGCGAATTTGGGAACCTTGGCGATATCGGCGAACATCGCCAGATCGGTCTGCCGGGTCTGCTTGATCATGAAGGCGTGGAATTGGTCACCCGCCACGCCGATCGCCTGTTCGGCATTCATCGTGCCGGCGGAATAGGGGGCGATCGCCAGATCGTTCACCCGTTCCATCGTCGGCGCCATGATGAACAGGCTGAGGAACAGCGACAGGCCGATCAGCACCTGATTGGGCGGGCTTTGCTGCAGCCCCAGCGCCTGCCGCAGGATCGCCAGCACCACGATGATGCGGGTGAAGCTGGTCATCATCAGGATCAGGCTGGGCAGGATTGTCAGCAGGCCCATTACCAGCAGCAATTGCAGCGACATGCTGAGCGGCTGGCCGCCGGCGCCGCCCAGTTCGCCAAAGGCGCGGTCGAGCGCGCCCGATGCGGCGACGGGTGCCTTGGCCGCAACGGCGGCGGCAGCATCCTGCGCCCATGCGGCGGCAGGGGTGACAAGGACGGCAACCAGCGCGGTGGCGGTCAGGACAAGGCGTTTCATCGCGCGCTCTCCGTTGCCCGCGCGGGCGCTTCGGCCAGCCGGGTCAGGCCGTTGCGGCTGATGGAAACCAGGATTTCGCGGCCATGAAATTCGATCACGGCCAGCCGCATGGTGGGGGAAAGCATGGTCGTTTCCACGATCCGCACCGCCTTGGTCCCGCCCTGCGGCGCGCCGAATTTGCCCTGCATCCGCTGGGCCAGTTTCAGGCTGCCCCAGATCATGCCGCCGATCATCGGCAGCAGGATCAGCAGCTTGAGCACATACCAGACCATCAGCCGGCCATCCGGTCAGGCTGGCCGGCGGTGGCAGACGTGCCACTGGCGCCGACCATTTCGATGATACGCAGGCCGAACCGGTTGCCTTCGGCCACCACTTCGCCGCGGGCGATCAGCTTGCCGTTGACCATCACGTCCAGCGGTTCGTCGGTCAGACGGTCCAGCATCACCACGCTGTCTTCGGTCAGGCCCAGCACATCGCGCAGGGTCATCTGCGTGCGGCCCAGTTCCACCGTCAGGCGGACATCGATATCGTGGATCAGGCCGAAGCCGGTTGCATCGTTCATCATCGGGTTTCCTGTCGGGATAGGTGTGTGGTGGTGATCTGCAGGGCGATGCGGTCGTCCATTTCGCCAACGGTGCCGCGCGCCACCACGCTGGTGCCCACGCGCAGCGGCACTTGCCGGTCCAGCGCGATGGGAATGGTCATGCCGGGGGCAAGGCCCGCCAGCTTGCTGAGTTTGATCGGCATATCCACCAGCCGTGCTTCCAGCGGCAGCGCCATGCCGGCGAAGGGTTCGTCCAGCGGGGAGGCCGGCGCATCATGCGCCCGGGCGGATGTGCGGCTGCCCGCGCCGAGCAGGCGGGGCAGAGCGGCAAGCCGGGTGGCGAACAGGATCCGCCATGGATCATTTCCCCCTTCGCGCACTTCCAGCGCCAGCACCGCCAGTTCGCATCCAGCGGGGAAGGGGGCCAGCATCCGGTATTGCCCGTCGCGTGCGCAGATGCGCGGCGCTTCGCTTTCAGGCAGGCCAAGCGCCTGCCCCAGCGCGGTAGCGGCAATCGCTTCCAGCCGCTGGGCGAAGATATCTGCGGAACGTGGCAGCGCGCGCGGCAGATCATCCGCCACGGCTCCGTTGCCGCCAAAGGCACGATCCAGTTGCGCCATCACCGCGCGGGCATCGATCGACAGCACCGTGCGATCCCCGCCACGCCCGTGGGCCAGCAAGGCATTGGCAGCCAGCGCGCCGATCCGGGCAGCCAGCGCGCTTTCGACGATCTTTTCCGGTTCCACCACCTGCACCAGCGGTTCCGCCCCGCCGCACAGCGGGGCCAGCGCCGGGCCGATCACGCGCGCCAGCTGTTCGCCCATGCGGGCCAGTTGCGCCAGCAGCGTATCGGGCGTGGCGCCGCGTCCCGCCAAGGCGGGGGAATGGCTGGCCGCGCGCCCGGCGGCAGTAAAGGGGCCTTGGGGCTTCACTGGACGATGAAGGACCGGAAGTAGACATCGTCCACGCCGCCGAACCCTTCGTGTTCGACCAGCACGTCGTTGATCGCCTTGGTCAGCCGCTTCTGCAACGCCAGCTTGCCTTCGGGCGCGATCACGTCCGCTTCGCCGGTGTTGGCGATTTCCACCAGGATGCGGCTGCGGATCGCCAGTTCGTGTTCCTTCATCCACATCAGCACCCGGCCATCGCGGCGGGTGGATGCGGCAAGGCTCAGCTGCACCAGCGCGGTGCTGTCGCGCAGGTTGGACGTGAAATCGTCTTTGAAGGTGTAGTAACTGGTGCGAAATTCGCTGCCGCCTTCGCCGTGGACCAAGGCCACGCCGCCTTCGGCTTCGCCCTTCTCGCCAGCGGGGGCATAGGGATCTTCTTCATCCTTGCGGATCAGCTGCGGTCCTTGCGGAGCGGCCTTCACCGCCGGGGCGGCGCCCGGGATCACGCCCGAAATCATCGCCGCGTAGGCCCCGCCAACGCCTGCACCGACGAGCACCAGCCCGCCCACGGCCTTGACGATCAGGCCCTTGCCCTTTTTCGGCTTGGCATCCTTGTCTTTCTTGTCGCTCATTGCTGTGTTCCGTTTGTCTGATGGATTTGGTTAGCGGCTGGGCGATCAGGCGAAGACGCCGTCACGCGGGCTCTGGTCCGGGGTGGAGGAAGGCTGGCGACTGCCTTGGCCCGAAGGCTGCTGGCGACCGGCCTGCTGTTGCGGTTGATCCTGCCGCTGGCCGGTACCGGCACCGCGCGGGTCACGGTCCGGCGTGGAGGAATAGGCCGCTGCCGAACCCTGTTGCGGCTGAGATTGGGACTGCGATTGCGTTTGCTGGGGCAGGGCCTGCTGCGGGTTGCCCTGCGGCTGCCCGTCCTGACCCATGAACTGCCCGGCATCTGCGCCCATCGCCGCGCTGACTGCCCGCTGCGCTTCGGGATTGCTGGCGGCCAGTTGCACGGCCAGCCCGCCATCGCCGCGCTGATCGAAACGCAGCGACAGTGCGCCGAATTCGGCATGCTCGATGGTCATCGCGGCAGAGGCTGGGGCAAGTGCTTCGCGTGCGGCAGCCAGCTGGTCGACAATCCGGGCAAGATCCTGCGCGGGGGCAACCGAATGAGCAGCCGACGCGGACATTACCGGAGCGGAGGCCAGCGAAGCGGGAAGCGCAGTCGCCAGCGGGGCCGTTTCCGGGCTGGACGCGAGCGGGCGGGGCGTTTCGGGGGCTGTCGGTTTCACGCCTTTGATGCGTGCCGATTTGCCATCTGCTTCGAGCACAGGCGCTGCCGGGGCCGCGAGCGGCACCGATGAAGCCAGCGCAGGGGCCGGCTGCACTTGCGGTTGCTGGACAGGTGCGGCGGGGTCGATCTGGGTCGGCAAGACGGGCGCGACGGCTGCGGCCATCGGCGCGGTGTCGGACGCGCGTTGCGCATTCATGGCCCGTGGCGGCAAGGATGCGACCGGCTGCGCGGCCATGGTGACCGAAACGCCCAGCGCGCCAGCGGGCGTCTGCGGAAGCAGCATCGCACTGGCAACGGGGAGAGCGGCGGGCGGTGAAGCGGAGGGAATTGCGGGCGCGGTCTGCGCCAGCGCCTGCGGGGTGGTTTGCGTGGCCGACCGCGAAAGGCTGTGGCTCGCCGCCGGATGGGAGCCATCGGCCACGACCTGCACGGTCAACGCGGTGACCGGCATGGCGAACAGCGGCGACGCGATGACCGGCTGTGGCTGATCCTGCGGCGCAGTGGCCAATTCGCCTGTCGCGGCTTCGCGCGGTTTGCGTTCGGCTGGTTCTTCCAGCGCAACTTCGCTGGCTTCGGACGTGACGGCAAGTGCTGTCGGTAGGGTTGTCGCCAGGGCCGCCGCCGGTAGCTTGGGCTGTTGCGGCAACCGGGGAAGCGGCAAGATCTTGCCGGTCTGGCCTGCCGCCTGCAACACCTTGCCCGTGCTTGGCAGAAGGGCCGTGGCCGCAAGTCCGGAAGCGAGCATGGTGCCGGGCAATTGCGGCAGTTCAAGGGGGGGCAGGGTGCCGGGTTCTGCCGCCGGCAAATCCACTTTCAGGGCCGTTTCGCCGCGCGACATGGCGGAAAACAGTGCGGAAAAACCGTCAGTTGCACCGGTTTCTTCAGCAGTCGCGGCAAGTCCGTCGCCTAGGGTGGCGATCATTGGCAGCGGCGACAGCGAGATATGCGATGGTAACATTTTGGCAGCCCGATTGGAGTGTCTGCCAAAGGCTATTCAATAACCGTGCCAGTTTTGCGGACCGGCGTGTTTTCCGGCTTGGCCAAATGCGTCTGCACGGCGCGGTGCAGCGTGCGGCGCTGGTCTTCGGCGCGCTGGCGGCGGCGTTCCGCGGTGGCGAGATCGAGCAGTCGCGCATCGGCATCGCGCCGGGCCTGCAATGCCTGTGCATCGGCGGTGCGGCCAAGATCTCGCAATTGCGCGCCCATCACCGCCGCGCTGCGCAGGTCCGCGCCATCCACTGCATGATCGCGCAAGGCGTACAGCTGCGCGAGCGAGCGGGTCTTGTTGGAAAGCAGTTCCAGCCGCTGGCGAACCGCTTCCGCCTGGAAAGCGGTGTTGGCGGCCTGTTGCTGTTCCACGGCACGGATGCGTTCGAGCAAGGCCGCGCGCTTCAGCCGTTTGCGGCTGTCGTTCATGACCGCGTTTCAGGCCCGGTCAGCGCCGCCAGATCCGCTGCCGCCTGTTCCAGCGGGACATATTCACCCGCCCGTTGCGACAGGAACTGCACCATGCGCGGGTGCAGTGCGATGCCGCGGTCCAGCGCGTCATCGGCCCCGGCGCGATAGGCGCCCATCAGCACCAGATCGCGGTTGGCTTCGTATGCCGAACTGAGCGCGCGGAAATTACGGGCGTCGTCCTGCTGTTCCGGCTGCACGATGTCGTTCATCACCCGGCTGAGCGAAGCGCCGACGTCGATCGCCGGATATTGCCCGCGCTGCGCCAGATCGCGCGACAGCACGATATGGCCATCGAGGATCGAGCGGGCGGTATCGACCACCGGATCGTTGTGATCGTCGCCATCGGCCAGCACGGTGTAAAGCCCGGTGATGGACCCGCCGCTCTGGGCCGAATTGCCGGCGCGTTCGACCAGCTTGGTAATGGTGCCCAGCGCCGATGGCGGATACCCGCGCGCAGCGCCCGGTTCCCCCAGCAGGATGCCGATTTCGCGCGCGGCATGGGCGATGCGGGTCAGGCTGTCCTGGATCAGCAGCACGCGCAGCCCTTGCGCGCGGAAATATTCGGCCAGCGAGGTGGCCAGCAGCGCGCCCCGCAGGCGCAGGTTGGCGGCATGGTCCGCCGGCACGGCGACCACGGCAGTGCGCGCGCGCATTTCGCCGGAAAGGTGACGGGTGACGAAATCGGACACTTCGCGCGCGCGTTCGCCGATCAGGCCGACAATCACGATATCGGCTTCCGCCCCGTGGGCGATCATGTCGATCAGCACGCTTTTGCCCACGCCCGATCCGGCCATGATGCCAACGCGCTGGCCGACGCCGAACGTCATCAGCGCATTGATCGAGCGGATGCCGGTATCGAAGGGTTCACAGACGCTGGACCGGTCGAGTGCGCCGGTGCGCACCCCCTGGGCCGGCCATTCGCAGGTGGCGTGCAGCGGGCCACCGCCGTCGATCGGCTTGCCTTCCCCATCCACCGCCCGGCCCAGATAGGCGCGGCCAACGGGCAGCATCCCCGGCCGCCCTTCCGGGCGGACAAGGGCGCCGGGGCGCAGCAGCACGGTATCGCCCAGCAACATCATCATGGTGCGGCCATTGCGGAAGCCGATGACTTCGGCGGTCAACGTCGCGCCCTTGCCATCTTCGATCCGCGCCAGCCCGCCAATCGGCACGGCCAGCCCGGTCACTTCGATCAGGCCGCCATCGCAAGCCGCCACCTTGCCGAAACGGCGCGGCGCAAGGTCCAGCGGGGCGACGGCCAGTTCATCGAGCAGGGTATCCAGCAGGTTCAGCATTCGCGGAAGGCTTCGGCAAGGATACGCCGCCACTGGCCCGGGCCGTCTTCCACCCCGCCATCGGGGGTGACGATGCGCAAACCGCCGCGTTCAACGGAAGGATCGGCTTCCACCGCCAGCCCTGCGGGCAGGCGCGGTTGCACCAGCGCCAGATCATCCGGATGCAGCAGCACGCGGCGATCATCCTGCGCGCGCTGCAACATCGCCACTGCGCGGTTGATGCGCGCGGCCAGCCCTTCGGCATCGAGCGCGAGCGGCAGCACCGCCTGTTCGCACAGCGCCAGCACAGTCTGGCGCAGGCGTTCGGCCAGTTCCTGCGTGGCCTGTTCATCCATCCGTGCCAGCGTCAGTTCGATGGTTTCGCGCCGGGCATCGCGGTCCTGTTCCTGCTGCACAGCTTCGCTGCGGGCAGCTGAGTAGCCTTCGGCAAAACCCTGTTCGAACGCGTCCTTAACCGGATCGTGCGGGGGCGGTTCGTCCGCTGGATCGGGGCGGGCGCGGGTGAACACCGCAAACCGCCGGTCCGGCGCAAAGCCCCCGGCGGCCTGCATCTGCGCGATCGGCAGGCTAGACATAATCATCGTCCGCGCCGCCCAGCACGATCACGCCTTCCGCCGCGAGCCGCTTGGCCAATTCGATGATCTGCCGCTGCGCAATATCCACGTCGGCGCGTTTCAGGCGGCCACGCGCCTCGATTTCGTCGCGCACGCCATCGGCCGCGCGGCTGGACATGGCCTTGAAGAAATGATCGCGCTGCGGTTCTTCCAGCCCCTTCAGCGCATCGATCAGCGTTTCGCTGTCGACTTCGCGCAGCAGCGCGCCGGTCATCTGCACGTCCAGCACCAGCAGGTGTTCGAACTTGAACATCTCGCTTTCCAGATCGCGCATCAGCTGGCGGTCCAGCTTGCCGATGGCCGGCATCACGCGCCGTTCCAGCATCTTGCCGGCGCTGTTGAGGATTTCTGCCGCGCCGCGCACGCCGCCCATGGTCAACGGCTTGCTGCCGTGGGTGGCGGTGATGCGCGATGCCAGGCTTTCTTCCAGAATGGCCAGCGCCTGCGGGGACACCGGGCCAAGCCGGGCGATGCGGTGGACAACCGGCGTCTGCATCGCATCGGGCAGGCCGGCCAGCACCTGCGCGGCGATCACCGGGTCCAGCTGCACCAGCAGCACGGCCAACGCCTGCGGGTGTTCATCATGCACCAGCGGCAGCAGCACATCGGCTTCCAGCCAGCGTGCCAGATCCAAAGCGGGCGTGCCGGATGGCTGCACATCGGGCGCGACACGGCGCATCAGGTTGTCGGCTTTCACATCACCGACCGCGCCGGCCATGATCCGGCGCACGTTGTCGATGCGGTTGTGCGCGGTGATGCCGCTGTTGGCGGCCGAGCGGGCAAAACTGGCGATGGCATCGGCGATGGCATTGGGGCCGACTTCACCGATATCGCACATCCGGGTGCCCAGCGTGTGCAGTTCTTCGGGCGTCAGCTGCCCCAGCAGACGCGCGGCATCGTCTTCGCCCAGCAGCATGACCATCACCGCGGCGCGGTCCGGCCCGCCGGGGAGGTTTGTCATCGCAGTCATCACGCGGCCTCGTTCATGTTGGCATCGCCGATCATCCGGCGCAGCGCCAGAAGCGCGTCATCGGGCTGTTCGCGCACGATGCGCTGGGCCAGTTCAATCTGCTGGGTCAGCTGTTCACGGCCGGGTTCGGCAGGTGCGGTGCGGCCAGCGATCCGGGCCGCGATCTGGGCAGGTTCGCCAGCGTCTTCGCCTTGCCGCGCTTCGGACTGGGCATCGTCATCACCTTCATCATCTGCGGCGTCTGCAACGGCGCGGCGGCCGGTCAGCGATTTGACCACCGGGCGCACCGCCAGCAGCAGCACCAGCAGCACCGACAGCAAGGCCACGCCGTTGCGCACGGCCATGGCGAACCATTGCGTCTCCCAGAATTGCGGCGGGGCCACGTCTGCCGGGGCAAAGGGGCGGATGATGATTTCCACCTTGTCGCCGCGCGCAGGATCAGCCCCGACAGCGGCGGAAACGAGATCGCGGATCTTGGCCAGATCGGCGGGCTTGGCCCCTTTCAGCGCGGTCTGGTTCAGCGCCACGGCAACCGACAGGCGCTTGAGCGTGCCGGGCCCCTGATTGGACACGGCAACTTCGCGGCCCAGTTCATAAGTGCGGGTGGAACTGCTTTCCCCCTGCGCGGGCGCGGCTGCGGCTGCGGCGGGTGCGGGCGCCGGGGTGCCTTGCGGCGCGCCCGGCACCGCCTGCGCGGGCAGGGGCGGGGTGTTGCTGAGCACGCCGGGGACGCCTGCGGCAGCACCGGGGCCGGTGCTTTGCGATTGTTCGGTGGTTTCGCGGCGGACAGCGCCGTTCTTGTCATAGCTTTCGCGCGCGGACGTCACCTCGTTCATGTCCAGCTGGACCTGGATTTCGCTGGTGAAGTTGGCCGCGCCGATCATCGGGCCAAGCAGCTGTTCCACTTGCGTGTGCAGCTTGTCTTCCATCCGTGCCTGCAAGTCGATCCGGTCGGCATCGCCGGGCGTGGCCTGCAACAGCAGGCGGCCGTTCTGGTCCACGATCCGCACGGCATCCACCGTCAGGCCGGGGACCGATGCGGCGACAAGGTTGGCGATGGCGGTGGTCTGCGATGCGGACAGTTGCCGGCCGCGCGCCATGCGCACCATTACGCTGGCGCTGGGGGCCACGTCATCGCGCACGAAGACGGACCGTTCGGGCTTGGCCAGATGGACGCGGACCGATTCCACGCCGTCGATTTCCTGGATGGTCAGCGTCAGTTCGCGTTCCTGCGCGGCGCGCAGGCGGTCCCCTTCCAATGTGCGGCTGGCGCCCATCGGCAAGCTATCGAGCATCTGCGCGCCGGTTTCGGGTGTCGCCAGCGCGCCGTTGGAGGCGACCAGCATCCGCGCGCGGTACAGATCGTCCTCGCCCACGGTCAGCGCGCCGCTGTCGTTGTCGATGGCATAAGTGATCGACGCCTTGTCCAGCGCTTCCACCACCGATGCACGTTCGCTGTCGTCCAGCGATGAATAGAGCACGCGTTGCGGGGCGGGGGCCATCGTTGCCCATGTCAGCGCCAGCAGGCCTGCGCCCGCGATGCCGGCAAACCACGGCAGCGCCTTGCGCACCGGCGGCTGCGCGGCGAAACTGCCGATGCGGGTGAGCATCGGGCCGCCCGCCGCATCGCGCAGCGGGGCGATCAGCGATGGTGCGGGGCCTGATGGAACCAGATCAGCCATCTATCACACCCCCATCCGCATGATGTCCTGATAGGCGGACAGCAGCTTGTTTCTGACTTGCAGCGTGGCTTCGAAGGCGACGCCGGATTCCTGCCGGGCCATCATCACCTTGGCGATGTCGGTGGTTTCGCCGCGTTCGTAACTTTCGCTCAGCTGTTCCGCGCGGCCCTGGCTGGCGTTGACGCCATCGAGCGCGCTTTTCAGCGTATCGGCAAAACCGCCGCCGGGCGCCTGCGGGGGCGCCACCGCAGCGGCAGAGCCTGCCCCCTTGGTTTCGTGCAGCTGTTGCAGCATCTGGTTGCGATCGATGATCTGCTGACGCAGCGCGATGATCTGTTCAACAGACCCGGCGCCGCCGATCCCGCCGACGCGGTTCATCGCCAGCCACCTGCGGTCATCGCCAGCCCGGCATCACGGAACGATGCGAGGCGATAGCGCAAGGTGCGTTCGCTGATGCCCAGTTGGCGGGCGGCTTCGGCACGGCGGCCGCCGCAGGCATCCAGCGTATCCATGATCGCGCGGGCTTCGGACAGCTGCACGATACGCGAAAGCTTGTCGTTGGCGGCGGTGTCTTCGGCGGGCTGTGCGGCCATGGCGGTTGCAGAGGGCTGCGGTTCGACCAGCCGGGCGGGGCGGTCGAACACCACGTGTTCCGGCGCGATCACGGCGGCCTTGCCCGCCATCACCAGCGCGCGGCGCATGACGTTTTCCAGTTCGCGGATGTTGCCCGGCCAGCCGTGGCACTTCAGCATGGCCAGCGCGCCATCGCTGATCCACGGCACGCCTTCGCCCTTGGGCGTGTGGCGCAGCAGCATGGCGAAGGCGAGCGGGGCAATGTCCGCCGGGCGTTCACGCAAGGCCGACAGCGCCATGGGGAACACGTTGAGGCGATAGAACAGATCGGCGCGGAAGCGGCCCTGTTCGACCTCCATCGGCAGATCGCGGTTGGCGCAGGCGATGATGCGTACGTCCACCTTGACCGGCGCGGTCGCGCCCACGGGCACCACTTCGCCTTCCTGCAAGGCGCGCAGCAGCTTGGCCTGCAACGGCAGCGGCATTTCGGCGATTTCGTCCAGCAGCAGGGTGCCGCCATCGGCCGCGCGGAAGAACCCTTCGTTCGCGCCGCTGGCCCCGGTGAAGGCGCCCTTCTGGTGGCCGAACAGCATGGCTTCCAGCATCGTTTCAGGGATCGCGGCGCAATTGACGGCCACGAACGGCTGGCTGCGGCGGGCGCTGCGATCGTGGATGAAGCGGCTCAGCACTTCCTTCCCTGTGCCGGTGGGGCCGTTGATCAGCACCGGGATGTCGGTGCTGGCCAGCCGGTCAGCCAGAGCCAGAACGGAAAGCGATTCCGGATCGGCCGCCACTGGCCCGCGTCCGGCGGAAATCAGCGCCACCAATGCGGCAAAGCTGGCTTCCGATGCCGGGTCCGCATAGGCCAGCGTGGCGCCGCTGCCATTGCGTTCCAGCGTGCAGCGGCCGGTGCGGCCCACGGCGATGGTGCCGGGCAGGCTGCGGCGGTCGCCATCGGTAAGGTCCGCGATCCGCACCGGGCGGTCGAGGAACAGGGACGATGCGATCCCGGCCATGCGCGCCGCCATCGGCGCATGGGCCTTCGCAAATCCTTCGGTCAGTTCAATCGCAGTCATGTGTGGCCCGCCCCGGGTGTTAACCAAATTCGATAATCGGCGGTTTGCAGCCGGGACTGACAAGGCGTCGCTAATTTTAGGCCCGGTGTTACCACGTAAGTAAGCATACTTATTATCGCGCGCGTGATCTCCTTGTGCACGGGGGAGGGGCCAAAGCAGGGCGCAAATAAAACGCCGCAGACCTGCACTGAATAATTCCGGAAGACTGCCGGTCTTGGTTCCAGCTGCCGCTCCCCCACCGGACTTCTGGCAGCGTCTGAAGATCACAAGGGAGTTTTTCCAATGGCTGTCATCAACACCAATATCAGCGCCATCAAGGCTGCGAACGCTTCGAACAGCGCCAACAAGGCACTGGGCACCGCGATGGAACGCCTGTCCACCGGCAAGCGCATCAACAGCGCGAAGGACGATGCCGCCGGCCTCGCCATCGCCACTTCCATGACCGCGCAGGTCCGTGGCATGAGCCAGGGCATCCGCAACGCAAACGACGGCATTTCGCTGGCGCAGACGGCGGAAGGTTCGCTGAACGAAGTGACCAACATGCTGCAGCGTGTCCGTGAACTGGCCACCCAGTCTTCTTCGGGCACCTATCAGGACGCCACCGACCGCACCTACATGCAGACAGAAGTGGACGAACTGACCTCGCAGATCGATCAGGTCATCACCAACAGCACCTTCAACGGCGTGCAGCTGTTCGACGGCAGCGCTGCCACCGTTACCGTGCAGACCGGCGCCAACTCCGCCGATACGGTCGATCTGGTGATGGCCGATCTGACCACGCTTTCCGCCAGCGGCGGTGGTGCCGGTTCGTATGACGTGTCGACGGCTGCTGCCGCCAATGCGCTGCTCGATCCGAGCACCGGCATCGACGCCGAAATCAATTCGATTTCGTCGGCCCGTGCATCGCTGGGCGCCGGCCAGAACCGTCTGGAAACCGTGGTCAACAACCTGACCAGCACGGTCACCAACCTGTCGGACGCCCGTTCGCGGATCGAAGATACGGACTATTCGGCGGAAACGACCGCGATGGCCAAGTCGCAGATCCTCAGCCAGGCTTCCAGCGCCATGATCGCGCAGGCCAACCAGAGCCAGCAGAACGTCCTTTCGCTGCTGCGTTAATCCGCAGCCAGCATAACAGGCCCCCCCGGAGGTCCGGCATCGCAAGGTGCCGGGCCTCCTCCCTTTTTCAGGTTCCGGGGTCCGGCATCGCAAGGTGCCGGGCCTCCTTCCTTTTCGGGCGGGACAAGCCGGGCATGGCGCAAGGCGGCCATTGCCAGTATGGGCGGCGCCATGCTTCGCCTGACAGACATTGCCCTTCCGCTCGATCATGATGCCGCCGCCATCGCGCCTGCCATTTGCGAACGGCTGGGCATCGCGGCGGATGATCTGGTGCGCTTTACCATTTTTCGCCGGGGCAGCGATGCGCGCAAGAAGACCGCGATCAAGCTGGTCTATGCGCTGGACGTGGAACTGACCGATGAAGCGGGCGTGCTGGCGCGGCTGGCGGGCGATCCGCACGTGCGGCCCACGCCCGATACCGCATACCGCTTCGTCGCGCCTGCCATCAGCGGCTATTCCGGCCCGCGCCCGGTGGTGATCGGTACGGGGCCATGCGGCCTGCTAGCGGCGCTGGTGCTGGCGCAGATGGGCCTGCGCCCGATCATCATCGAACGCGGCAAGGCCGTGCGCGAACGGACCAAGGATACCTGGGGTCTGTGGCGGCGCGGGGTGCTGGATACAGAATCCAATGCCCAGTTCGGTGAAGGCGGGGCCGGCACCTTTTCCGACGGCAAGCTGTACAGCCGGATCAAGGATCCGCGCCATCTGGGGCGCAAGGTGCTGACCGAATTCGTCAAGGCTGGCGCGCCCGCCGAAATCTTGACGGAAGCCCACCCGCACATCGGCACCTTCCGCCTGGTGACGATGGTGATGAGCATCCGCGAAACGATCGAAGCGCTGGGCGGTGAATACCGGTTCCAGACCCGGGTGGACGATTTCGACATCGCCACGGCGGCAGACGGCAGCCGGGCCATGCGCGGCCTGCACCTGAGCAATGGCGAATATCTGCCGGCATCGCAGGTGATCATGGCCGTGGGCCACAGCGCGCGCGATACCTTTCAGGTGCTGCACGATCGCGGCGTGTTCGTGGAAGCCAAGCCGTTCGCCATCGGCGTGCGGATCGAACACCCGCAAAGCTGGATAGACAAGGCCCGGTATGGCCCCAGCGCCGGCAACAAGATTCTGGGCGCGGCGGCCTACAGCCTGTCGCACGGCTGTTCCAACGGGCGCACCGCCTACAGTTTTTGCATGTGCCCCGGCGGCACCGTGGTGGCTGCGACATCGGAAGAAGGCCGCGTCGTCACCAACGGGATGAGCCAGTATTCGCGGGCGGAACGCAACGCCAATTCCGGGCTGGTGGTCGATATCAACCCCGAACGCGATTACCCCGGCGGCCCGCTGGCCGGCATCGCGTTCCAGCGGCATTGGGAATCGCTGGCCTTTGTCGCGGGCGGTTCGGACTATTCCGCCCCGGCGCAGCGGCTGGGGGATTTTCTGGCGGGCAAGCCATCGGCGCAGCTGGGGCAGGTCGATCCGTCATACCGCCCGGGTGTGAAGATGACCGACCTGGCGCAGTGCCTGCCCGATTTCGTGACCGAGGCCATTCGCGAAGCTCTGCCGGTGTTCGGCCGCCAGTTGCCGGGTTATGATCACCCGGATGTGGTGTTGACCGGCGTGGAATCGCGCACGTCATCCCCCATCCGCATCACCCGCGGGAAAGACTGCGAAAGCTTGAACACGGCTGGCCTGTATCCGGCGGGCGAAGGCGCAGGCTATGCCGGCGGCATTCTGTCCGCCGCAGTGGATGGTATCCGGGTGGCGGAAGCGCTGGCCCTGAAGCTGACGGGCGCGCAGGCGGCACCCACGGCGGCTCCGCTCAGCTCGTAATCAGGATCGAAATCCGCCGGTTGCGCGGGTCTTGCGGCTGATCCTTCAGCAACAGTTCGCGGTCGGCCACGCCTTCGATCCGGCGGAAGCGGGATTCGGCGATGCCGCCGCGCATCAGCGCCTGCCGCGTTGCCTCTGCCCGCCCTGCTGACAGCGACCAGTTGTTGGTGCGGATACCGCTTTTCCACGGCAGCGCATCGGTATGGCCGCGAATGGTCAATCCGCCGCCTTCTTCGCCCACGGTGGAGGCAATCGCGCCAATCAGCGCCGTGGCATCGGGCGTCAGCATCGTGGTGCCGAGCGTGAACATCGAAAAATCGGCATCGTCGACCAGATCGATCCTTATCCCTTCGGTGGTATCGATCATCCGCACCTGCCGCATCAGGCGGCGCAGCTTTTCGCTGGCTTCCACCTTTTCCTTCAGGCGTTCCTGCATCCGCTTCACGCGTTCGCCGCCTTCCTTCGGCCCGCCCTTGGCATCGCGCGGGACCGTCAGTGATTTTGTGCCAGTTTGGCTTGCTTTATGTGGATAATTGTCTGCATCGGTTAAAGATGATCCCCCCAGCAGCCCTTCGGCCGAACCGGCGCTTTGTTCGCGGGTCTTGACCAGCGTGGGGGTGAAGTAATCGGCCAGCCCCTTGCGCTGTTTTTCGGTGGTGGCGCCCAGCAGCCACAGCAGCAGGAAGAACGCCATCATCGCGGTCACGAAATCGGCATAGGCGACTTTCCACGCGCCGCCGTGGTGGCCGCCGGCAACGACAGTGATCTTCTTGACGATAATCGGGGCGGGCAGTTCGGCTTTCCCGCGTGCAGCTGCGGCCATGTCAGCGGCCCCGCAGGCTGTCGAGCAGTTCGGACAGGCCCGGGCGCACGTCGTGGCCCAGACTGGACCGGGCGCTTTCCACCACCAGCGGCTGCGGATAACCGCGCAACGACGCGATGATGATCTGCTTAACCGCGTTGAAGATCTGTTCGTCGGCTTCCAGCACCTGCTTCAGCCGCCCGGCCAGCGGGGCGACAATACCGTAAGCCAGCAGCACCCCCATGAAGGTGCCGACCAGCGCGGAACCGATCATCCCGCCCAGCACGCTTGGCGGCTGATCGATCGATCCCATGGTCTTCACCACGCCCAGCACGGCGGCCACGATGCCCAGTGCGGGCAGTGCGTCGGCCAGGTTCTGCAAGGCGTGCTGCGGTTCGTGCAGTTCGTGGAAATGCGTCTTCATGGCATTATCCATCACTTCTTCCACCGCGTGGGTTTCCAGCGTGCCGGAACTGACCACGATCAGCGTCAGGGTGTCGCAGATCAGCGAAACCAGCGGCTTGTTGGTCAGCAGCCGCGGATATTCCGCGAACAGGGTGGAATTCTGCGGTTCCTGCACGTGGCTTTCCAGCGCCACCGGCCCTTCGGACCGCAGCAGCTTCATCAGCTTGGTGGTCAGCGCGATGGCGTCGATGTGATCCTGCTTGGTGTGCATCGGCCCCTTGAAGATCTTGCCGAAACTGCCGCCAATGGCCTTGATCCCGTGCAGCGAATTGCCGGCCACGATCGCGCCCAGCGCCGCGCCGCCGATAATCAGCATTTCGTGCGGGATGGCCTCCATCACCGGGCCCAGCGCGCCGCCGGTGATGGCGAAACCGCCAAACACCATGACCAGCAGGATGACTATTCCGATTGCCGCATACATGGCCAATCATTCCTTACAGTTGGCCGCCTCAGCGGATTTCGTTGAACAGCGAAAGGTTGGCGAGCTTGACGAAGCTGGCCTGGCTGGCTTGCAGCACGGTCATCATTTCCTGCAGCCGGGTCATGCTGGCGGCGATATCCGCGCCGCCGGTGCTGGCCTGTTCGGTGGTGACCATTTCGCTCATTTGCGTGCGGCGATCGTCCATCAGTTCGATCCAGCCCATCCGCGCGCCCACCACCGTTTGCGCGGTGGTGACCTTGTCCAGCCCGGCATCGAGCGCGCCCATCGCATCGCGGGCAGACTGCGCGGGATCGGAAGCGCCGCCCTGCAAGGCCGTTGCCAGCCCGCCCAGCACCGCGAACAGGTCGGTGGAAGAAGCGCCGACGGTGAACGAAAAGGCGTCCGGCCCGACCATCCCCGGCAGCACGGTCTGCCCGTCGCCAAGATCGATGGTGTCCAGCGCGGTGGTGCCGTCATAGCCGACGGTGCCGCCGGTCTTGCTGTAGGCATCGCCCGCCGCCTGCCCGCCGAACAGCGCGTGGCCCGCGCCGTTGCGGGTGTTGGCGATGGCCAGCAGGTTGTCGGCCAGCCCTTGCACCTCCAGCCCGATCGACGCGCGCTGGCTGTTGTTCAGCGTGCCATTGGCGGCTTGCGTGGCCAGTTCCTTCGCCCGCACGATCAGATCCGCGACGGAGCCGAGCGCGGTGTCGGTCAATTGCAGGTCGGTGTTGGCGCTGGCAGAATTCTGCTGGTCGATCCCGGCCATCCGCTGCGTGCGTTCCAGTGTGCGCATCCGGGCGGCGGCAACCGGATCGTCGGACGACCGGTCGAGCCGCTTGCCCGTGCCGATCTGCTGTTGCAGCGTGGTCGCCTGTGCGCGCAGATCGCCCATCTGGCGGCTGGCGCGTTCGTAAAAGGCCCCGGTGCTCAAGGAAATCATGGCTATTTAATCCCCAGCAGGGTGTCGAAAATGGTGCTGGCCACCTGCATCGCCCGGCCGCTGGCCTGAAACGCCTGCTGGAACCGGATCAGGTTGGCCGCTTCGGTATCCAGATCGACACCGGCCTGTTCTTCCAGCGCCACGCTGGCCGAAGATGCGATCGCGTCCAGCGCGCCTTGCGTCACTTCGCGTCCGGCCACCTTGCTCGATACGTCGAACAGCAGGCGGTTGACCCCGCTGGCCGTGCCGCCGCTTTCCAGTGCCTGCCGCATGGCGGCAAGGTTGCTGGCATCGCGGCTGCCGATCGCGGCACCGGCGGGAGCGGTGGCGAGCATGGCGCCATCGGTCAGCGCGGTGGTGATGCCGCCTGCGCCACTGCCGCTGAACAGCGGCTGCCCCGGTGATCCGGCAGGCGTGATGCCGCCGGTTTGCACGGTGTTGAAAGCGGCGGCCATGCTGTCGGCAAGGGTATCGAGCTGGCCCAGCGTGCCGGCCACTTCGACCAGGGCATTGGCGCTGCCGGCCAACAAGCCGCCGCTGGGGGTGAAGGCATTGCCGCCCGCCTGGAACGACACCGTCCCGTCGGTGGCCGTGGCCATGGTCAGCGTGGCGGCAGTGCCGCCGGTGACGAAATCGGTCGCCCCGCCAGCGCCAAGGCCCACCCGGACCGAACCATCGGGGCCGAAGCTGGTGGAAATATCGGCAATGTCGGAAAGTTTGCCCAGCAGCAGGTCGCGCTGGTCCAGCAAGGTCGCGCGGTCGCTGCTGTCGGCCCCGGCGCGGCCGATCCGCAGGTTCAGCCGTGCCAGTTCCCCGCCATAGACATTGGCCTGATCCACGCCTGCCTGTGCGTTGAAACGCAAGCCTTCGCCTGCGGAATCAAGGCTGCCGGCGGCGATGTTGAACTTGTTGGTCATCGCCTGCGCGCTGGCGATCACTTCGGCCCGCATGGCAGGGTCCACCGGATCGGCGGTCAATGCCTGCAACGATGCTTCGAAACCCACGACTGCGGAATAGACGCCCGATTGTTCGACCGCGGCCTGCACGTTCTGCAACCCGGCCAGTTCGGCCGCGCCGCGGCTGCTGTCCGCCGTGGTGCGGCGCACTTCGGACTGGCGGAACATGTCCGCGTTGCGCTGGATGCCGCTGATGCGGACGCCTGACAGCGACAGGTCGCCCATCCGCATCTGCCCGCCAGCAGCGGACACTTCTTCCATCCGCGCGGTGCGGCGGACATAGCCGTCGCTGGCGGCATTGGCGATGTTCTGCGCCGTGACATCCAGTGCGCCGCGCGCCGCGCGGGCGCCGCTGGCGGCAATGGCGAGGAGATCGGATGCCATGGCCTAGGCCTCCGGTCCGACGAAGCGGGCCAGCTGCTTTTCGATGTTGGCCGCCATCCCCAGCGCGCCTGTCTGCGATGCCAGTTCGGCAAAACGGGCATCGCGCATTTCGGTGAAGGTATCTTCGCCTTGGCCGCCGAAAAGGTCGTTACCGCCGAAATCCGCACTGCGTGCGGTCGACAGCATCTGGCGCAGGAAGATCGCTTCGAACTGCCGCGCCGCACCGGCCAGCTGTTCGCGCTGCGATTTGCCCGCAGGCGCGGTGGACAGTGCCACCGGCGCCGATGGAAGGGGGGCGGAAAGGGCGGTCGGCATGGTCATATCACCACCATTTCCGCTTTCAGCGAACCGGCCTGTTTCAAGGCTTCGAGGATGGCGACCAGATCGGCCGGGCTGGTGCCCAGCAGGTTCAGCGCGTCGACCAGTTCGGCAAGGCTGGCGCCCGGCTGGAACAACGCGACATGGGCTTCGGGCTGGTCGGCGGTGATCGTGCTGTCCTGCTGCGTGGCGGTCTGCCCCTTGCTGAACGGCGCAGGCTGGATGACGGAGGGGTTCTCCTCGATCCGCACCACCAGGCTGCCGTGGCTGATCGCTGCCGGGGCCAGCCGCACGGCGCTGGA
>JBDLVD010000005.1:0-42653 GCA_039804965.1 Pseudomonadota bacterium
CGATCTGCAGCATGTCGATGATGAAGGCATGTACCAGTATTTCGATTCGCTGGGCGTGCCGCGCAAGGCATCGGACGTGGTGCCGGATGGGCCGATCCCGTGGGCCAGCGAAGGCATGGTCACTTTCGGGGAATCGATCCGCGAAGGCTTCTTCGCCGTGCAATCAGGCGATGTCGAACGCATTACCGGCCGTGCGCCGCGATCCTTGCACAGCGTGCTGGAACAGTATCAGGGTGCGTGGCCGAAATGAGCGCGCTGCTTGCCAGACTGGCCGTTTCGGGCGCTGCGCTGCTGGCGCTGGCTTCCTGTTCGGTCCGCGATGATCCCAAGCCGGTCGTCGATACGTCGGTCTATGGTGCGGGCGACAACTGGGACAACCCCGGCGGCGATTGGGCGGGCAGCCACTTTTCACGCCTGACCGACATCAACAAGGACAACGCCGCGCAGCTTGGTTTCGCGTGGCAGTACGATCTGGGCACCGCCCGCGTGCAGGAAGCGACCCCGGTGGTGGTGGACGGCGTGATGTACACGTCGGGCAACCTTGGCCGCGTCTATGCCTTGGATGCCGCCAGCGGTAAGCCGCTGTGGACCTTCACGCCGCAAGTGGACATGCAGTCCGCCCGGTCCGCCTGCTGCGATCAGGCCAATCGCGGGGTGCAGCTGCATCAGGGCAAGGTGTTCGTCGGTGCGCTGGACGGCGTGCTCTATGCGCTGGATGCGAAAACCGGCGCGGTGGCGTGGAAGACCGACACCATCGTCGATCACGCGCGCGGTTATACCAGCACCGGCGCGCCCGAAGTGGCGGGCAATCTGGTGATCATCGGCAACGCCGGCGCGGAATATGACACGCGCGGCTATGTCAGCGCCTATGACACGGCCACCGGCAAGCTGGTCTGGCGGTTCTATACCATCCCCCATGATCCGGCCGATGGCCCGCAGGAAACGCAGGCGCTGGAAGATGCGCTGAAGACCTGGGATCCCAAGAGCCGGTGGGACATCGGTGGCGGCGGCACGGTGTGGGACGCGATCAGTTACGATCCGCAGTTCGATCAGGTTATCATCGGCACCGGCAACGGCGGGCCGTACCCGCTGCACACCCGGTCCCCCAAGGGTGGGGACAACCTCTATCTCGATTCCGTCGTCGCGCTGGATCGCGCAACGGGGCAGATGAAGTGGCATTTCCAGGAAACCCCGCAGGACAGCTGGGATCTGACCGCCACCGCGCCGATGGTGCTGGCGCAGATGAAAGTGGGCGGGAAGGATCGCCCCGTCATCCTGCATACGCCCAAGAACGGCTTCTTCTTCGTGATCGATCGCGAAACCGGCAAGCCGCTCGCCGCCAATGCGATGGTCCGCACCAGCTGGGCATCGGGTTGGGACTTGCAGACCGGCAAGCCCAAGCTGACGCCCGAATATTCGGACTATGCCAACGGGCCGAAAATCGTGTTCCCGGCCAGTTCGGGCGCGCGCAACTGGCATCCGGCTGCCTATGATCCCACCCGCAACACCTATTTCGCGCCGGTGGTGGACATGGGCAACCTGATGTTCGTCCCGCCGGGGCTGGAAAAACCGGCGCACACGCCGAAGTTCCTCAACGTTTCGGCTGCGCTGATCTTCACGGCTGACTTGCAGGAAGCCGCTGCCACGCTGCCGCCGCCGATGCAGGCCGCGATCAAGGCCCTGCCGCAATGGCAACAGGTGGTCGACAAACCTTACAGCAGCGAAATCCGCGCGATCGATCCGTTGACCGGCAAGACCAAGTGGGCCGCTCCTTATGACGGGTGGCAGGATCGTGCAGGCGTGCTGGCAACCGGATCGGGGCTGGTGATCCACGGCACGCTGGCTGGCAAGCTGGTGGTGCGCGATGCGGACACCGGCAAGGTGCTGAAGGTGATCGACACCGGCACATCCATCCTTGCCGCGCCGATGACCTATCGGGTCAAGGGCGTGCAATATGTGGCGGTGCAGGCCGGCTGGGGCGGTGGTGGCTGGGGCTTTGTCCCGCCTTATTCCGCTGCCTATGCCAAGGGCAATGCCAACCGCCTGCTGGTGTTCCGCATCGGGGGCGGGGAAACCCCGGTCCCGGCTAACCTGCGGCCGATCGAAGTGGCCCCGGCTGCGCCGCCGCAATTGCCCGGCGTCACCCCGCAGATGATCGCCAGCGGTGGCACGCTGTTCACCCAGCATTGCAGCATCTGCCATTCCAACCAGCCGCGCGCGCCGCTGCCGGACTTGCGGCGGATGAGCCCCGGCACGCACGAGGCATTCGACCAGATCGTGCTGAACGGGCTGTTCCAGCCCAATGGCATGCCCCGCTGGGACGATCTGCTGAAACCCGATCAGGTCAAGGCGATCCATGCCTGGCTGATCACCCAGCAAGCCGCCCTGCATCAGCGCGAAACGCAGATGAAAGCTGCGGGCAAGCCGCTCGACAGCCGGGCACTTACCATCATGTCGAACTTTTAAGCCGGACACGGCCCATCCATTTTCCAGGAGATAACCAATGACCCCCAATGGCGTGACCATCCGGCACCCGGACAAGCTTTTCATCGGCGGCGAGTGGGTTGCTCCGCTCGGCACGGGCACGATCGAAATCGTCAACCCGAACAGTGAAGAGGTTGTCGCACGCGTGGCCGAAGCCGGTGATGCGGACATGGACCGGGCAGTCGCTGCTGCCCGCGAAGCGTTCGACAACGGCCCTTGGGCCACCACCCCGCCGGCGGAACGTGGCGCCAAGCTGATGCAGATGGTCGATCAGCTGGAAGCCCGCGTGGGCGAACTGGCGGCGGCGTGGACGGCGCAGGTCGGCGGGCTGGCCAGCTTTGCGCCGATGATGCACGGCGGCGCGGTGATGGGCCTGCGCGGCATTGCGGCGCTGGGCAATACCTTCGAATGGGAAAAGGTCAGCAAGGGCATGGCGGTGGATACCGTCATCGTCGCGCGCGAACCGGTGGGCGTCGTGGCCGCCATCGCGCCGTGGAACGGCCCGTTCGCGATCATGGCCAACAAGGTGTTCTATGCACTGGTCGCCGGGTGCAGCGTGGTGATGAAGCCTTCGCCCGAAACCCCGCTGGAAGCCTATATCATCGCTGAAGCGGCCGAAGCCGCGGGCCTGCCGGCAGGCACGGTCAACCTCGTCACCGGGCACCGTGATGCGTCGGATCACCTGGTCAACAACCCCGGTATCGACAAGGTCACCTTCACCGGATCGACCGTGGCGGGCAAGCGCATCGCCGAAGTCTGCGGCAGCCGCATCGCGCGCTGCACGCTGGAACTGGGCGGCAAGAGCGCGGCGATCATCCGCGACGATTTCCCGATCGAGGCCGCCGCCGCGATTCTTGGCAACACCATCACCGTGATGAGCGGGCAGGTCTGCGCGATGCTCAGCCGCGCCATCGTGCCCCGGGCGCGGCATGACGAACTGGCCGATGCCATCGCCGGGGTGATGAAAGGCGTGAAGATCGGCAACAGCGAAGATCCTGACACGCAGCTTGGCCCGCTGGCGATGAAGCGCCAGCTGGAACGGGTGGAAATGTATATCGAAGAAGGCAAGCGCGGCGGGGCGGACCTTGTCACCGGTGGCCAGCGCCCGGCGCAGATGAACAAGGGCTACTTCATGGAACCCACCCTGTTCGCCAATGTCGATAACGCCAGCCGCATCGCGCAGGAAGAAATCTTCGGCCCGGTGCTGTGCCTGATCCCGGCAGACGATGAAGAACACGCGATCCGCATCGCCAACGACAGCAACTTCGGCCTGAACGGCAGCGTCTTCACCAACGATGTGCAGGCCGCTTACGACATCAGCCGCCGGGTTCGCACCGGGGTGATGGGCCAGAACGGGATGCGCATGGAATGGAACGCGCCGTTCGGCGGGTTCAAGCAGTCCGGCCTTGGCCGCGAAGGCGGGGAAGAAGGGCTGTGGTCCTATGTCGAAACCAAGACCATCCTGCTCGACGGAACGCCTGCCCGGGTGTGATCGGGGGGATCGAAGATGTGTGATCGGGGCGTGAAGCCACGCTGAAGGGAAGGGCACGCGATGGGATATGTCCGCAACGCATGGTATGTCGCCGCATGGGGACATGACGTGCCGGAAGACCGGCCGCTGGCGGTCGAAATCCTGTCGCAGGCGATCGTGCTGTGGCGTTCGGGCGGGGTGATTTCCGCGCTGGAAGACCGCTGCGTCCATCGCCACGCCCCCCTTTCGCTTGGCCGGTGCGAAAACGGTCGCTTGCGCTGCATGTACCACGGGCTGCTGTTCGATGCGGGCGGCGCCTGTGTCGAAATTCCTGGGCAGGACATCATCCCGCCCAAGGCCCGCGTCGCCGGTTTCCCGGTGGTGGAACGGCACAGCTGGGTGTGGGTGTGGATGGGCGATCCGGCGCAGGCAGATCCCGCGCTGATCCCGCCCGCAGTCGGCTTCGATCACCCGGATTACCTGCTCGGCAGCGGGTATCTCGACTATGCGGCAGAGGCGCGGCTGATCAACGACAACCTGCTGGATTTCAGCCACCTCAGCTATGTCCATGCGGCCAGCTTCGGGGCCGGGCCGGAATTCGCCCGGTCGCAGCCCAAGGTCACGGCGCTGGATCGTGGCGTGCGGTTCGAACGCTGGATCGTGGGCACGCTGGGCGCCAGCATGCGCAAATCGGCAGAGCCGGTGGACAGCTGGCAGAGTTATGACTTCCTGCTGCCCGGCGTGCTGCTGATGTGGAGCGCCAACTATCCCGCCGGCACGGCGGAACGGCTGGGGCATCAGGCACCCGATCCGGCTGAGGCGATTGCCGGGCTTAACTTCACCAGTCAGGCAGTGACGCCGACCACGGACACCACCTCGCGGTATTTCTTTTCGTGGGGGCCGCATCGCCGCCATGGCGACAAAGCGATGCGCGACGGGATGATGGCGATGGCGGATCAGGCCTTTGGCGAAGACAAGGTGATGATCGAAGCGCAGCAGCGCGTGATCGATCGCAATCCTGATGCACCGATCATGCCGACCGCGCATGATCGCGGGGTGACGCTGTTCAACCGGCTGGTGGAGCGGCTGGTGCGGGCGGAAAGTGCGCCGCAAGCCGGCTGACCGCAGGTGTCAGCCGATTGCTTCGTCGGCTTCGGTTTGCGCCAGCGCATCTTCCAGTTTGTCGAGCAGGCGCGAAAATTCCTGCTGTTCCGTTTCGGTCAGCGCGCCGATGACCTGCCCGATCAGTTCGCGCCGCATGGGTTCGGTGGCGGATAGTGCGTCCGATCCCGCATCGGTCAGCAGAATGCGTTTTACCCGGCGATCATGCGCGTCGGGTTCGCGGCGGATCAGGCCCTGCCGCTCCATCCCGTCAAGCGTGTCTGTCACCGTGCGCGGGGCGAGGCTGAACATTTCCGCGATGTCGGCGGCCTTTAGTGAACCCCCTTGGCGACGGATCAGCAGCAGCACCTTGGTCCGCGCGAGCGAAGCGCCCTGCCGCGCCATGCGGCGGTCGAGCAGGCGGGTGAGGCGCAGGAAAACCCCGCCAAAACAGCTCGCAATATGGTCCTGATCGACCATTTGGTGAGGCACCTCAATAAATGGTTGCATTTGACTTTCGATGCCACCATTTCCGGGCAACAGGAAGTCAAAATCGCATAAGGGCAGCCGAATCATGGCGGAAACCGCAGGCGCATCGACCGATGATGACGTGATCGACAATTCCGCCACCGAAAACGGGGGCAAGCGCAAGCGGGCCGGACGGATCGTGCTGACGGTGCTGGGCTTGGCCGCGCTGGCCGGCGGGGCGTGGTTTGCCCGCTATCAGTCCTATGGCCGATATTTCCAGTCCACCGACAACGCCTATATCCAGAGCGATACGGTCACCATCGCGCCCAAGATCGGCGGTTATGTCGAAAAGGTGCTGGTGACCGATAACGAAACCGTCCGCGCCGGGCAGCCGCTGGTGCAGATCGATCCGCGCGAATACCGCGCGCAGGCAGCGCAGGTCAGCGCCCAGATCGATGTTGCCCGGACCAGCGCGCAAGGCGTGCGCGCGCAGATCGGTGAACAGCAGGCCGGGGTTGAACAGGCCCGCGCGCAGCTCGCCGCCGCGCAAAGCACGCTGGCGTTCGCACAGGCAGAAACCGCGCGCTATGCCCCGCTGGCCGAAAGCGGGGCCGAACCGCGCGAACGGCTGGCGCAATTGCGCAATCAGGAACGGCAGGCGCAGGCGCAGGTGAACAATGCCGGTGCGGCCCTGCTTGCGGCCCAGCGCAAGGGGGCCACCTTGCAGAGCCAGGTCGATCAGGCGCAGTCGCAGGCGCGCGTGGCGCAGGCGCAACTGGATGCGGTGCAAGTGAACCTGGGTTCCACCCTGCTGCGCGCGCCGGTGGCGGGCCGGGTGGCCAGCAAGACAGTGCAGGCCGGGCAACTGGTGCAACCGGGCACGCGGCTGCTGTCGGTGGTGCCGGTCGAACAGATGTATGTCGAAGCCAATTTCAAGGAAACGCAACTGGCGCTGATGCGGCCGGGCCAGCCGGTGACGATCGTGGTCGATGCGCTGGACGGCGTGGAACTGCACGGCAAGGTGGAAAGCGTTTCACCCGGCACCGGGGCGGAATTCTCCATCCTGCCGCCGCAGAACGCCACCGGTAATTTCACCAAGATCGTGCAGCGCGTTCCGGTGCGCATCTCGCTCGCCGCAGGGCCGCTGGCACGGCAATTGCTGGTGCCGGGGATGTCGGTGGAAGTGACCGTGGATACCCGCGCCGCGCGCAACGATCGTCAGCGTATCGAACAGGAGGAGGCCGCGCGCCAGCGGGCCGGCAAGTGACCGTCGCCGCCGCCCACGCTGCACCCGCAGCGCCCCAGAAGGCGGACCTGACCGCGTGGCTGGCGGTGTTCGCCGGCAGCCTTGGCGCGCTGCTGGCCACGCTCGACATCTCCATCGTCAATTCGTCGCTGCCCACCATTCAGGGTGAAATCGGCGCCACCCCGGCCGAAGGGACGTGGATCGCCACGGCCTATCTGGTGGCGGAAATCGTCGTCATCCCGCTCAGCGCGTGGCTGGAACGGCTGCTGGGTCTGCGCACGTTGTTGCTGGTGGCATCCTGCGCCTTCACCTTCTTTTCGGTGCTGTGCGGCATTTCCACCAACCTGACTTCGATGATCATCGGGCGGGCGGGGCAGGGCTTTACCGGCGGGGTGCTGATCCCCACTGCCTTCACCATCATCGCCACCCGCTTACCTCCGGCGCAGCAACCGATCGGCACCGCGCTGTTCGGGGTTACCGCCATCCTTGGCCCGCTGGTGGGGCCGTTGCTGGGGGGCTGGCTGACGATCAACCTCAGCTGGCACTATGCCTTTTTCATCAACCTGCCGGTCTGCGCCATTCTGGTGCTGCTGCTGTTGCTGGGCCTGCCTTACGAACGGCCCAAGCTGGACGAATTGCGCAATGCCGACTGGCTGGGCATCGCCGGGCTGGCGCTGGGGCTGGGCGGGATGACGGTGGTGCTGGAAGAAGGCCAGCGCGAACAGTGGTTCGATTCCGCCGAAATCATCAAGCTGACGATGATGTCGCTGGCGGGGTTCGGCCTGTTGCTGGCCGGGCAGATGCTGGCGAAAAAGCCGGTGATCCGCCTGCGGCTGCTGCTGGACCGGCAGTTCGGCAGCGTGGTCATCATGGGGCTGGCGCTGGGCATGGTGCTGTATGGCACCGCATTCGTGATCCCGCAGTTTCTGGCGGTGGTGGCCAGTTACGATGCCTTGCAGGCAGGCCACGTGGTGCTGCTTGCGGGCATTCCCAGCATGATGCTGATGCCGCTGACGCCGCTGCTGATGAAGCATCTGGACGTGCGCGTGGCGGTCGGTTTCGGGCTGATGATCATGGCGCTCAGCTGCTGGGTGGACCGTGACCTGACGATCAATGCCACCGGTTCCGATTTCACCGATAGCCAGCTGCTGCGCGGGGTGGGGCAGATCTTCGTGATGCTGTTCCTCAACCAGGCAGCAATCCGGTCTGTCCCGCCCAGCCTTGCCGCCGATGCATCGGGCCTGTTCAATGCCGCGCGCAACCTTGGCGGGTCGATCGGGCTGGCATTGCTGGCGACGGTGCAGGAACAGCGCAACTGGCTGCATTCGCGGCGGCTGGAAGAAATGGTGGCGGCCAATTCCCCCGATACGCAGGCCTATCTGGGCGCGCTGGCCCACGGCCTTGGCAGCCCGGAAGCGGCGCTCCGCATGCTCAACGGGCAAATCCAGTTGCAGGCGCTGGTGATGACATACAGCGACCTGTTCTGGACGCTGGCCGTGGGCATCATTTGCATCCTGCCGCTGGTCCTGTTCCTTCGTCCACTGCCCAAGGGGCAGCTGGCCCCCATGCATTGAGGCAACCCATGCGCGCTTCCCCCTTCGCCGCTGCAACCGCACTGCTGCTGCTTGGTGCCTGCACCGCCGGGCCGGATTATGCCGGGCCGCCCGCGCTGGGCAGCGTGGCTGCCCCCGGCGCGCAGTTCGTACGCGGACAGCAGAGCGTTCAGGCCACGGAACCGGGCGTGGCCTCGTGGTGGACGGCGCTGGCCGATCCGGCGCTGAACGATCTGGAAACGCGCGCCTTGCAAGCCAGCCCATCGGTCGCGGCGGCAGAGGCCCGCGTGCGGCAGGCCCGCGCATCGGTGCGGCTGAACCGCGCCAACCGCCTGCCGCAAGCCTCCGCCTCGGCCATCTACGCCCATGCCGAACTGCCCGGCGTGGACCTTGGCGGCAAATCCAGCGGGGCGAGCGACGGCACTTCGTTCGACTTCCTCAATCTGGGGCTGACAGCCAATTGGGAACTGGAGTTTGCCGGTGGCCAGCGCCGCTCTGTCGAAGCGGCCGATGCGCAGGCCGCGGCGGCGCAGGCGAGCGTGGCCGACGCGCAAGTGCAGCTGACGGCCGATGTGGCGCAGGCTTACGTCAACCTGCGTGAGCGGCAGCAGCGGCTGGTGTTGCTTGGCCAGCAGCGCGATCTGCAACACCAGGCGCTGGCCGTGGCGCAGCAACGCTATGCCGCCGGCACCACCGCCGCCACGCCGGTGGAACAGGCCCGCATCGCGCTGGAACGCACCGGCACCGATATTGCCACCGCCACCACCGACCGGGAAATCTACCTTGATGCGCTGGCCATGCTGACCGGCGCTGCCCCGGGCGCGCTGGATGCCGAATTGGCAGCGCCTGCCGCCATCCCGCTGCCGCCCGCGCAAGTGGCGGTGGGCGATCCGGGCGCCTTGTTGCAGCGCCGCCCGGATGTGCGCGCGGCGGAGCGCACGATCGCCGCCGCCAGCGCGCGGATCGGCGTTGCCGCTGCCGCCCGATATCCGAAGATCAGTTTCATGGGCATCCTTGGCCTTGGCGGGACCAAGCCGTCCGAACTGTTCCAGTTCGACAGTCTGGCGGCCATCGCGATGCCGCAGCTCAGCTGGAACTTCCTCGATTTCGGGCGCAATGCCGCCCGGGTCGAACAGGCCGAAGCCACCCGTGACGAAGCCGAAGCGAAGTATCGGCAGACGGTGCTGGCCGCACTGCGCGATGCGGAAGATTCGCTGTCCCGCTTTGGCCAGCAGCGCGAAACAGTCGCCGCCCTTGCGCGGGTGGAAGCATCGTCCACGCGGATGGCGGCGCTGACCCGGCAACGTTACGCCGCCGGGGTCATTGCGCGCACTGACATGCTGGAGGCGGATCGGCAGGCGCTGGCAGCGCGGCAGGCGCTGCAAACGGCAACCGGGGTGCTGACGGGCAGTTACATCGCGGTGCAGAAATCGCTCGGCCTCGGGTGGAGCGATGGCAGCGAGGCGGCCGCAGTTCAGCCCTGATCGCGGATCATGTCGGCGGCTTTTTCGCCGATCATCATGCACGGCAGGTTGGTATTGCCGCCCGGCAGCCGGGGCATGATCGAAGCATCGGCCACCCGCAGTCCGGCGATGCCGTGCACCCGCAACTGCGGATCGACCACCGCATCCGCGCCGATCCCCATGCGGCAGGTGCCGACCGGGTGGGCGCGGTGGCCGGCATTCGCCCGGATATAGGCGCGCAGATCGTCCTCGCTGGCGAGATCCGCGCCCGGCAGCACTTCGCGCCGGATCAGCCCGGCCATCGGCTGCTGGCGATAGATGCTGCGGCTCAATTCCAGCGCCCGCAGCATCGCGTCCAGATCGCTTTGTTCGGCGAACATGTTGATCGTGATGCGCGGCGCGTCGCGGCTGTCCGCAGACCGCAGGCGCACCGTCCCGCGTGATTTCGGATGCAGGAATCCGGTGCGGACCGACAGGCGCGGAACTTCGCGGCGGTGCAGCCACAGCCCGGCGCTGCCGCTGACGGGCATGCACATCATCTGCACGTCGGGCCGGTCCAGCCCTTCCACCGTGCGGGCAAAGACATTGGCGCAAGTGCCGGTATAGGCGAACGGCCCATCTCCGCGCAGGAACCATCGCGCCGCTGCCAACCCGGCCCGGTCCACCCGCAAGTGCCGGGTCAGGCCCAGATCCTGATCGAGTTCATATTCGTTGATGATGTTGGGGTGGTCGGCCAGGTTCTGCCCCACGCCTGCCAGATCGTGCCGCACGGCCACGCCGTGTTCGCGCAGATGATCCGCCGGGCCGATGCCTGACAGCATCAGCAATTGCGGGGAATTGTAGGCCCCGCCTGACAGGATCACTTCGCGCGCGGCGTGGGCGACGTGCTGCCTGCCGCCGCGCGCATATTCGACGCCGGTGGCGCGGTTGCCGTCCAGCAGCACCCGCTGCGCGTGGGCGCCCGTCAGCACGGTCAGGTTGGTGCGGCCCATCGCCGGGTGCAGGTAAGCGCGGGCGGAACTGCACCGCCGCCCGTCCTGCACGGTGGATTCCATCCGGCTGATGCCGTCCTGCTGCGCGCCATTGGCATCGGCGCAGAACGGCACGCCCGCCGCCTCTGCCGCCGCCAGCAAGGGTTCCCACACCATGTCCGGCCCGGCCATGGGGGTGATGTGCACCGGCCCATCGCCGCCGTGGTATTCGCTCGCGCCGGCCCAGTGGCTTTCCAGCCGGCGGAACAGCGGCAGCACATCGGCATGGCTCCACCCGGTGCAGCCCTGCGCGGCCCAATCGTCATAATCGCAGGGGTTGCCGCGCACTGCGATCATGGCGTTGATGCTGGACGTGCCGCCCAGCACCCGCCCGCGCGGGATCGGCAGTTGTCGCCCGCCAAGGCCCGGTTCGGGTTCGGACAGATACTGATAGGTGCCTATGCGCCCGCCAGCCATGCGCGCGAAAGCCAGCGGCATCAGCTGCAACGGATGCCAGTCGCGCCCGCCCGCTTCCAGCAGCAGCACGGAAATCGCCGGGTCTTCGCTCAACCGCGCGGCCACCACCGCGCCGGACGATCCCGCGCCGACGATGATGTAATCGTATTCGCCCGCCCTGCTCACCGGCGGTTCAATCCGTGCCTTCGGCGGCATTCGGGACGGGCAAGTCCTGCCCGGTCACAGGATGGCGGAAATGCCACGGGTTGAATTGCCGCCCCAATGCGGCATCGACCGGCTGGCTGGGCGCATCGGGAGGGAAATCGACGCTGGGCGGCGCCGAAGGGAACCAGATCCGCGCCCGTTCCAGCGCGGTGTAGAACGTCATCGTGACGGTCAGCCCCAGAATCTTCCACTGGCCGTTTTCGCGGACATATTCGTTTTCATAGATGCCGTCCGCCAGCAGGAAATGCGGCGTTCCCGGGGGCGAATTGCCCTGCACCTGCGCCCGCGCGCGCGACCATGCGTGGCTGCGATCCGGTGCGATGGTGATGATCGGCTGCTGCTGGACGTGGTTGATAACCTCGTCCTTCTGCAAGCCCCAGCGCCCGTCCCCCAGCACCTGCAACAGGAACTGGTGGATGCGTTCCCGCCCGACATATCGCCCGCGCTGGCCGATTTCGATCCAGCAATTGCCTTCACTGAACAGGTCGGCCATTTCCCGGAACATCCGGTTGTCGATGAAATAGCCATAGGCATATTGCAGCCGTTCGATTTCGTTGCGGTCTTCCACCAGCGCCAGCCGTTGCCCGGCCTGCGCCAGTTCGCGGCCTTGCCGGGCCACCAGTTCGCGCAAGGCGGCCAGTTCAGCCGTGATCGAGGAAGCGTCGCTCACGCCAGTGGCCGGTATGTCATGGAACCGCCCGTCGGCACGGCGGCGGGCAACGGCTTGCCCTGCTGGCGCAGCAGATCGGCATATTCGCGCAGCACGCTTTCGGCATCGGTCACGGCCACCACGGTTCCGGCATCGTCCAGATGCAGCATCGCGCCATAGATGACGAACATCACGTCGGTTTCGCCCGCGGCATCATCGGCCACTTTCAGCGTGTGGGTGCTGCCGGGCGGTTCGAACAGATAGGATCCCGCGCGGTTGGTGGGGCTGTCGGGATATTCCAGATACCACCATTCGCCCGCGTGGGTGATCGCGTGGACTTCGCCGGTATGCTTGTGCGGGAACACCTGCACGCCCGGCTGGAACGCCATGCGCACGGCAAAGCGGCCGCCCTCGATATCGGCCATCAGCAATTTCAGCCGAATGCCGGGATCGCCGGCCCAGGCATCTGCCCACGGCAGAGTATCGGCGTCGGCGTGGAAACTTTCGGGGACGATCATGCCGTTCATCACCGCTTCCTCAAAGCCGCTTGTCGTTGGGGTCGATCTTGGGATCGCTCTTCAGCATCGGATCCCAATGTTCGGCGATCTTGCCATCCTTGATCCGGTAGAGGTCGAACCAGCTGGAATAATAGGTATTTCCGTCCTTGTCCTTTTCCGGACGGACGAAAGCCGTGGTCACATAATCGCCTTCCGCCATCAGGTGGATCAGCGGCAGATCGAGCACGGGCTTGATCGGCCGAACCGGGCGCGTGGATCGGACATAGTCAACGATACCGCTCAGTCCCTGTGCCGCGTTGGGGTTATGCTGGATATAATCGACCGCGATGAACTCGCCCGCGCGATCGGCCATGCCTGCCTGCAACAGGATCCGGTACATGTCATAGACCAGCTGTTTGTTGGCGGCCAGGCGCGGGTCCGGGCTGGCCAGCAAGGCGGCGTGATCCTGCGAAACGACGGGTTTTACGGCCATGCTGTGCTGCTCCTGCGCGTGGGCGGGGCAGGTGGCCAGCAGGGCCGCTGCAACGGCGGCGATGGTGATGCGCATCCTCGAATTCCCCTTATTGTTTGGCCACCTGTGCCAAACAGGGGGTGACGGGGCAAGCGTGTGTCGCTAAACGCCGGACAAACGCAACCAGTGATCGAAAGTGCCCCCGTGATGCGCCTTGCTGCTGCCCTGCTTTCCTCCACCCTGCTGACCCTTTCCGCCACGGCTGTGCAAGCGCAGGACGCAGCACCTGCAAATGCAACTGCTGATGCTTCCACGGTGATCGTGGTTACCGGGCGCGGGCTGGACGCGACGCCGGCCACCACCGCTTACAGCACGGTGGAGGTGTCGCGCGATGAACTGACGCAAAGCGGGTCCGGGCGGATCGAAGATGCGCTGGGCAAGGTTGCGGGCTTCCAGCAATTCCGCCGGTCCGACAGCCGTTCCTCCAACCCCAGCGCGCAAGGGGTGACGCTGCGGGCGCTGGGCGGCAATGCCACCAGCCGTGCGCAGTTGCTGCTGGATGGCGTGCCGATGGCGGATCCGTTCTTCGGTTATATCCCGTTTTCCGCGCTGGCGCCGGAACGGCTGGCATCGGCGCGGGTGACGCGCGGTGGCGGATCTGGCCCGTTCGGCGCGGGCGCGCTGGCTGGCACGATCGAACTGGAAAGCGCCGATGCCGCTACGCTGGGCGGTTTCAGCGCGCAGGCGATGTTGGACAACCGGAGCGAAGCCGAACTTTCTGCCACCGTCGCCCCGAAGATCGGCGATGGCTTTGCCGAAGTAAGCGGCCGGTGGGACCGTGGGCAGGGGTTCTATACCACGCCCGAAAGCCAGCGTGTTCCTGCCACCGTGCGCGCGCGTTTCAACAGCTGGTCCACCAGCGCGCGGCTGGTGCAGCCGGTGGGCGATGCGGTGGAACTGCAGCTGCGCGGCATGGCCTTCAACGATGCGCGGGTGCTGCGTTTTGCCGGGGCCGATACGTCCAGCGAAGGGCAGGATCTGTCGGCGCGGCTGGTCAGCCGGGGGCCGTGGCAGGTCGATGCAGTGGCCTATGCCCAAAGGCGCAATTTCACCAATGTGGTAATTTCTTCCACGACATTTAACCGTTCGCTGGACCAGAAGGACACTCCCAGCACCGGCATCGGCGGCAAGTTGGAACTGCGCCCGCCGGTCGGTGGCGGGCACACGGCCCGGCTGGGTGCGGATTTCCGCCAGTCGGATGGCGATCTGGCGGAAGATGCCTACAACGCCACAACCAAGGCCCTGACCGCGCATCGCTTTGCCGGTGGCCGCAACACCGACATCGGGCTGTTCGCGGAAGACGATTGGGTGCTGGGGGCGCTGACGCTGACCGGTGGCCTGCGCGCGGATCGCTACACCATCGAAGACGGGTATTATCGTTCGGTCAATGCGCTGGGCGTCACCACGCAGGACACCGCCTATGCCGCGCGGCAGGGGTGGGAAACCAGCTATCGCGGCGGGGCGCTGTTCAAGGCGAGCGACGCGGTAAAGCTGCGCGCGGCGGCATACAGCGGCCTGCGCCTGCCGACACTGAACGAATTGTACCGCCCCTTCACCGTGTTCCCGGTAACGACGCAGGCCAATGCCGCGTTGAAGAACGAACGGCTGGAAGGATACGAAGCGGGGATCGATGTGACCCCGGCCACCGGCCTGCACCTGTCGCTGACGGCGTTCGACCACCGCGTGAAGAACGCAGTCGCCAATGTCACCGTGGCCACCAACACCCGCCAGCGGCAGAACGTCGATGCGATCAAGGCGCGCGGCGTGGAAGCGGCAGCGGGCGCGGAACTGGGTCAGTTCACGCTGGACGCCACGCTGGCATGGACAGACGCGACCGTGCGCAGCAGCGGCGCGGCGCTGGCGCTGAACGGCCTGCGCCCGGCGCAAACGCCCAAGTGGGCCAGCAGCGTCACCGCCAGCTGGCACCCGGCCGCCGGCACCGTGGTGTCCGCAACCCTGCGCCATGTCGGCGCGCAGTACGAAGACGATCTGCAAACGGATGTTCTGCCAGCCGCCACCACGGTCGATCTGTTCGCCAAGGTGCCGCTGGTGGATAGGATCAGCCTGGTCGCGCGGGTGGAAAACCTGTTCGACGAACAGGTCTTTACCCGCAATCAGGGCGGGTCGATCGATCTTGGCGCGCCGCTGACGGTTTGGGGCGGTTTCCGTTACGGTTTCTGATCACACGGTTGATCTGACAACAAACCCCCTGTTCGCCGCCCGCCCTGCCGGTTAGGCTTGGCAAAACGAACAGGGGAGACATTCTGAATGGCCGATGCCGACACCGCCACGCTGGCCGTGCGCAACCCGCGCACCGGGCAGGCGGACCACGTGTTGCAGCTTTCCACCCCGGCGCAAGTCGCGGACAAGGCCGCCGCCTTGCGCGCCGCGCAGCCCGCGTGGGAAGCGCTGGGGGTGCAAGGGCGGTGTGCGGTCATGGCCCGCTGGCTGGGCGCGGTTAAGGCGCGTGCGGCGGATATCGGCAATGCCGATGCTGATGATACTGGCGGTTGCCATACGTCCTATGTCCAGGGCTTCATCACCATGGCGGGCATCGGCGGCTGGCTGGAAGACGCGCCCCGCGCGTTCGAGGCGCTGAAGTGGGAAGGCGCGAGCTTTTCCATGCCCAGCGTGCAGATTGAATCGCAAGTGGTCGCCTATCCGCTGGTGGGGGTGATTTCGCCGTGGAACGCGCCGTTGATGTTGGCGCTGCTGGATGCGATCCCCGCGCTGTTCGCGGGCAGCGCGGTGTTGCTGAAACCATCCGAAGTGACCCCGCGGGTGATTGCCACGCTGTTCGAAACCGTGCGCGAAGTGCCCGAACTGGCGGCGGTGTTCGATCATGTGGCCGGCGCGGGCGAAATCGGGCAGGCGGTGATCGCACACAGCGATACGATTTGCTTCACCGGGTCCGTGCCCACCGGGCGCAAGGTGGCGGTTGCCTGCGCGCAGCGGCTGATCCCGTGCAATCTGGAACTGGGCGGCAAGGATCCGTGCATCGTCACCGCCAGCGCCGATCTGGAACGGGCGGCCACCGCAGTGCTGCGCGGGGCGGTCTATGCCACGGGGCAGGTCTGTTATTCGGTCGAACGCGTCTATGTGCATGAAAGCGTGCACGATGCCTTCGTCGCGCTGCTGGTGGAAAAGGCCAGTGCGGTCCGCCTGAATGCCGACAACCCGCGCGCCGGCCACATCGGCCCGTTCACCTTTGCCCCGCAGGCGGACATCGTGCTGGGCCATATTGCCGATGCCACGGCCAAAGGCGCGAAAGTGCTGACCGGCGGCGTGGTGGAGGACATCGGCGGCGGCCTGTATATGCGGCCCACCGTGCTGACCCACGTCGATCACACGATGCAGATCATGCAGGACGAAACCTTTGGTCCGTGCATCCCGGTGATGGCCTATGCCGATGCGGAAGAGGCGATCCGGCTGGCCAACGATACGCAGTTCGGGCTGACCGCCAGCGTGATCGCCGGCACGGCGGAGGAAGCGAAAGCGATCGGCATACGGCTGAACGCCGGGGGAATTTTCCTCAACGATACCTTCCTGACATTCGCCAAGCTGCGGACCTTCGGCACTGACAGCTTCGGCTGGTCCGGTTACGGCAGCCCGCGCATCGGCCCGGAAAGCCTGCGCCGGTTCCTGCGCCGCAAGAGCCTGATGCTGCAAACCGGCAAGGTGGCCGACATTCAGGACGATCATCATCTGGGGGCAGGCGCATGAAGATCACCGCGGCGCTCAGCAATGGCAGTGGCCCGGTGCCGCGTCTTGTGGAAATGGAACAGGAAGCCCCGCGCCCCGGTGAAATGCGCATTCGCATCGTTGCAACCGGCATCTGCCACACCGATCTGCACGAACACCCCGGCCGCCATTCCCCGCAACCGATCGTGCTGGGGCACGAAGGCGCTGGCGTGGTGGAGGAACTGGGCGAAGGCGTGCGCGGGTTCGCCGTGGGCGATCACGTGATCCTGTCGGGCAATTCGTGCGGGCAATGCCCCAGTTGCCGCGCGGGCCGCCCCACTTACTGCGATCTGGCGATGCCGCTGTGTTTTGGCGGCAAGCGGCTGGATCAATCGACAGCGCTCACCTGCGATGGGGCGCCGGTGCATTCGCATTTCTTCGGCCAGTCCAGCTTTGCCACCCATGCCATCGTGCCGGAACGCACGGCGGTGAAGATGGACAAGGACTTGCCGCTGGAAAAGCTGGGGCCGCTGGGCTGCGGCGTGGTGACCGGGGCTGGCGGCGTGATCGAAGCGCTGAAGGTCGGCTTTGGCGATACGATCGCGGTGTTCGGCACGGGCGGGGTCGGCCTGTCCGCGATCATGGCGGCCAAGCTGGTGGGCGCGCGGCGGATCGTGGCGGTGGATCTCAACCGCGAACGGCTGGAACTGGCGCGTGAACTGGGGGCGACGGATGTTCTGCCGGGTGACGAGGATGATCTGGCGGCCAAGCTGCGCGCGATTACCGGGCGCGGGCTGGATTTCACCTTCAACACCACCAATGCGCCACAGGTGCATTCGCTGGCGCTGGAAGCGCTGGCGATGAACGGCACCGCCGGTTTCGTGGCCGCGCCGCTGGGGCAATGGCAGCCGCAGATGTTCGGCATGCTGGCTGGCGGGCGGCAGTTGCGCGGCATCCTTGGCGGCGATGCCCATCCCGGCATCTTCATTCCCAAACTGGTCGATTACTGGCGGCAGGGGCGGTTCCCGTTCGACCGGATGCTGAGTTTCTACCCCTTTGCCGAAATCGACCGCGCCTTTGCCGATGCCCACAGCGGCAAGGTGATCAAGCCCGTGTTGCTGATGGAAGGAACCACGCCATGACCCCGCACCTGCGCGCGCAGATCGAAACGTTCGGGCGCGAACTGTCCCCGGCCATGCTGGGTGGCACCAACGCGCTGTTCGCAGGCATGAACCGCGGGCTGGACCCGGCCACGCAGGTTGCCCGCGATCACGCCTATGGCCCCGATCCGCGCAACCGGCTGGATATCTTCCGCCGCGCGGACACCGCCGGTGCGCCGGTGCTGCTGTATGTCCATGGCGGCGGCTTCGTGATGGGGGACAAGCATACGGACGGCAGCCCGTTCTATTCCAACATCGGCGATTTTGCCGCGCGCCACGGGTTTGTCGGCGTGCCGATGACCTATCGGCTGGCACCTGCCCACCAGTTCCCGGCCGGGGCGGAAGACATCGCCGCGGCGATCCGCTGGCTGAAGGCCAACGTCGCGGCGCATGGCGGCGATCCGGCGCGGATCATGATCGCGGGCCAATCGGCCGGCGCGGCCCATGTCGCGGCCTATGTCGCGCATCGCCACCTGCATGTGGAACCCGGCGGCGGCATTGCCGGGGCGGTGATGCTGAGCGGCATTTTCGATACCAAGACCTGCCAGCCCAACGATTTCCACCGCGCGTATTACGGTGACGATCCGCGCGGCTGGGGGCCGGCCAGCAGCATGGCGGGGCTGGTGGCAAGCCCGGTGCCGTTGCTGTTCACGCTGGCGGAATTCGACCCGGAAGATTTCCAGCGGCAGGCGGCGCAGCTGGTGCAGGAATGGACCACCGCCAAGGGCCGCTTCCCCGATCTGCATTACCTGACCGGCCACAACCACCTTTCGCCGGCCGTCAGCATCGGCAGCGATGTGGACGACGTGGAACGGTTGCTGGCAGGCTTTATCGCGTGGGTGGCGGGCTGATCAGTCCGCCATCCAGCTGCCGTGGAAACACATCGGCAGCGCGAAAGGCAGCTTGATCGTGGCCAGCGGCGGGCGGCTGACATCCCGTCCATCCAGGATCAGCAGGTCGGTGCGTTTTTCGGCGAAGCGATCGACCACGGTCAGAATAAAGCCATCGCCTTCCGCCGCATCGGCACTGCGCGGGACGAACAGCGGTTCCTGCGCGGATGCGCCGGGGATCAGGTGGTGGCGCAGTTCGCCGGTTTGCCAATCGATCTGGCTTATTCCCATTTTGGGAAAATCACGAAAAGCAAAGTAACCGATTCGGTAATCCTGCATGGCATAGCGATCGTCGATCTTGGGCATGTCGCCCAAGGCGCCAGCCAGCGGACGCAGCGTCACCGCTTCGGCATCGGGCTTCGACAGGTCGAAGGTGATGCGCATGATCTGGGTGACCGTTTCGGGCGGCGCGGGGAAATTGCCGTGCTTGTCCTTGAAGAAGCAGAAGCAGTTGCCGGGGCTGGCCGGGGTATCGACATGCACCAGATCGCCTTCGGAAAAGGCATTCATCACATGGCCCATGACAAGGCCCGGAATGTCGAACCAGCGCAGCTGATCCACGCTGCCGCCGCGCGGCATCACGCCCCATTTGCTGGGCAGGTCGGGATCGTATTCGTAAAACGCGCCGCCCTTCCGCAACCGCGCCTCGTCCGCCACCAGCGGCATGATCGGGAACACCAGATGGTCGCGCGTTACGCCCCAATCGTGGCTGAGGCCGGGGTAAGGCGTGTGGAACCATTCTTCGCGCACCAGCGTGCCATCGGCGGCGAAGACGTGCAGGCTGGCGTCAGTGGTCGGTTCTCCGCGCGCGAACACGCCGTATGACCACCATTCGCCAGTTACCGGGTCGATCTTGGGGTGGGCGGTCAACGCGGTGCTTTGCAGCGGGCCGAAGTCGCCGATTTCCAGCGTTTCCAGCGTCTGCGGGTCCATCAGGTGGGGCCGCGAATCTTCGCGCAGCATGTACAGTTCGCCGTGGTGGTTGAAGGCGAAGGTGTTGCCGGTGTTGTCGCGATCGGGCAGGTTGGAAACGCTGTCATCGTCGGTGTATTTGTTGCGATAGACGCCATAGAGCCGCCGCCCGGCTTCGCGTTCGCGCTTGTACCGTTCGGTCTGCACATAACGGCTGCGGAAACTGACGCGGCCCCGGTCGAATCGGAACACCGAAGCCATGCCATCGCCGTTCAGGATGATATCGCCTTCCAGCGTCGGATACTGCCGATCCCCGCCAGTGCGGAAATAGGCGCCCTGCAGTTCCACCGGGATTTCGCCTTCCACTTCGCAATCGTGGACATCGGCCTCGAAGCGCATCGGCATCTTGCTCTGAAAGCCGAAGCTGGCGAACGGATGGAAGATTTCGGACATCGGCAATCCCTCTCGCGCAGCGGGCGGTACCCGCTGCATTTTTGTTGATGGCAAATTGGACCGTGACGCCGCCTTCTGGCAAGCCTGCCGCATAAAAAGCTGACGAGGGAGTCTGGATGATGGTTGAAACCTGCTGGCCGGGCGGTGTGCCCGCAATCATGCCCGCCGACGATCGTGGCGAGATCGAGGAACTCTACGCCCGCTATGCCTGGGGGCTGGATCTGGCGGACGAGGAACAGGTGATCGACACCTTTGCCGCCGATGCCGAATTCGACCACCTGTGGCAGGGCAAGGTGGAAGGGCATGATGCCATCCGCCAGAACCTGCGCAGCCTGTGGAACGACCGGCAGCACTGGTGGTTCGGCCGCCAACACCTGATCAACCACTTCATCATGGATCCGCGCCCGGAAGGCGCACGGGTGCGCTGCTTCTTCCAGATCATCCAGTGGAACGCCGATTACGGAACCAGTTTCGTGATGGGCATCGGCACGCGGGATGACCGGCTGGTGAAACGTGACGGGCGGTGGAAATTCTTCCGTCTGCACGTCAACGCGTGGACGGCGGCGGATCAGGTGCCGTGGAAGGGCGACGTGTTGATGCCGCAACGCCCGCGCCACGCCAGCCCGCCGGCAGACCGCCGGCCGTTCAGCGAACAGGCGATGGACCCGTTCTGACAGCTGCATGAAGGCAAATCGCCACCGCGGCTCCGGGGGGCGGGTCCGCGATGGCGACAGGGCTTCCGGTGCGACCCGGAAGGGCCCGACCAGACCATGTGGTCTGGCCGTGACAGGCCCTGTTTTGGCTCAGTTGCGATTGCGGCGCAAATTCACCCGCCACGCCAGATGCACGGTTGGGCGTTTTTTACCGTTACGATTCAAGCGTCTGCGGTTACCGGGCGGTTCGATCCGGCTATGGCGCGATAATTGCCGAAGCGAATTGCCGGTTCCAGCCCGATCCATTGCGCCAGATTGCGCAGATCGGACATCACCGCATCGGATGCCAGCTGCGCGCGGTCTTCATCGAGATAGAGCACCAGTTGCCGGTCTTCGCGTTTCAGCGCGCTGTTCAGCATCGATGCGGGCGTGCCTGCGCCCAACCGGCGGCATAGCCGCACGGCAAGGCCCCATGCCGCCGCTTCGCGCAGGTCAGCTTCCCCCGCCAGCCGCAGCAATTGCGGGGGCAGGGCGGGCTTGCCGCACGAACCCAGCAGCGCCGCCGCGATCCGCGCGCGGCCGGCCGGGTCCAGTGCCACCCACCGTTTGTCCATCGCCCAGTCATAGGCATGGCGGGGGCGCAGGTTGGGTTCCAGCCGTGCGGCGGCGAGCGACAGCATGGTCGCCGCCATCCGCAGCCTTTCGCTGCCATCGCCGGTGCCGTTGGCGATGTCGGTGGTCCAGGCGGCGATCATCGTCGCCAGGGTGGGCGATCCGCCGCGCGATCCGGTGAAATGGCCGATCGCGGCCAGCAGCGGATCCTGCCGCAAGGCCAAGGGCGAAAGGCGCTGTAACAGCAGCCCTTCACGCAGGCCCCAACTGGAAAAGACCACCCCGTCAGGCTGCAATTCATCCAGCATCACGCCCAGCATTGCGGCGGCATCGGGCAACACAGCTGCGCGGGCGGCGGGTACGCCCGGCAGCTTGGCCAATGCGGAGCCTTGTGCCTGTGCCAGCTTGCCCGCCACGGCGCGCACGTCTGCCACCGACAGGATCAGCCCGTGCGGATCGGTCAGCGGATAATCGAGCTGGCGCAAGGCGTGCAGCGCGAAGGCGCGCCACGTTCCGCCTACCAGATAAAGCGGGCCGGGGTGGGCCGCCGCCCAGCCAGCCTTGCCCATTTCGCGTTTCACCGCCTTGCCGAAAGCAGCGCCGCCCTTTTCGCGCAGGGCGGGCAGGCGCAAGGTGCCCAGCGGCAGACTGACGCCATCGTGGCACAGGCCGCCATCGACCTGCACCAGTTCCAGGCTGCCGCCGCCCAGATCGGCCACGGTCCCTTGCGCGCCGGGGAAAGCGCCGATCACGCCCATGGCCGCGGCGCGGGCTTCTTCTTCGCCGCTGAGCAACCGGGGATGGAGGCCGATCGCGCGGACCCGGCCCAGAAATTCGCCGCCGTTCTGCGCATCGCGCACGGCGGCGGTGGCCACGGTCTGCACATCGGCAATGCCCAGATCGGACAGCAGCACGAAATAACGGGCGAGCGCGGCCAGTGCGGCGTCCATCGCCTTGTCCGGCATCCGCCCGCTGGCGGCCAGATCGCGGCCCAACCGTGCGCTGACCTTTTCGTTCAGCCATACTTCGGGCGCGCGGGCCGGGCCGGAATAGATGACCATGCGGACGGTGTTTGACCCGATGTCGATCACCGCCCGGTCGGGCCGTTCGCCTTCGGGATATTGCCGTGCGGCCGCCGACAGGGTCATGCCGCACCCTTTCGCAGCGAAAGCTTGGGCACGCGGCTGTCCTTCAGCGCACCGCCCCGGCCCGAAAGCGAAGGGTTGGTCATGAAATATTCGTGGCAGTTGAAGCCATGGTCGCCGTCGCTTTCCACCCGTTGCCAGGTGCCATCTTCGCCATCGAGCAGCCAGCTCTGCTCCGTATCCAGCAGGTTGGCCAGCAGCACCTGTTCCAGCACCTGATCATGAACCGTTTCGTTGCGGATCGGCACCAGCGTTTCCACCCGGCGCGCCATGCTGCGGCTCATCGCGTCGGCGGATGAAATATACAGCAGCGCATCGGGGCCGGGCAAGGCATGGCCGTTGCCAAAGGCCCAGATGCGGCTGTGTTCAAGGAACCGGCCGATGATCGATTTGACGCTGATCGTTTCCGACAGGCCGGGAATGCCGGGGCGCAGGCAGCAGATGCCGCGCACCACCAGCACCACCACCACGCCTGCCTGACTGGCATTGTACAGCCGGTCGATCACGCCCTGGTCGGTCATGGAATTCAGCTTGGCCCAGATCGCCGCCGGTTTGCCCGCCAGTGCATTGGCGGTTTCCCCGTCGATCAGCCGGTACAGCGTTTCGCGCATGTTCAGCGGCGACAGCGCAATGCCTTCCAGCCCCTGCGGTTCGACATAGCCACTGATGAAATTGAACAGCTTGGCCGCATCGCGCGCCAGCCGTGGGTCAGCCGTGAAGTAACTGAGATCGGTATAGATCTTGGCCGTTACCGGGTGATAGTTGCCGGTGCCGAAATGGCAGTACGTGCGATAGGCATCGTCTTCCCGGCGCACCACCATCGAAACCTTGGCGTGGGTTTTCCAGTCCACGAAGCCATAGATCACCTGCACGCCCGCGCGTTCCAGCTCGCTCGCCCATTTCAGGTTCTGTTCTTCGTCGAACCGGGCCTTCAGTTCCACCACGGCGGTAACGGACTTGCCTGCTTCCGCCGCTTCGATCAGCGCCGCGATCACCGGTGACTGGTTGCCCGCGCGATACAGCGTCTGCTTGATCGAAACGACCGCCGGATCGCTGGCCGCCTGCCGCAGAAAATCCACCACCACTTCGAAACTTTCGTACGGGTGGTGGATCACGATGTCCTTTTCGCGGATCGCGGCAAAGCAATCGCCGTCATGTTCCAGCACCCGTTCCGGATAACGCGGGGTGTAGGGGGCGAATTTCAGATCCGGCCGATCTTCGCGGACAATTTCGGCAAGGCCGGGGATGCCCAGCATCCCTTCGGTGCGGGCGACGATCGCCTGTTCCAGCCCCAGCTTTTCCTGCAACAGCGCCGATCCCTGCGCGTCGAAGCTTTCGTCGATTTCGAGGAAGATCACCTTGCCCCGGCGGCGGCGCTGGATGGCGGTGCGGAAATACCGCACCAGATCTTCGGCATCTTCTTCCAGTTCGATGTCGCTGTCGCGCAGCACGCGGAACACGCCATCGCCTTCGATGCGGAAACCGGGGAAGATCAGGTAAGCGAACCGGCACACCAGCCGTTCCACCGCGACATAGATCGCTTCCGGCCCCGGCACCCGCACGAACCGCGGGATGCCGCCCGGGATCAGCACCATTTCCACCAGCCGGCTTTCATCATCGTGCCGCACCAGATTGAACAGCGCGCCGATACCCTGATTGGCCACGAACGGGAACGGATGTGCTGGATCGATCGCCTGCGGGGTGATGACGGGCATCACGTGATCGAGGAAATAGGCGCGCAACCATTCGTCGGCGGCGGCATCCAGTTTCTGTTCGCCTGCGATGTGGATGCCCTGTGCGGCCAGCGATGGCATCAGGTCGGACAGGGTTTCCTGCTGGGCGCGCTGCAATTCGCCCACCCGCGCGTTGATCGCCGCCAGTTGCTGCGACGGGGTCTTGCCGTCGATCGAAAGGGTGGCCACCCCGCTGCGGACCTGCCCGGCCAGCCCGGCCACGCGGATCATCAGGAATTCATCCAGATTGCTGCCCGATATGGACAGGAACCGCAGCCGTTCCAGCAGCGGATAGGCGGTGTCTCGTGCTTCGGACAGGACGCGTTCGTTGAAGGCGAGCCAGCTCAGTTCACGGTTGAAATAGCGATCTTCGGGTGCGGTGACAGTCATTGCGTTGCGGGCTTGATGCAGAAGAGTTGCAGTTTTGTTGCAATCCTGCCGCGCCCGCCTTGTTTCACAACAAATTGCCGCTTCTGGCGATGGCGCTGATGCCGCGTTTGCCGCTGCTGCGATCCAGTTGCACGATCACGTCGATCACCGATGCGGCATAGGCGATGGTATCGGATCGGGTCAGTCCGATGCCGGTCTGCATCACCATCAGGCTCAACTGGTCCAGCGCGCCGCGCAGCGAATTGGCGTGAATGGTGGAAAAGCTGCCGGGGTGTCCGGTGTTGATGGCGCGCAGGAAACTGACGCTTTCCGCCCCGCGCAATTCGCCCAGCACGATCCGGTCGGGCCGCAGGCGCAGCGCCGATTGCAGCAGTTCGTTGGGGGTCACCTTGGCTTCCCCCAGTTCGCCCTTCACCGCCACCAGCCCCACGCCATTGGCGCCGGGCAGCTTCAGTTCCGGCGTATCTTCCACCAGCACCACGCGTTCGTGCGGCGGGATTTCGCCCAGCATGGCATTGAGGAAAGTGGTCTTGCCGGTGGAGGTGCCGCCGGAAATCAGGATGGTCAGCCGTGCCCGGATCGCCGCCCGCAGAAACGCGATGGGTTGCAGCGCGGGATCGGGCAGGTCGCCCGGAGTGGCGGCCAGCAGCGGGCCGGTGTCATAGGCGTCGAGCGGCAGATCCAGCCGGCGATGGCGGCGGATGGCCATGGCCCAGTGCCGCCGCGTTGCGGGCGGGCCGCAGAACTGCACGCGCGCGCCATCGGGCAGCGTTGCCCCCAGTAAGGGGTGTTCGCGGTTGATGCCCTGATGGCTGACGCGCGCGACCTGTTCGGCCAGCCGCTGCACCAGCTTGTCGTCGATTTCCGGCGCGTCGATCCGCTGCATCCCCGGATGGGCGGCGTCCTCCACCCAGATTTCGCCCGGGCGGTTGACCATGATTTCGGTCACCGTGTCGCGGTCCAGCCATTGCCGGAACGGGGCCAGATAGGCGTCGAGATAAACGCTGCCGCTGGCCACTTGCGGCAGCGGGGCGGGATCGTCCGTAATCGGCAACTGGTGGATTTCGGCGGTCATTGCGGGTGTCAGAGCTTCGGCGCCTGGCTGAAATCCAGATCGCGCGCGGTCACCACACGGATCGGTTCGCCCGGGCGGACGCGGATGGTCGGGCCGATCTGGCCGTTCTGCTGCAAGGCGGTGGCGGCAGCGGACTGGCCCCCGCCAAGGATCACCGCCGAACTGCCGCCGCCGGCCGCCGAAAGACCGCCGATCACCGACAGCATCATGGCAGAGCCGAACCGCTGGAAGAAATGCGTGTCGACCTTGCCCGGAATGCCGCCGCTGCCGTCAAAGGCGCTGCCCGGCGATGCGATCGCCACCGACACCCCGTCAGGCCGGATCAGCCGCGTCCAGATGACATACGCGCGTTTCTGCCCGGCTTGCAGGCCGGACTGGTATTGCCCGACAAGGCGGCTGGACCGGGGGATCAGCACGCGGGTTCCGTCGAAACTGCGCACGTCCTGGCTCACCAGCGCGCGGACATAACCCGGCACGTCGGTGTTGATGGCGGTTTCCAGCACGGCGGGGATCATGGTCCCTTGCGTGACGGTGGTGGTCGGCTGGATGTCGTTGCGGGCAACCGCCGCGCCGCCGCCGACACCGCCGACGCGGCTGGCGAAATCGGCTGCGCCACTGCCGGTGGCGGCTGCTGGGCCGGCGGGCGCATCGCCCGGCGTGGGGGTGCGCACCAGCGACAGGGGCGCGCTGCCATCGAACACCAGCGTGGCGGAAGCATAGGGATTGGCGGCCGGGACAGCGGCCACGGCCGGCGGTGCGGCCAGCACCGGCTGCGCCGCCGGATCGGGCTGCGGCACGGCGGGGACGGCGGCAGGTGCCGGTGCCACTGCGATCGGCGGGGCGACAGGAGCGATGGGGGCTGCGGCGGGCTGGCGCGGCGCGGGCGGCGCGGCGTTGTCCATGCGCGAGGCGTTGAGGCCCCACAGCGTGGCCGCGCCCAGCAGGGTGACAAAACCGATGCCGGCGGCAAGGCCCATCGCATCCGACCGGCCCTTGCGCCCGGCCACCACCGGGTAAGCGGTGCGACTGGCCAGATCGATCACGTCCGCAGACACTTCGTCCCGCGGATCGGTGCCGGTTTCGCCGCGCTGGTTCTTGGCGGGAAGGCGCATCGCAAGCTTCATGTCACTTTGCCTCGGTCTTGGCAGCGGTTGCTGCCTGAGCGGTCTGGGGTGCGGTCTGGGGTGCGGTTTTGGCGGCACGCGGTGTGCGTACGGGGCCGGTGTTGGTCAGCAGCGCGCTGTCCTTGCCCGCGCGCAGGACGATTTCGCGCGGCACCCCTTCAACCACGATCACATCGCCGCGCACGGCATAGTTGACCGGGCCTTCGGCACCCGCACCGTCCTTGATCAGGATGGCGGGCAGCACCTTGTCGGCACCCCACGAAAGATAGGTCGCATCGCCATCGTCATAGACCCGCTGCGGCAACAGTCTTGCTTCGCCTTTCGGGGTCCATGCAAAATTGAGTTCCGCCGGATCGACGATCTGTTGCGGCTCGGTCGTTGCCACGAGTTCGTCCGAAGTCGGCACGTCGATCAGCGGGCCGCTGGCGCGCGGCGTCAGCACTTCATCCTTGGGATAGGTGAAGGACAGCACGTACAGCGGGTTGCGGTGCGCGGGGCTGGCCAGCAGATCGAACAGGTATGTACGCTTGCTGGTCACCACGGTCATGTTGGTGCTGGCGCGATCGGTCAGCGGCTTCACGAACAGCAGGTTGGCGCGCTTGTTGGGCGTTACCTGCCATTTCTGGCTGTCCCCGATGGCGACGTTTTCGATCGTTTCATCTTCGCCGAACTGGATCGTCGCCTGCACGTTGGCGCGGCCTTCCACGCGGAACACGTGCGCGGGATTGTAAGGGCGTTGCAGCAGCCGCTCGTCCGCTTGCGCGGGCGCGGCAAACGTGGCGGTGGTGGCGGCAAGCAGCGCCGCAGCGAGCAGGGCGCGGGTCATCGGGTCTTCTCCGGGATACGGGCAGAGGGGGATGCGGACGAGGTGGTCGGCCCGGCGTTCGTGCGGGCAGCAGGCGCGCGGAAGCGGCTGCCGATGCCGCGCGCGCGGGATGGGCCCGGCCCGGTGGCTTCGGCCTGCGGGGCAGAGCCGGAAACGATACGGGTTTCGCGCCGCAGCACGGTGGCGGCGCTGGCGCCGGCATCGTTGGCGGCGGCAGGGGCAGTGGCAGCCACGCGGATCTGGCGGGTGGTCGCGGGGCCTTGTGCCGCTTCGCTGCGCGCGGTGGCGGCGATGGTGGCACTGGCCTGCGCGCGCGCAGGCCATGCACTGTCATCCCGGTCCTTGTCGGCAGAACTGTCGGTCATGCCGAACACGGTCCAGCCCGAAACCATCGTGCCTGCCACTTTCAGCACCATCACCATCAGCGCCAGATGGACCGCGCCGATCATGAAGAAGGCCATCGCCGCGCGCGGATCGATCACGCCCGGCGTTTCGCCCAGCGCCGACAGCACCGGCACGGCCAGTTCCAGCATCAGCGAACCGCCCAGCACCGCGAACAGCGGGGCCACGGCCAGCATCACCAGCCCTTTCAGCCAGCCGGTGAACAGCCCGCGCGTGCTTTTGAACATGGCCATCACGATGAAGACCGGCCCGATCGATAGCAGCACCGACATCGCGATCTTGCAGGTCGCCAGCAGGCCCGCCGTGCCAAGCAGCAACAAGGTTCCGCCTAGCCACAAAAGCCCCGGCGGCGAAAAGGTCGATTGCGCGCCATCGGCCGCACCTTGCCCGGCGGACTGGATCAGCGCGGCAAAGACCACGTCGATCTTCTGCGCGAACACCTGCGTGGCCGATCCGCCCCCCGGCCCATCTGCACCAAGGATCAGTGTGGCGAGGTAATCGGGCGCGCCGACGGCGAGGTTCCACACCACGCTCTGGAACGCGACCCAGCTGGTGGCGAAAGTCAGCACGAGGCCCAGCGTCAGCATCCTGGGTGTCAGCGCCGACACGCCAAGGCTGCCGCGCCCGGTAATCAGCGAAAAGGCAAAAAAGGCGACATACAGCGTCAGCAGGATGGTCAGCGCCGGCATCAGCGCGCCGTCGGTGCCGAACAGCCGGCCGAACGCCATCTGCGCCATGGCCCCGGCGGCGCAGTCCACGCCTTGCAGGCTGGCGGCAACGCCGCTGCCCACGGCCTGCACGGCCTGCTGGCACATCGCCAGATTCATTCCGCGGCTTCCCGTGCCGCAAAGCCCGCTTCGTTTTCCGCGTCGGCGCTGCCCGGCCATGCGCGCCCGGTCAGCGCCGGATACCACTGCGCGGGGGCATCACCGACCGCTTCGCGCAGCAGGTCCAGCTTGCGGACGGAGCTTTCGCGCCCGGAAAGCACGGTCAGCACTTCAGGCGCGTTCGACAGGTCCAGCCGCACCACCACCGATGCATCGGGCTGACGCACCAGGAAGCAGCGGCTTTGCGCCGGCAGGCTGCGGATCAGCGCCAGTTCGTGTTCGGTCAGGCCGAAGCCTTCGCAGTAATCTTCGGCGCGGGCGCGGGCATTGGGCATGAACACCATGGTGGCGGTCTGTTCCACCAATGCGGTGGAAATGCGGCTGTCCAGCGCATCACGGGCCGACTGGGTGGCAAACCCGACCAGTGCGTTGCGTTTGCGCAGCGTCTTCAGCCAGTCGCGGATGCGGGCGGCGAACACTTCGTCGTCCAGCGCTTTCCAGCCTTCGTCGATCAGGATCATCGTCGGATGCCCGTCCAGCCGTTCGTCGATCCGGTGGAACAGGTACATCATCGTCGGCGTGCGCAGGCGCGGGTTGTCGAGCAGCGCGGTCATGTCGAAACCCATCACGCGGGTGGACAGGTCCAGCCGGTCTGCGGCGTTATCGAACAGCCAGCCGTGTTCGCCGTCCTCGATCCACGGGGCGAGCCGGTCGGCAAGGTCACCCGGTTGCGGACGGCGCGCGCCCGACAGCAGTTCGCGGAAGAAGCGCAACCGGCGCAGGCCAGCGGCATTGGCATAGGCCGCATCCACCGCGCCCGAAATGATCGCCAGTTCTTCCGGCCCTTCGGCCTTCAGCAACACGCCCAGCCAGTCGCGCAGGAAGGCGCGGTTGGCGGGATTGTCGGGCAGGGCCATCGGGTTGAAGCCGCTGGGTTCGCCTGCGCGCACGCGGTCATAAGTGCCGCCGATGCCGCGGATGAACAGTTCCGCGCCGCGATCCTTGTCGAACAGGACGGTGCGCGGCTGGAACTTCTGCGCCTGCGCGGCAAGGAAGTTCATCACCACGGTCTTGCCCGAACCGGACGGGCCGATGACCGAAAAATTGCCCAGATCGCCGTGGTGGAAATTGAAGAAGAACGGCGTGGCGCTGGTGGTTTCCAGCAATGTCACCGCATCGCCCCAATGGTTGCCTTCGGCCTGCCCCAGCGCAAACCCGTGGAAGCTGCCGAACGCGGCCATGTTGGCGGTGGAAATCATCCCCCGGCGCACCAGATAGCCTTCGTTGCCGGGGAACTGGCCCCAGAAGGCCGGTTCCAGATTGGTATCTTCGCGCACGGCGATGGCGCCGGTATCGGCCAGCGCGGCGGCCACCGTGGCGGTCGCATCGTCCAGCCGGGCCAGATCGGTTTCGCGCACCAGAACGGTCAGGTGATGATCGCCAAAGGCCACCGATCCGCTGCCCAGCCCGTCACGCGCGGCCAGCATGTCGGCCCGTTCGGCCATCGCTTCTTCATCGGCGCTGCGCAGGCGCCGGATCGCCAGATCGATCCGTTCACGCGCGGTCTGCCGTTCGCTGGGGGCGAAGCTTTCGCACACCACCAGTTCGTGCGGCAGGCGCAGGATGCCATCCAGCAGCCCGGGCGACGTGGCGTCAGGGTAATCCTTCAGGCTCAGGATCGCGGAAAAGTCCGGCCCGGTGGCCCCGCGCAGTTCCATCGCGTCCAGCCCGAAGCTGGCGCGGCGATAAGGGATCATCCGGCCGATGTCAGTTTCATCGTCAGGCCGGCGGACCGGGCGCATTTCACCGTTGTACAGCGCGCTGAGCAATTCCAGCAGTTCGTTGTTGGTCGCCCCGCCGGTGCCGGCGTAGTCGCCCAGCATCTGCGCGCCGTAATCGCCCAGCGATGCGGCCAGCGCCTGCATTGCAGCGCGCAGGGTGCGCAGATCCTTGGGATCGGCCTGCCCTGCATCTTCGCCCCGGCGGCGCAGCATCTTGCCCATGCGTTCGGCCAGCCCGGCCTTGCCCCGTGCCGGGCGCCGCACCAGCGTCACGAACTGGTCATTGACGAACAGCGACCCGCCTTGCAGCTTTTCGCGCCAGCGGCGATCGATATGGGCGGACAGCGGATCGTCGAACGTGGCGGGCAGTTCCACCGCAACCTTGCGGCGGACCACGTGGTGATACATCACGAACCGCGCATCGAGGTTGGACCGCAGCATCACTTCGCGCGTGGCGGCATGGGCGTTCAACGCGTCGGTATCTTCGGTTTCGAACAGCAGGCCCGGCACCTGCATGGCCGCCATCAGCGAACCGTCCCGCAGCAGCAGGGTGTTTTCATCCACCAGCCGCGCATAAGGCAGGCGATCGCCGGCATGGGCTTCGCGCGCGTTCCACGCGGCGGCACCGATCCAATTTCCCGGCCACTTGGCCATCTACTTGCTCCTTGCCGCCAGCATCAGGCGGCGTAGCTGTTGCAGCCCCAGCGTTTCCAGTTGCGGACGCGCGGGCATTTGCTGACCTTGGTGATCCACAGGTCGAAGATGCGCGGTTCGCGCAGGCAGGCGAAATAGCCGATTGCGTGCATGATGAACGGAATCGGCAGGATCCACAGGCTTTTCAGGATCAGGAAAGCCTCGGTCGTGACCAGCCCGTTCACGATGAAATAGTTGTAGGTCACCCCGGCAAACATCTGCGGCCGGGTCAGCGCGCGGTGGACGGGGCTGCGGACCAGTTGCATCGATCAGCCGCCAACCGCGGCAGACTGGATGCCCGCCACGATCGTGCCTGCGCCGAACAGGATGAACAGGCCGATGATAACCGTGGCGCCGAAACGCCAGTTCATCCGCCCGGTCAGCATCATGAAGCCGATTGCGGCCACAGCCATCACCGCCACGGCGGTGGCGACATTGCCCAGCAGCGTGCCCTGCAACCAGCCGAGCGCAGCCACGATCGGGCCGGAACCTTGCGGGTTCATGCCCTGTGCCTGCGCGGCAACGGGGGCTGCAAGGCTGGCAACTGCTGCCAGGCGGGTAAGGCTACGCATCAACGTGTACTCCGGGAATGGTTGGAAAGGCGGCCCATGATGGCAGCCACATACATTTGGGTTTCGCGGATCGCGGGAATGCCGCCGGCACGATCAACGCGGCCGGGGCCGGCGTTGTAGGCGGCCAGCGCGCGTTCCAGGTCACCGTCATACCGGTCAAGCTGCGCGCGCAGGTAACGGGCGCCGCCTTCCAGATTGGCAAAAGGATCGGCGGCATCGACGCCCAGCGAACGGGCGGTGCCGGGCATCAGTTGCGCCAGCCCGCGCGCGCCCACGGGCGATACCGCGTTGGCGTGCCAGCGGCTTTCCTGCCAAACCAGCGCTTCGATCAAGGCAGGGCTGAGATCGAAACGCGCGGCCAGTTCGCCCACTTTCGCGGCATAGGCGGCCGGCACCATGCCTGCCTGCGCGGCCAGATTGGCAATCACGCTGTCGGGAATGGCTGACAGTTCATCCGGAACCACGGCCAGTTCGCCGCCCGTTCCGGCGGCCAGCGGCGTGGCAAGTTGCGCGGGCGTCTGCGCTTGCGATCCGGCGATCCAGCGGGCTTCCCCGTCACCGCCGATTTCCAGCACGTCGGCTTGCGCCGGAACCGCAGCAGCGGCCAGCACAGAAAACCCGAGAACTGAAACGGCACGCAGAATCATTCCGGACCCTCCAATTTCCCCGCAATGCTTACTGGAAATGACAGAGGCGTGACAGTGATTAGATAACCGCATGGCCCGGAAGGCAATGCCATCCGGGCCATCGGGCCGTGCAAATTTGTCCGTGCTTGCCGCATGTTACGGCAAGCGAGGTGGGCGTCAGTCGAGCAGGGCGGTCTGCGCGCGGTCCAGCCGCAGCAGCGCGGCGCGGGCTGCGTGGCGGGAATCGACCCATGTGCCATCGGCCAGTTCGACATTGTAACGCGTATCGCTGGCGGCAGCGGCGCGATAGGCCTGCGCTGCCCGTTCCCGGTCACCGCGCTGGGCATAGGCGCTGCCAAGGTTGATCAGCGCCGCCGGATCGCTCGGGTCTGCCTTCAGTTGTGCGCGCAGGACGGTGATCGCCTGATCGGTGCGCCCTTCGGTCAATGCCTGAAACGCCACTTCCTTCTGTTCGATGGCGGGGGCGGGCTGGGCGGTAGTTGCAGCTTCAGGAGCGGCGGACAAGGTCGCGGCTTGCGCGGTCAGCAGCAGCGCCGTGGCGAAATTGGCAAACATCGGCATTCTCCCCTTTTTTGGTTCTGGAGACAGAATGCGCGCCTTCCGGTGTATCTGCAATAAAAATGAAACATAGTCATGCTATTGTAACAATAGGTCATCGATATGTGACACGATGTCATAAGTCGGACATAAATATCAAAACACAAGTCTGCAAAGAAACTGTCACTTCACGGTCCTAGTCGGCGATTCGCGACATCAATTCGCGTCTTTTCCGATTCTCGGTTTTTGAGGGGACCGTATACCGTGACCAAAATTTCTCGCTCGCTTGTCCTTGGCTGCAGCGTCCTTGCGCTCGCCTCGTGCGGCCCCGAAGACCTCGCCAACCTGGGCAGCAACGGCAACATCACCATCAACAACCCGGCCCCCACGCCCACGCCGACGGCCACGTCGACCGCTGCGGCCACGGTGACCCCGGCTGGCGGTTGCCCCACCATTGCCGATCCGCAGGGCCTGACCGATGCCGGCACCATCACCGGCCCGACCGGCACCTGGCGCGTCTGCACGCTGCCCCGGCTGGTTCGCGCATCGTCCACGCTGCCCCGCGTGCCGGGCGTGCTGTACCAGATGAACGGCCGTGTCGACGTCGGTTGCGACGGTGGCTTCAGCGTTCCGACTGCCGGCGCGCCCTACACCACTTCCACCGTCGGCTGCCCTTCGGCCACGCTGACGGCTGACACCAACGTCACGCTGACGATCGAACCCGGCGTGATCCTGTACGGCGGCACCGGCCAGTCGTGGCTGGCGGTCAACCGCGGCAACAAGATCAACGCCACCGGCACCGCCGCGCGCCCGATCATCTTCACCAGCCGCGACAACGTGCTGGGTCTCAATTCCAACACCTCGCAGGGCCAGTGGGGCGGCGTCGTGCTGATGGGCCGCGCGCCCACCACCGATTGCACCACCGGCACCGTGGCTTCTGGCACTTGCGAACGCCAGACCGAAGGTTCTGCCGATCCGGCCCGCTTTGGCGGTGCGAACACGGCCGATAACTCGGGCCGTCTCAGCTACACCCAGATCCGTTTCTCGGGCTTCATCCTGGGCGCGGGTGTGGAACTGCAGGCGCTGACCACCGAAGGCATCGGCAGCGGCACCACGCTGGATCACTTCCAGAGCTTCAACAGCTCGGACGATGCTGCGGAATTCTTCGGCGGCAACTTCAACTTCAAGTACTACATCGCCACCGGCGGCGACGATGACAGCATGGACGTCGATACCGGCGCACAGGCGAACTTCCAGTACGCTTTCCTGAGCCAGCGAGCCGGGCGCGGCGATGCGCTGTTCGAAATCGACAGCAACGGCAACGAAGCCGATACCCCGCGCACCACGCTGAAGGTCGCCAATTTCACCGCGATCCAGCAGGCTGCCAGTTCCGACAACGAAGCGGCCGACCAGGCATCTTCGCTGTTCCGCGGCAATTCGGACACGACGCTGATCAACGGCATCATCTCCGCCCCGAACAACGAATGCATCCGCATGAACGGCACGGGCACCACCCCGTCCACGCTGACCGCGCGTTCGGTGGTGCTGTCGTGCAACGCCACGAAGTACATCGGCACCGGCAGCTACAACGCTGCCGCCGTGGCGACCAACTTCGGTTCGGGTGCGAACAACAACAACGATGCCTTCACCAGCACGCTGACCGGCCTGTACATCAACGGCGCCAATGAAACCGGCGTTGCGGCGGCTGATCCGAAGACCTTTGCCAGCTTCTTCGATACCACCACGTGGATCGGCGCAGTTCGCAACAGCTCGGACAACTGGTGGGCCACCTGGACCTGCAACAGCGACGTTGCGGATTTCGGCACCGGCAACACCGGCGCCTGCACCTCGCTGCCGATCTTCTCCTGATCCGGCGATGACGGGGCCGCAGCCGGCGTGCGCGCCGGCTGCGGCCCCCCATCACATTCCGGGCCGGGGCAAATCCGGGCCCGACATTTGCACACGCTATATCTGGGGTCTTCACAATGAACACTGGCAAGCAGCTGGCTGGGCTGCTCCTGCTCTCCACCGCGCTCTCCTTCCCCGTCCTCGCCCATGCGCAGGATGCGGGTACGGAAACCGTCGCCACCCCTGCGCCGCAAACGCAGGAACCCGCCGCCGCGGAAGAGCAAGCAGCAGAAGATCCCGAAGTTTCCATTCCCGGCGGAGCGATCATCGTCACCGGCCGCATCAGCCGCGATCCGTCGCGCGGGTCGGCGCAGGTGCTGTCGGTGCTTTCGGCGGAACAGATCGCCAAGACCGGCGAAGGCAATATCGCCGGCGCGCTGGGCCGTGTTACCGGCCTTTCTGTGGTCGGTTCGGGCTTCGTCTACGTGCGCGGCCTCGGCGATCGCTATTCGCTGGCCCTGCTCAACGGTTCGCCGTTGCCCAGCCCCGAACCGCTGCGCCGCGTCGTTCCGCTGGACCTGTTCCCGACCGGCGTGATCGCATCGTCGCTGGTGCAGAAAAGCTATTCCGCCAACTATCCGGGCGAATTCGGCGGCGGTGTCATCAACCTGACCACGCGCGCCATCCCCACCCACAGCTTCCTGACCGTTGGCGTCAGCGGCACGTGGGATACCGAAGCGACCAACCAGCTCGGCTATACCTATTTCGGCAGTTCGACCGACTGGACCGGCTTTGACGACGGGTCGCGCAACAATCCCCCGGCGCTGGCGGCGTTCATTGCCAGCGGCAAGCGGATCAGCGCGGGCGATGTCGATACCGGCGCGATCGCGGCACAGCTGGTCAACACCAGCAATTCGTTGGTGCAGAAGATCGGCCACCTGCCGGCCAATTTCTCCGGTTCGTTTTCCAGCGGCACGTCGTTCGATGTGGGTGACAACCGGCTGGGCGTGATCCTGGGTGGCGGTTATTCCAACAAGTGGACCAACCGCGACGCGATCAACCAGAGTTCCACCAGCGCCGACCTGTCATCGCTGGACAGCGATTTCCGCCGCGTCACCACCGACAACCGGCTGGTGATGAACGGCCTTGTCGGCCTCGGCTACGAATTCGGCGACAACACCATCCGCTGGACCAACCTGTATATCCACGACACCATCAAGCACACGCGGATGAGCGAAGGCGTCAAGGATCGCGGCAATGCCGATTTCCTGCAGCAGGAAACCGCATGGTACGAACGCCAGCTGATCGACACCCAGCTGGTCGGCGAATTCAAGCCGGTGGACGACCTTTCGATCGATCTGCGCGGTGGTTACGCCAATTCGCAGCGCCATGCGCCGCAGGAACTGTCGTTCGAATATGTCCGCACCAACGGGTTGCTGGATCCGACAGGCGGCTATTTCGTCAACCGTCTGAACCGCACTTCCGGTTCCGGCTCGGTCTCCTATTCCGATCTCAATGAAGACCTGTGGTCGGGCGGCGCGGACGTCACCTATCGCTTTGACGATCAGATCACCGCCACGGTGGGCGGGGCGTGGTCGGACACGCAGCGCACCAGCACCCGCCGCGGGTTCCTGTTCGATGCGCCGATCACCATGCCTGCGGGCATCGGCCTGATGCGCCCGGACCACCTGCTGGCGCCGGCCGTGGTCGATTTCTACAACATCGGCCTGATCGAAGACGATGAAAGCACGCCGTCGTTCCTTGCCAAGCTGACCAACTGGGCAGGCTACGGCAAGCTGAACGTGCAGGTGGTTTCGGACTTCGGGCTGGAAGTGGGCATCCGTTATGAAAAGGCGGATCAGAGCGTCACCCCGGTGCAGGTGTTTTCCACCCCCAGCGGATCGACGGCCAGCACGGCGCTGAACAACGAATACTGGCTGCCTGCGGCCACGATGACGTGGGAAGCGATGCCTGATTTGCAGCTGCGCGCCAGCATTTCGAAGACCATCGCTCGCCCGCAGTTCCGCGAACTGATCTATCAGCCGTTCTATGATCCCGACAGCAACCGGGTCTATCTCGGCAACCCGCTGTTGCAGGACAGCCAGCTGTACAATGCCGAACTGCGGGGCGAATATTACTTTGCAGCCGGGCAGCGGTTCTCGCTCAGCGCGTTCTACAAGCGGATCGACAACCCTATCGAAACCTTCGTCACCCAGTTGGGCGGCGCCTTCACCACCAGTTTTGCCAATGCCCCCAAGGCGCAGCTTTACGGGGCGGAGCTGGAACTGCAGAAGAACTTCGATCTCAACGGCGGTTTCTGGCCGGCGGGCGAGCAGGTGGCTGTTGTGGCCAACTACACCTACACCAAATCGCAGTTGCAGGTTTCGCCGTCGGATCTGGTGCACGTGTTCGCCAGTTCTTCCGGCATCGCCACCGACTTCTTCCAGGACGGTGCGCCGTTGACGGGGCAATCGGACCATATCGCCAACGTGCAGCTTGGGCTGGAAAACCAGGACCACCTGTCGCAGCAGACCTTCATGCTGACCTATGCCAGCGACCGGGTGATCAGCCGCGGCCTCAATGGCAGCCCGCCGCAGCCTGACGTGATCGAACGGCCGGGGTTCCGGCTGGACTTCATCGCCCGGCAGGGGTTCACGGTGTTTGGGCGCGAACTGGAAGCCAAGGTCGAAGCGCGCAACATCCTTGGCCGCAAGCACGAGGAATTCCAGCAGGCCGGGGCCACCCGCATCAACGTCAATACCTATGACGTAGGCCCGACCTTTACCGGATCGCTGTCGCTGACCTTCTGATCGGCGCAACGGACAAACAGAAAGGGGCCGCCAGTCATGCGACTGGCGGCCCCTTTTGCTTTCGATCCAGCGCGGCGTCAGATCAGGTCGAGGACATAGCCCTTGCCGTGGACGGTCCGCAGCAGGTGGCCGCCGCCGGCGTGGCGCAGGCCGAAACGCAGCCGCTTGATCCACACGTCCACCGTTCGCAGGTAATCGGGATCACCCGCCTTGCCCAGCGCCACCACCAGTTCCTGCCGGGTCAGCACGCGGTTGGGATTTTCCGCCATGAAGCGCAGCACGCGGAATTCGTTGGGCCGCAGTGCCAGCAAATTGCCTTGCCAGCGGGCCTGTTCCCCGGCGACGTTGATCTGCAATTCGCCAAGGTCCAGCACCTGCCCGGCGGCGTGTTGCCGGTCGGCGGAATACAGCGCCAGCACGCGGTCCAGCATGGTCTGCCGGTCCAGCGGACCGATCAGGTAATCGTCCGCGCCGGCTTTCAGCGCGCGGCGGCGGTCTTCGGGATCATCCTGTTCCAGCACGATGGTGATGTGGGCATCGCGCATGCGCGCATCGGCGCGCAGGCGGCGGCACATCTCCAGCCCGGAAAGATCATCCATTACCCAGTCGACAAAGGCCCAGACCGGCCCTTCGACCAGCCGCGGCGGACCGTCGGCGCGAAGCAGCGGGAAGCCGAACACGGTATCGCCATGGGCGAATTCCTCGAACCGGGCGGCGGCGGGATTGGTGGTGTAGATACTGACGCGGTTCATGCACTTCTGACCCCTTGATCGGTCAGTCCTGAAGCCCCGATGTGACTCGATTATGACGGGTCGCATCATCACGCCTGATACAATTTGATGGAGCGCAAGGACTCGCGCCGCCGCCACCGGCACAGGCCGTCTCACGACAAGCGGAGAGACGTTGCAATGCTGCCCACTTCCACCACTGACGCTGCCGGCAAGCGGGTCATTCCCGGCACGCCGTATTTCGATGGTGCCAAGGCCATGCGCGGCTTCGCGCTGAACGACATGTGCTATTCCTTCAACCACGAGGAAAACCGCGAGGCGTTCCGGGCGGACGAGGAAGGCTACATGGCCCGGTTCGACCTGACCGACGAACAGAAGGACGCGGTGCGCCAGCGCAACGTGCTGGGCATGATCGAGGCGGGCGGCAACGTCTATTACCTCGCCAAGCTGGCCGGCATCTTCGGCCTCAACGTGCAGGATCTCGGCGCCTTGCAGACTGGCCTCGCGCTCGACGAATTCAAGGCGGCTTTGATGAGCCACGCCATCACCGAACGGAGTGTTGCAGCATGAGCGAGGTCATCGGAGGCATCTTCACCAGCCACGTCCCCGGCATCGGCGTGGCCATTGCCAAGGGCTTGCAGCAGGATCCGTACTGGAAGCCGTTCTTCGACGGGTTCACCCCGATCCACGAATGGCTGGCGCGCGAAAAGCCCGATGTGGCGGTGGTGTTCTACAACGATCACGGGCTGAACTTCTTCCTCGACAAGATGCCCACATTCGCGGTCGGCGCGGCCAGCGGATACCGGCACGAAGATGAAGGCTGGGGCATTGGCGGTTACAAGCCCTATCCCGGCCATGCCGACCTTTCGTGGCACATCATCGAAAGCATCGTGGCGGACGAATTCGATCCGGTCACCTGCCAGAAGATGCTGGTCGATCACGCGGTGGCCGTGCCTTACGAACTGTGCTGGCCCGGCGCTGAATCCTGGCCGGTCAAACTGGTGCCGATTTCGATCAACACCGTGCAGCACCCGCTGCCCAGCCCGAAACGCTGCCTGGAACTGGGCCGTGCCGTGGGCCGCGCGCTGGACAGCTGGCAAGGCGATGAAAAGATCGTGGTGTTCGGCACCGGTGGCCTTTCCCACCAGCTGGACGGCGAACGTGCAGGGCACATCAACGTCGATTACGACAAGTTCTGCCTGCACAACATCGGCCCCGATCCCGATGCGCTGACCAAGCACGATTCCCTGGACATCGTGGAACTGGCCGGCAGCCAGGGGGTGGAAATCCTCAACTGGCTGGCAGCACGCGGGGCGCTGACGGGTTCGGTGCGTGAACTGGCGAGCAATTACCACGTGCCGATTTCGAACACCGCCGCAGCCACCGTGCTGATGGAACACACCAGCAACCATAACGGCACCGTGCGCGCCTGACGCGCCGGGTCGAACAGGAGGAGAGGATCATGGTGCATTTTCCCAAAGAGGGGCTGTATCAGGACGTGCTGCGTCTGGTGCGGATGGAAGGCGACATCGGCGATCTGGAGATCGAAGGCGAAGTCCCGCCTGCGCTGGATGGCGCGTTCTATCGCGTCCATCCCGATCCGCAGTTCCCGCCGATGTATGAACACGATCAGTTCTTCAACGGCGATGGCATGGTGTCGATGTTCCGCATCCGCAACGGGCGCATCGCGTTCCGCCAGCGTTATGCCCAGACCGACAAGTGGAAGCTGGAAAACGAAGCCGGGCGCAGCCTGTTCGGCCAGTACCGCAATCCATTGACCGACGATCCCGCCGTGGAAGGCAAGATCCGCGGCACGGCCAACACCAACGTGCTGGTCCACGCGGGCAAGCTGTTCGCCATGAAGGAAGACAGCCCCTGCCTGCTGATGGACAAGACCACGCTGGCAACCGAAGGATACACCGGTTTTGATGGCGCGCTGGGCGATGCGCCGTTCACCGCCCATCCCAAGATCGATCCGGTCACCGGCAATTTCTGCGGCTTTGGCTATGCCGTCGATGGCCCGCTGACCGAAGCGTGCCATTACTTCGAAATCGATCCGCAAGGGGTGGTGGTGCGCAAGGCTGATTTCAGCGTGCCCTATTACACCATGCTGCACGATTTCTGCATCGCGGGCGATTATGCGGTGTTCAACGTCAGCCCGTACCATTCCGACTGGGGCGTGCTGGAACAGCACCGGCCGCACTTCTTCTACGATCGCGAACTGCCGTTCTATCTGGGCGTCATGCGCCGTGATGGCGATGGCAGCGACATGCGCTGGTTCAAGCAGGAACCGGGCATGTGCGGGTGCCACGTGATGAACGCGTTTCAGGAAGGCACCAAGGTCCACCTCGACCTTCCCGTGTCGAAAACCGGCAGCTTGCCGTTCTTCCCCGAAAAGGATGGTCGCCCGTTCGATCCGGCCGAAGCGGTGACCAATCTGGTCCGCATCACGGTGGACATGGCATCCAACAGCGATGACATCACCAGCGTCGAACCGCTGGGCAAGATGCCGGGCGAATTCCCCCGCATCGATGATCGCATGGCGGGCCGCAAATATCGCCACGGCTGGATGCTGACCTATGATTTCAGCAAGCCGTACAATGGCCCTCCCGGACCGTTCGCTGGCGTTATCAATTCGCTGACCCATTACGATCACGACACCGGGCAGGAAAGCACCTGGTGGTGCGGGCCGGACGGGGCCTTGCAGGAACCCTGCTTCATCCCGCGCAGTGCCGATGCACCCGAAGGGGACGGCTGGCTGATCGCACTGGTCGACAACCACGTGACCAATTATTCCGACCTGTGCATCTTCGATGCGCTGGACGTGGCCAAGGGGCCGGTGGCGCGCGCCAAGCTGCCCATCCGCCTGCGTCAGGGTCTGCACGGAAATTGGGCCGACGCCGCCAAGCTGGCGGCATAGCCCTTATCGAAAACCGTCGGTGCGCGCGATGCGGGTCAGCGCACCGACGGTTTGCCTTATGGCACGCTGATCAGGGTGTGCCGTGTCGCGGCTGACAGGATCAGCACCGGCACCGTCAGGCTGACCGCCAACCCCACCACGAATGCCGCCAGCCACGACCAAACGACCCGTTGCGATGCGCCCGGCCGCACGGGCGCTGTCACAATATCGGCATGGCCGGAAAATATGCGCGCCACTGCGGTCAGGTGCAGGGTCAGCCAGATGCCGGCCACCAGCGTCATGATGCTGCTGACACCGATCAGCGCGGGAAAGTACCACGGGGGCATGGATCACCTCTTGGGCCAGAGTGAGTCTCTGCCCGATCCACGCGCCATGCGCCGAATGGTTCCCGTACCGGCTGCCCCGACAGGGGACGGAGGCCGCTATACTGCCGAGCTGAAGCGCCTTCCCGCCGGCTGGCGGTAAGGATCGAAACAGGCCGCGATGCTGCGGGCATAAGGCAGGGCGTGCGGTTCGATCACCAGTTGTCCGTTGTCCATCCCGCACAGGCCCGTTTCGACATAGGGCGCAAGGCGCGGCCACGCATCGTCCAGCAAGGCGCGTTCGATCCGCGCGCGGCCCCGGCACAGCAGTTCTTCGATCACCGCGCCGCGGCGGCGATCGTCCACGCTGCGCGCCTTGCCACCGCTGGCTGTCAGGCAATCCTGGCTCAACAGCATCCGGTATCGTCCGGCGTTCTTTTCATTCTGCGCCAGCAGGGTGGGGAAGCTGCTGATCGACGATGCGCCAAGGCCGATCACGGACTGGGCGCGGTCATCGGTGAACCCCTGGAAATTGCGCCGCAACCGCCCGCTGGTGGCCGCTTGCGCCAGCGGATCGCCGGGCAGGGCGAAATGATCGAAACCCACGCCGGTATAGCCCGCGGCGGTCAGCTTGCCGAAACCGAATTCGGCCATGTGGAACCGTTCTTCCTGCCCCGGCAGGTTGTCCGCATTGATGCGTTGCTGGCGCGGGATCATGTGCGGCACGTGGGCATACCCGAACAGCGCGACGCGATTGGCGCCCAGCCGGATGGTGTGATCCAGCGTGTCATCCAGATCGGCGCGGGTCTGGCCGGG
>JBDLVD010000006.1:0-35832 GCA_039804965.1 Pseudomonadota bacterium
GCAAATTCTGCTCCCAGCGATTGCCGGGTCTGTTCCCCGCCACTCATCTATGGGAACAGGGGGCTATCTTGTGCCCAGATGTGCCAACGCCTGCGTCGGAGTAGGGGGCGTCGGATACCGACCAATTTCTGCCGTTTGGAATCGCGGGCTTGCATGTCCATTTGCGCGAAAACCCGTCGTTCGGATGCGCTAGCAAGACCGGGCCGAAGCCGCCCGATGGGACTACATGCGCTACTTCGAAGCTGGTTCTCAAAAACTGCCACTCGCTAGACTGGATTACGGTACCGAGGAAGGGCTGGTTTCAGCAAATTTGCGCTACAAGCCGGTAACCCACACCCGGTTCGTTGAGGATCAAGTCGGGATGAGCAGGGTCGCGCTCCAGCTTCTTGCGCAGGTTGCCCACGGCAACTCGCAAGTAATCCACATGGTCCTGCTGCGCCGGCCCCCAGACGGCACGCAGGAGCTGGGTGTGAGTAAGGAGCCGACCAGCATGTTTGGCGAGCTCGGCAAGGACGGCGAACTCCTTCGGGGTCAGGCGCACCGCTTCGCCGCCGCGCATCACCTTGCGACGGTGCAGATCGATGGAAATGTCACCCAGCGCGATCGCCTCATACTGCTCGGCCGGCCCGACATCGACGAGATTTTCGATGTGCCGCTCGACCCGCGTGACTTCGCTATCGAGCTGAGCGACCAGCACCTTGTCGGCATTGCCCTCGCGCCGCAGCGCGCGGATGGCGGTCTGGATCGCCTTCAGGCTGGGCTTCACGTCATCGCCGATCGAGGTGAGTAGAGCTGAGCGCAGCTTGTCGCGCAGGCGCAGGTCCGCGCTCTCATGCGCCTCGCCATCAAGCCGTGCGCGGTCAAGTGCGAGTGCCATCTGATCGGTCAGGCTTTCGAACAGCAGCAGCCTGTAATCGTGCACCGGCGGCGCGCCATCGCTGCGCGCAAGACCGATGGCGGCGATGACAACGCCATCCGCCGTCACCGCATGGAACTGCCAATCAGCCTGAGGGGCGCGCTTCTCTCCCCGGCCGGAGCGTTCGCCCGCCTGAAGGGTAAAAGCCGCTGCGGCGAGGTCACTCGGACTGAGTGCAGCCTCGGCGAAGGTTTGAGCCAGCGGCCGGGCCGGGTCTTCCTTGCCCAGCACCACGACGTGGCAATCGAACAATTGAGCCAGACGCGCGGCGCTCGTTTCGGCCACTTGCGTCTCGCTGCGTGCCGAAAGCAGGCGGCGGGCAAAGCCGGCGATCGCGGCATTGCGCGCCGCATGCTGCGAGGCGAGCTGTGCCTGCTTGCGCACCGATGCGGCAAGCTGGCTGCAGACGACGGCCACGAGAAACAGGACGACCACGGTAACGATGTCCGCCGCTTCGTGTATCACGAAGGTGTGCAGCGGCGCGGTGAACCAGTAATTGTAGGCCAGCGCGGAGGCGACTGCCGCTACCAGGCCGGCGCCAAGCCCGCCATAAATTGCCGCCACCAGCACCGGCAGCAAGTACAGCATAACAACCGGCGTATTGCCCCAGCGCGAGGCGAGGTAGAGCCCGAGCCCGGTGGAGAGGGCGACGAGAAGCAGGGCTCCCGAACAGGCGGCAAGCTTTAGTGCAACGGGGCGGCTGCGGCCAGGCACGGGGAGGAAGTCTTCCTTCATTGGCTCTAGATGAGACCAAGGCCCCGGCGCGTCGAGAAATTACGCAGCGCGCCGCCAAAATCCACATGGAATCTTTATGCGGTGAACGCCCACAATAAAGCCATGTCAAACAGCACATCCGCCGCACCTGCCGCCACGGCCGCAGCAAGCTCCGATCCACTACATCGCTCGGCCCATCACGGTCCCAAAGACAGCTTTGGCGTCCTCATGTTGGGCGCGATCGGTGTCGTCTTTGGTGACATCGGCACCTCGCCGCTTTATGCCATGAAGGAGAGCTTCATCGGGCCGCACCCGCTTGCGGTCGATCCGCTGCACATCTTCGGCGTGCTCAGCCTCGTTTTCTGGTCGCTGATGCTGATCGTCACAGTGAAGTATGTTTTTGTCGCCATGCGCGCCGACAATCGGGGCGAGGGTGGCTCGTTCGCGTTGCTTGCGCTGATTTCGAGCCACCTTGATGACCGCAAGAAGGCCTTGCTGATGGTGCTGGGCGTGGCGGCTGCCGCGTTGTTCTATGGCGATGCCATGCTGACTCCGGCGATCTCGGTGCTTTCGGCGGTCGAGGGGCTGACCATCGTCGAGGCCCGGCTGGAACCGCTGGTCCTGCCGATTGCCGTGCTGATCCTGCTCGGCCTGTTCTTCATCCAGTCGCGCGGCACGGCCAAAATCGGCGCGCTGTTCGGTCCCGTGGTGCTGGTCTATTTTGCCGCGCTGGCAACGTTAGGCGTTGTCAATATCGCCGCGCGGCCGGAAATCCTGTCGATTTTCAACCCGATGTGGGCGGTCGAATTTTTCCAGCACGACCCCCGGCTCGCCTTCCTTGCCATGGGATCGGTGTTCCTCGCGGTGACCGGAGCCGAGACGCTTTATGCCGACATGGGCCATTTCGGCCGCAAGGCGATCGGGGCAAGCTGGCTGCTGCTCGTATTCCCTTGCCTGATGCTCAACTACATGGGGCAGGGCGCGCTTTTGCTCGACAATCCGACGGCGGTGGAAAATCCGTTCTACCTGATGGCTCCGGATTGGGCGCGCGTGCCGCTGATCATGCTGGCCACTTGCGCCACGATCATTGCCAGCCAGGCGGTGATCTCGGGCGCGTTCTCGGTCACGCATCAGGCGATCCAGCTGGGCTTCTTGCCGCGCTTCAAGATCCTGCACACCAGCGAGAAGAGCGCAGGACAGATCTATATGCCGGCTATCAATTGGGGGCTGCTGGTCATGGTGATGGTGCTCGTGCTGGGCTTCAGGGAATCGACGCGGCTGGCATCGGCCTATGGCATTTCGGTGGTCGGCACGATGCTGATCACCACGGCTATGCTTGCTTTCCTGCTATTCAAGGTGTGGCGCTGGAAGCCGTGGGCAGCGGCGGCGGCGATCGCGTTGTTCGCGGCGGTCGACGTGACCTTCTTCCTGTCGAACATTGCCAAGATCGCCGATGGCGGCTGGGTGCCTCTGCTGGTGGCCGGGGTTATCTTCACCGTGCTGACCACTTGGGCCAAGGGGCGCGGCGTTCTGCGGCGACACTTGCTGGCGGATGCGGTGCCGCTGGAGGTCTTCGTCAAGTCGACCGCCGCCTCGGTCCACCGGGTGAAGGGCACTGCTGTTTTCCTCTCCGCCGCGAAGGAGGGCGTGCCCGCGGCGCTGTTGCACAACCTCAAGCACAATCAGGTGCTGCACGAAAATGTCGTGCTGCTGACGGTGGCCGTCGCCGAAACCCCGCGCGTGGAAGCGGGCGAGCGGATGGAGTTGCACGCGGTGGGCCACGGCTTCACCCGGGTCATCCTGCACTATGGCTTCACCGAGGAAATCGACATTCCGCGCGATCTGGCTCCGCTCAGCCAGCGCGGAATCAGCCTCGATCCGATGCGGACGAGCTACTTCCTCGGCCGCCAAAAACTGATCGCTGCAAAGGAGGTGGCCGGCATGGCCCTGTGGCGCGAACACCTGTTCGCGTGGCTGCTCAAGGTTTCAGAATCGGCGATGGATTACTATCGCCTGCCCGCCAATCGTGTGGTTGAACTTGGAAGTCAGCTCAGGATCTGAACTGGATTCATCCCTTTGCGAGATATCACGCTCGTCGTTACCGCGAACAGGCTGGACCCAGAAAAAAGCATAGGAGGATCATTGAATGGTCGGTGTCTCCGTAACCGGACTTTTCCGATTGCAGCGCATGAGGGAAGAAAAATCCTAGGTTTGTTAAAGTTGGCTCCCCACCGGCAGCGGGGAGCCAACCAGCTGTTCAAATTTCGGTGTTTTCGGCAAGGGCAAGTGCGTCCTCTACGTCGATGCCGAGGTAACGCACCGTATTCTCGATCTTACTATGGCCGAGCAGAATCTGGACGGCGCGCAGGTTCCCAGTCGCTCGGTAGATGATCGAGGCCTTCGTCCGGCGCAGCGAGTGGGTGCCATACTCACTTCGCATCAGCCCCACTCCCGTCACCCATTCGTCGACCAGCCTAGCGTACTGACGGGTGCTAAGGTGGCCGTTGCGATCAACTCGGCTGGGAAAGACATAGTCGTCCACCGTGCCGCCACGGCGTTCCAGCCATGCCAGCAAGCTGCCCCGGGCGTCCGGGAGAAGTGCGAATTGAACCGGCCGACCAGTTTTCTGCTGCATCACTATTGCGCGGGTACGGATCTGTCCGCCGCTGACAATGTCGCCGATTTTCATTTGCACGAGGTCACAGCCGCGCAACTTGCTGTCGATAGCAAGATCGAAGAGGGCCCGATCCCGCAAGCGGCGGCGTTGATTAAGGTAGAAGCGGATCTCCCATATTTGCTTTGGTTTCAGCGCCCGCTTGGCGCCGACAGTGCGCCCCGCATTCCAGACTTGACGTTTGGGGGAGGTGAGTAGGGTTTCCGAACCTCTATGCCGCTCTCAACGACAAGGCGCCGCAAAACCTCAGCGAGGGGTTGGGGGACGGCAGCGCCTGGCCGCTACGTCCTTTCGTACAGCATATCCTGCCGATGATGGCGGCGGCTGGGTCGAAGGACCAGTTCACCATCATGTCAATCTTGCGGGCAGAGAGTCCGCGCCTGGAACCGGCGCGGTTGGCGGGGCAGGTGGTCAGTGAGGTGCTCGCTGCCTTGCAACAGGCGGTCGATGGGCTGGTCGCGCTGATGGCGGAAGCCTCACAGGCGTCCGTCGCTGATGTGCTGCGCCATGTCCGTGACACAGAACTGCTGAGACTCGACGATCGATTCGCGCCGCATCTCCTCAGGGAGCCGTTTCGAGCGGTCGAATGACAGGAATGTTGGCGTGACCGGACAGGCAGCTCTCGGATAAGAAGCCCCACGCCGGACGTCGGTGGAGCCACTTGAATTTGTCCTGCAGCATAGCATGCACGGGAGTTACCAGCGGTCCTCATCGTCGGCGAACGGATCGGCTCCATGATCATAGTCATCCGCCCCCGGCGCAGCGGGATCATCCATGGACCGCTCCACCGGCCCGGCTGACACCACAGCGGGCGGAGCGGCGGCTTTGGCCAGGTCGCTGGCATCCCATTCCAGAATCGTCGCCTGCACTGTGTAGAAGCGGGGCGCCTGGTCGCCGACACGTTGCTTGCGCTTGGACCGCCCGCCATCGCCCGGAACAAGGAAACCTTGCTCTTGCAGGACCGTCGCCGCTTCCTTCAGGTCGAAACCGGCAAGGATTTCGCCCCAGCCGCTGTCGTGGAACAGGTAGCAGGGCTTAGCCACACGCGCGCGGATTTTCCTGCATAGGGATCGGCCATTTCTGTTCCCCTGTTCCCAAAACCGCCGAAGGGCTTGGGAACAGATAGGCACACTTGGAGGGCACGGTTCTCGGCGGGTTAGACATATCTTGTTCCCAAGTTCCCAACGTTCCCTTTCCAAACACAGCCCTCTGAAAACGGTTCGGAGAATGGGAAAATATTCCGCCTGAAATCAGTACTTCGCGCATGATGGAAAACCCGGCTGGCGATAGCGCCCGGATCGGGCTGGCGAGGCCGTGGAGGCGAGGCGGCGCAGCATTTGAGCGGGCAAAACCTCCAGCCTTTGGCCCAGGCTCCCCTTGCTCGCCTGTCCCTGAGCCTCTGCCCAGCCACCCCTCAAAATGCGCTTGGAGATAATAAAATCTGCCGGTGAGAGGGGCGGTGGTTTGACGCCAAAGGCCAGCTCTGAACTTTTGACCACCCCCCGCCTTTCACCAACGAGCGGACAAAAAGGCTCAGCCGCCCATATGCCGCGCGCGTGTGGCTCCCCATCCCCCAACCGCCACGCCTTCACTTGCGCTGCGCTTCCGGTGCCAGGTGCTTGCAATCTACTTTGTCGCTCGTGCAAGATTCCGTGAGAGGACATCTCGGAAGTGGTCGAGCGCCGCGCACCCATCGGCAGGGTCCGCTCGAAACTCGTAAACCGCCTTTGCCAGCAACGTCCGACGCACCGCGCCCACCGGCACTCCAGCCGCCAGCGTTTCGCCTATCAGATCGTCCAGCACCTCAAGAAAAGCTTCTAGCTTGCTCTCTATGTGGCCCTGTTCGCTCATTTCCCTATCCCCTTCGCTCGTTCAATCGAGACAACGTCCGCGCCCTTGCGCAGTGTATCGAGATGGTCGCTCCACCATTGGGCCATCGCCACCCGCTCTTGCCAGTATGCGCCGCGCGTGTAGGCGGCCCGCACCTTGTCAGCATCGCCATGGGCAAGTGCACGCTCGATGGCATCGGGGTGCCACTTGCCGCTTTCGTTCAGCAGTGTTGCGGCCATGGCCCGAAAGCCGTGGGCAGTCATTTCGTCACTAGCATAGCCCAGCCGCCGCAGTCCGGCGTTCAAGGTGTTCTCACTCATTGGGCGGGCACGGGTGCGGACAGACGGAAAGACAAAGCCTGTCGGGCCGGTGATTGCATGAATCTCTTGCAGGACCGCCAACGCTTGCTTGGACAGGGGAACGCGGTGATCCTTACGCATCTTGGTTTTCTCGGCTGGGATGGTCCAGAGCGCACCGTCCAGATTGATCTCATCCCAGCGGGCATGGCGCAGTTCGCCAGGGCGTACAAAAACATGCGGAGCCAGTTGCAGCGCCAGGCGCGTCAACCCAAGGCTCTCGTAACCATCGATGGCGCGCAGCAGTTCGCCCACCTTCACCGGATCAAGGATGGCCGCGTAATGCGTCACCTTGGGCGTTGCCAACGCCCCGCGCAAATCGCGCGTAGGATCGGACGCCAGCCGCGCTGTCGCCACCGCATAACGGAACACCATCCCTGCCAGCTGTAACGTGCGGCGGGCGCTTTCGAGTGTGCCTTTGGCTTCGATCTTACGGACGGCAGCCAGAATGTCGCTCGGCTCAATCTGGCCAATGGGCAGGCTTCCCAAGGCGGCATTCAGGCGCGACAACAGGTACTCGCTCCGTTTGGCCGTGTTGCCAGCCCAGCCGCCCTGCCCGTCGCTCTTTCGCTTTGCGCAATACTCGGCAGATATAATGGCAAACGTGTTCATCGCCTCCGCTTGCTGACCGACCTTGGCACGGCGTTTTTCCCGCGATGGGTCTTTGCTGGCAGCGATTTGTTCGCGGGCCTCATCACGACGCTTGCGGGCATCGGCCAAGGTCACTTCCGGGTAAGCTCCGAAGGCCAGCAGCTTTTCCTTGCCCGCCATCCGATATTTCAACCGCCAAAGCTTCCCGCCCGCTGGCGTCACCAGCAGATAAAGGCCCGCCCCATCGGCGAGCTTGTATTGCTTCGCCGCCGGTTTTGCCTGTCGAACAGCAATATCTGTGAGCGCCATGGCCTGTACCCCCAACGCCGCACATCCTACCCCCTGCCTATCTAGGCTTCCCCCATTCATACCCCCATCGGTGGGTGGCTAGAAATGGACGCGGACGAACGAATACGGCTTGATAGGCTCAGAATACCGAGGAAAATAGGGGTTTGTCCATAGGCGGACGGATGCGGCTGGACAGGAAAATGGAGCGGGTAGCGGGAATCGAACCCGCATAGCCAGCTTGGAAGGCTGGAGCTTTACCACTAAGCTATACCCGCCCGCGTGGTGACGGTCCGCTTGCCATCCAAGGGCTTGCCGCGTCAAGCGCCGATCGAGATCGGCAGCGCCGACTGCATCAATGTCCGGCGAATTCCATCAGGGATTGCGAGCGCACACCGGCCGCGCGCAAGGCAGCCGCGCCGCCGAGTTCGGGCAGGTCGATCACGAACAGCGCTTCGCTGACTTCGGCGCCAGCCTGACGCAACAGTTCCACGCCTGCCATCGCGGTGCCCCCGGTGGCGATCAGATCGTCCACCAGCACCACCGGCTTGCCCGGCTGCACCGCGCCCGGATCGAGTTCCAGCGTGGCCGAACCGTATTCGAGTGCATAATCGATGGAGAGAGCCGGAACCGGCAACTTGCCCGCCTTGCGCAGCGGAATGAAGCCGACCCCCAGACGGGCCGCGATGGCGGCCCCGAACAGGAAGCCGCGTGCCTCGATCCCGGCGACCGCGACGGGTGCAGTGTCTTGCGCCAGCGCGACAAGGTGATCGATGGTCGCGGCAAGGCCGGGACCATCGGCAATCAGCGTGGTAATGTCACGAAACTGGATGCCGCTGGCCGGAAAATCCGGGACCGTGCGGACAAGTGCCCGGAGCTCGGCGGTGGACAGCGCCCCCGCCTTGCTCGGGCGGCCGATCAAGCGGCCTTCTTCTTCGGCTTCAGCCCGGCCCACACCTGCTGCTTGGCCAGATAGGCCAGCACGGTGGCGAAGATCAGGAAACCGAGAACCGGCCAACCCGTCTGCTTGCGCTTGTCGAGCGAAGGTTCGGCGGTCCAGATCAGGAAGGACGCAACGTCCTTGGCCATCTGGTCAACCGTGGCCTTCGTGCCATCGGCATAGGTCACCTGGCCATCGCTGTGCAGCGGCGGCGGCATGGCAATGTTCAGGTTGGCGAAGATCGGGTTGTAATACAGGCCCGTCGGCGTCTTGGAATCCGGGAACTGCTTGAGCAGTGCCGCCGGCTGCTGGGTATACCCGGTCAGCAGGGCATGGACGTAGTTCGGCCCATCGTGACGCGCCTTGGTGATCAGCGAAAGATCCGGCGGCAGCGCATTGTTGTTGGCAGCGCGCGCAGCGATTTCGTTGGGATAGGGCGACGGGAAGGCATCGGTGGGCAGGCCCTTGCGGGTGGTTGCTTCACCGGTGTTCTGATCGATGCCCGGAACGGTCCAGCTGGCCGCTTCCGCCTTCACTTCTGCTTCGGTGTAGCCGAGTTCAGCGAGGTTGCGGAACGACACCAGCTTCAGCGAATGGCACGCCGAGCAGATTTCCTTGTACACCTGATAACCGCGCTGCAGCTGCTGGCGGTCATAACGGCCGAACGGGCCGTCACTGGCGAAGTGCACTTCTTCGGGGTGCTGGTGATACACCTTTTCCGCCGTCGGAGCGCCCATGCCTTCAGTCGCCGCCGTATAGGCGCCGGTGAAGAAGGCGACGAGCACTGCGCCGGTGAAGGCCAGGCCGACGAGAATGCCAATGATCCGGGTCATTGCTTTATTCTTTCCCTTGTCTCGTTCGCTCAGGCCGCAGGCGAGGCGGTTGCGCCCAGCACGGCCTTGTCGTCTGCGCCCAGCACCGATTCCGTAATCGAGAAGGGCAGCGGTTCCGGCCGTTCGATCGACGAGATCAGCGGCAGGATGACGAGGAAGTGCAGGAAGTAGTAGGCAGTGGCGATCTGGCTGATCATCACATAGGGTTCTTCAGCCGGGGCGCCGCCGCAGTAGAACAGCACGGCCATGTCGGCCACCAGCAGCCAGAAGAACTTGCGGAACAGCGGGCGATAGTGGCCCGAACGAACCGGGCTCTTGTCCAGCCAGGGCAGGAAGAACCAGCACAGGATGGCCGAGAACATCGCCAGCACGCCGATCAGCTTGGCCGGAATGAACAGGATGTCCGCGGTGAAGGCGCGCAGGATCGCGTAGAACGGCCAGAAATACCATTCCGGCACGATGTGCGCAGGCGTGCTCATCGGGTTGGCCGGGATGTAGTTGTCCGGGTGGCCGAGGTAGTTCGGCAGGAAGAACACGAACGCGAAGTAGGCGATCAGGAACACGCCCAGCCCGAAACCGTCCTTGGCCGTGTAATACGGATGGAACGGCACGGTATCGCTTTCGCTCTTCACTTCGACGCCGGTCGGGTTCGAGGAACCCGGGATGTGCAGCGCCCAGATGTGCAGGATGACAACACCCAGAATCACGAACGGCAGCAGGAAGTGCAGGCTGAAGAAGCGGTTCAGCGCGGCATCGTCAGGGGCAAAGCCACCCAGCAGCCACACCTGCAACGGTTCACCAACCACCGGGATCGCGCCAAACAGGCCGGTGATGACCTTGGCGCCCCAATAGCTCATCTGGCCCCACGGCAGCACGTAACCCATGAAGGCGGTGGCCATCATCAGCAGGAAGATGGTGACGCCCAGCAGCCAGATCATTTCGCGCGGGGCCTTGTACGACGAGTAGAAGAAGCCGCGGAAGATGTGGATGTAGACGACGACAAAGAAGAAGCTGGCGCCGTTGGCGTGCGCATAGCGCATCAGCCAGCCCCAGTTGATGTCGCGCATGATGTGTTCAACCGAATTGAACGCAACACCGGAATTGGAGGCATAATGCATCGCCAGGACCACGCCGGTGACAATCTGCAGCATCAGGCAGAACCCGGCGAGAATGCCGAAATTCCACAGATACGACAGGTTGCGCGGCACCGGGTAACCGGCACCCACGGCATTATAGACGAAGCGCGGCAGCGGCAGCTTTTCGTCCAGATACCGCATCAGCGGATTGGTCGGTTCGTAATGCTTGGCCCAGGGGAAGCTCATGGTTCTTCTCTTTCGCCTCAGCCGATCTGGATGACGGTATCGGACGTGAACTGATAATCCGGAACCACCAGGTTCGCGGGGGCCGGGCCCTTGCGGATACGGCCGGCGGTGTCGTAGGTCGAACCGTGGCAGGGGCAGAAATACCCGCCGAATTCACCCTTCACTTCACCTTCGCCAGCGCCCAGCGGCACGCAACCCAGATGGGTGCAGACACCCATGGTGACCAGCCAGTTGGTGTGGCCTTCCTTGGTGCGTTCCTTCAGCGTCTGCGGATCGCGCAGGCTGGCAACGTCAACCTTGTCGGCAGCGGCGATTTCCGCCGGCGTCAGGTTGCGGACGAACACCGGCTGCTTGCGGAAGACCGCCTTGATCGCCTGGCCCGGCTTGATCGCCGAAATGTCCAGCTCGGTCGAAGATTCGGCCAGCACGTCTTTCGACGGGGACATCTGGCTGACCAGCGGCACCAGCGCAGCGAGACCGCCAACGCCAGCTGCACCGACGGCAGCGATATTGATGAAGTCCCTGCGGCGAACGCCTTCTTCGGCTGCCGGGGTGTGGTGCTCCGCAGTGCCTGTGGTGGTTCCCATTACCTTGCCTTGCATACCGGTTCCACGGGGGACGAAAACCGCGCGAAACCGAAGAAATCCGACGTGCCGCGCGCCCGAAAAGAGCCCCCAGGGGCGCCGACTTGGCGCGGCTGATAGACGAGCGCGCCCGCCATGCCAACAGGCATTTTGGCGCATTGGTGCACGAACAGCGCCGTTTCGCCGCGCAACGGGGCCTCAGCGCGCATCAGCCCGGCAGGCCGATAAGGGAAAACTGCCGTCCGTAGGTCGGTTCCGCCCGGTGGCTGGCGCGCCGGAACGAGTAGAAACCCGCATCTTCGGGATAGGTATCCAGCCCCATTGGGTCGATCCGGCCAACGCCTGCCCGTTCGAGGCGCTGCGCGGCGTAACCTTCGAGGTCGAACTGCCAGTGCCCGGAACGCCCCGGCGCAAAGAACCGCGCGTCCGCTGGCGTGAAATTGGTGCGGAACGCGGCGTCCACTTCATAACTGGCCTGCGCGATCGCCGGGCCGATGGCCGCACAAATGCGCTCTGCCCGTGCGCCCAGCGTTTCCATCGCCGCGACGGTCGCTTCCAGCACCCCGCCATGCGCGCCGCGCCAGCCGGCGTGGGCCGCACCGATGACGCCGGCCTGCACATCGGCCAGCAGCACCGGGGCACAATCGGCGGTGACGATGCCCAGCAACAGGTCCGGCCTGTCCGTCACCAGCGCATCTGCGTGAGGACGGTCCTGTTCAGGCCACGGATCGCGTACCACCACCGCCTCTGCCGAATGGATCTGGTAAACGGTGACGAGCCGCGCACCCGGCAGCACCGCATCGGCGGCACGGCGGCGGTTATGCGCGACCACGGCGCCATCGTCATCCGCGCCAAGCCCGACATTTAGCCCCGCGACCACGCCGGTGGACAGCCCTCCCCGCCGGCCAAGGAAGCCGTGGGCCACCCCGTCCAGCACGGCGGAACGGATGACGTCGACAGGTGCGGGATCAGCCAAGGCTGCGGCTCACCTGTTCGAAGGTGTCGCGGCTGAGCCCGGACTGCGCCGCAATCCGTTCCAGTTCCGCCTTCATCAGCGCCGCGCGCACCGGCTCTGTCCGTTTCCAGCGGCCAAGCGGCGATATGAACCGCGCCGCCGTCTGCGGATTGATCGGGTCCAGTTCCAGCACAAGATCCGCGATCAGCCGATACCCTTGCCCATCCGCCGCATGGAAGCCCTGCGGCGCGCCGGTGAAGGCCATATACAGCGAGCGGACGCGGTTGGGGTTGCGGATGGTGAAATCAGGGTGCCGCGCCAGTTCGCGCACATGATCGAGCACGCGCGGGTGGAGCGATTGGGCCTGCAAGGCGAACCACTTGTCTTCCACCAGCGCATTGCCGTGATAGCGGGTGAGGAAATCGGCCAGCGCCTGTTCCCGCGCGGGCGTTTCCAGCCCGGCAAGCACCATCAGCGCGCCTTGCCGGTCGGTCATGTTGGTGGCGCCGGCATATTGCGCCGCCGCCATCTGCGCCGCCAGATCGGGCGCACCGGCCGCGAGATAGACCAGCGCCTGCGTCTTCAGCTTGCGCGCACCGCGCGCCGCCGCCGAAAGATCATAGGGCAGCAGGCTGGCGCGTTCGTGCATCGCCACCAGTTCGGCCTGCAAGGTCTGGCCAAGACAGGCTTTCAGCGATTCGCGTTCGCGGAAGATCGCGCCGGGATCGGCAATCGCCATCTGTTCGGACAGATAGGCCTGCCCCGGCAGGATCATCAGTTCGCCGCGCATCAGATCGTCCAGTGCGCCATCGGCCAGAATCGCCGCCATCGCGCTGCGGATCGCTTCGCGGCCAGCCGCCCGGCCCGCATCGTCCAGCGTGCCCGCAACCGCGCCGCACAGATGGGTGACGATCAGTTCCTGCAAGGCTTCATACCGCGCAAACGGATCATCATCATGCGCGGCGAGGAACACCAGATCTTCCGCGCTGACCGTCCGTTCGATCGCCACCGGGGCGGAAAAGCCGCGGTTGATCGACAGCGCAGGAGCCTGAGCGAAGCCGTCAAAGCTGACGCTCGCCTGCTGCTGTTCCAGCACGAACAGCTGTTCGCCGCGATGCTGCCCGGTGGCGCGATCGAACAGCGCCAGCCGCAACGGCACCGGCATCACCTGTTTATCCGGCTGGCCGGGGGTTTCAGGCACCTGCTGGGTGAAATTGAGCGTAGCCGTGCCGCCATCATGGGTCAGCGACACGTGCACTTTCGGGGTGCCGGCCTGCGAATACCACAGGCGGAACCGGGTCAGATCGACACCTGCGCCATCTTCGATCGCAGTGATGAAATCCTCGCAGGTCGCGGCCTGGCCATCGTGTCGATCGAAATAGAGATCGCACCCGGCGCGGAACCGTTCCGGCCCCACCATGGTGCGCATCATGCGGATCACCTCCGCCCCCTTGTTATAGATGGTGGCGGTGTAGAAGTTGCTGATTTCACGATAGGAATCAGGCCGGATCGGATGGGCCAACGGGCCGCTGTCTTCCGGGAACTGCGCCGCGCGCAACACCCGCACATCCTCGATCCGCTTGACCGGCGCGCTGCCCATGTCCTGGCTGAACATCTGGTCGCGCAACACGGTGAAGCCTTCCTTCAGGCTCAGCTGGAACCAGTCGCGGCAAGTCACGCGGTTGCCCGACCAGTTGTGGAAGTACTCGTGCGCGATCACCCCTTCCACGGCGTCGAAATCGCCATCGGTGGCGGTGTCCGGATCAGCCAGAACATACTTGGTATTGAAGACGTTCAGGCCCTTGTTCTCCATCGCGCCCATGTTGAAATCGCTGACGGCAACGATGTTGAACAGGTCGAGATCGTATTCGCGGCCGAACACTTCCTCGTCCCATTTCATGCTGCGTTTCAACGAATCCATCGCGTGCGCCGTGCGTTCCAGATCGCCATCGCGGACATAGATGCCCAGTTCCACCGTGCGGCCCGACAGGGTGGTGAAACTGTCGCGGTTGACCACTAGATCGCCCGCCACCAGCGCGAACAGGTACGAAGGCTTCGGCCACGGATCGTGCCATTCGGCCCAGTGACTGCCGCCATCGCCTTCCACGGTTCCGCTGGCCACGCAGTTGCCGTTGGACAGCAGCACGGGGAACTGGTCCTTCGACCCCTGCATGTGGACGCGATAGGTGGACAGCACATCGGGCCGATCCGGGTGGAAGGCGATGCGGCGGAACCCTTCGGCCTCGCACTGGGTGCACAGCATCCCGCCCGAGGCATAAAGCCCCATCAGCTGCGAATTGGCCGAAGGGGAAATTTCCGTCACGACTTCCAGCAGGTGGCTATCACCCGGCAGTTCCACCGTCAGATCGCCGCCATCGACGGACCAGCTGTTCACCACCTGCCCGTCCAGCTTCACTTCCACCGGCACCAGCCCATCCCCCTTCAGGCGGATGAACCGGTCTGCCGTGGCGGCGCGGGCATTGCGGTGCAGCGTCAGCGCCGCTTCCACGCGGGTCTTGTCGATCCCCAGATCGAAGTGCAGCGCCACTTCAGGCACCAGCCACGGATAAGGGGTGTAATCTTCGCGCCGGATCAGCGCCGGTTCCTTGGGCAAGGGGGCGGCGTCGGCCATCTGGGGGTTGCCATCGGCGGTCGAAGGGGTGCGGGCGATATCCATGGTGCGGCTTTAAGTCCTTTTGCGGCCCGTATCCAAGCGGTAGAACGCCCGCCGTGGCACATCTGTTCATTTTCGGCCTTGGCTATTCGGCGAAGCGCATTCGTGACGCGGCGCAGGCGCGCGGCTTCCATGTCATCGCCACCGGGCGCGACGGGCAAATCGCCTTCGACGATGATGACGCGGTGCGCGCCGGGCTGGCGCTGTCCAGCCACGTGCTGTCCTCCATTCCGCCAGTGGACGGGGTGGACCCGGTGCTGGAAACATACGGCGATGCGCTGGCGCAGAACGACGGGCGGTGGCTTGGCTACCTGTCTTCCACCGGGGTCTATGGCGATCAGGGCGGCGCGTGGGTGGATGAAAGCGCGCCGATCGGCGGCGGGCGGCGCGATGCGCGGGCGCGGGCCGACGCTGCATGGCTGGCGCGCGGCGCACGGGTGTTCCGCCTGCCCGGTATCTATGGCCCCGGCCGCAGCGCGCTGGAACGGGTGCGCGAAGGCAAGGCCCACCGGATCGACCTGCCGCAGCAGGTGTTCAGCCGGGTCCAGGTGGCCGACATCGCCAGCGGGGTGATCGCCGGGTTCGATGGCCCGCCGGGTGCCTACAATCTGGCCGATGACCTGCCGTGCGGCCAGAATGCGGTGATCGAACACGCCTGCCTGCTGGCGGGATTGCCCTTCCCGCCGATGCAGACGCTGGATGAAGCGGGCCTCAGCCCGATGGCGCGCGGTTTCTATGCGGAAAACCGCCGGGTGGCGAATGGCAAGGCGCGGCGCGTGCTGGGCTGGCAGCCGCTCTACCCCGATTACCGAGCGGGGTTGCGTGCCCTCAACGCCACGACCAGCCCCAGCAGCGCCAGCGCCGCGCCGGCGCCTGCCAGCGCCGACCAGCGATAACCTTCGAACAGGGTCGACAGGATCATCGCCACGACCGGCACCATCACCCCGTTATAGGCTGCGCGGCCCGGCCCGATTTCGCGGATCAGCTGGAAATACAGCGGGAAAGTCACCACCGAACCCACGATCGCCAGATAGGCGACCCCGCCCAGATACCGCACGTCCAGCGGCAGCACCGGCGGGCCGGACGTGATCCACGCCAGCGCCGCATCAAACAGCGCGCCCCAGCCCATCGCGAAAGCCAGCATCACCACCATCGGTTGCCCCAGCGCGCTGGGTGCGGCCTGCATCACGTTGGCGCAGGATGCCGAAAGCAGCGCGATGCAGGTCAGCCCCACGCCCAGCCACACCGTGCCGCCCAGATCGGCCAGCCGCGCTTCGTGCACCAGCATCAGCGCGATCCCGGCCAGCGCGATCCCGGTTCCGGCCATGAAGCGCGGCGTCACGCTCGATCCCAGAAACAGCCGCCCCAGCAGCGCGTTGGGCAGCATCAGCAGCGCGAACAGCACGGCCACGATACCGGACGTGACATATTGTTCCGCGCGATAGACCAGATTGAAATTCATGCAGAACTGGGTCAGCCCGATGGCCATGGCGAACAGGTGGCCGGTGCGATCCAGCGCCAGCCGTTCGCGCCGGACCAGCGCCAGCGCAGCCATGCCCAGCGCTGCCAGCGCGAATCGCCAGGTGACCGACCAGCTTGGCGGGACGGACCCGACCTGATCCTTGATCACCAGCCACGTCGAACCCCAGATCAGCGCAATCAGCAGGAACGGCAGCACGATGCGCGGGCGCAGCAGCGCGTGGGGCGGGGCAGTGTCGCTCACAATGCTGCAATCGCGCGGGCGAGCGCCGCGGCATGATCGTGCCGGCTGTTCCATGCGGTGACGATCCGGGCAGCCTGCGGCCCCCAATCGTAAAATCCGAAGCCCTGCGCCCGCAACGCCTCCCGCTCCGCCGCCGTGCAGCGCAGGAAGATCTCGTTCGCTTCGACCGGGTGCAACAGGCGGTCCGCAGCCGATCCGGCAATTTCCGCGGCGGCGGCATTGGCCGCGCGGCCGTTTTCCAGCCACAACCCGCCTTCGATCATCGCCAGCAGTTGCGCGGCCATGAAGCGGCCCTTGGATTGCAGGTGCCCAGCCCGCTTGCGGCGATACCGCGCCACATCGGCCAGCGCGGGATCGAACAGCACGATTGCTTCGGCGCTGAAACCGCCGTTCTTCACGCAGCCGAAGCTGAGCGCATCCATGTCGCCGCAGGTTTGTGCCGCGCCCGTTTCCATGAAGGCGGCGGCGTTGGCGAACCGCGCGCCGTCCATGTGCAGGCGCAGGCCGCGCCCGCGCGCCACGGCGGAAATCGCCGCCAGCTCGTCAGCGCGATAGCAGCGACCATATTCGGTGGCCTGCGTGATGCTGATCGCATGGACCTGCACGCGGTGAACATCATCACGAATCGAATCGAGGCAGGCGGTGACCGCCTCCGCCGTCATCTTCGCGCCTTCGCCCGGAACCAGCACCAGTTTGGCACCGTGCAGGAAAAAGCCCGGCGCACCGCCTTCATCGCCTTCGATATGCGCGTCTTCATGGCACAGCACCGCGCCATGCGGTTGCACCATCGTTGCAAGGGCGATGCAGTTGGCTGCCGTGCCGGTGGCAACGGTCAGCGCCGCCACCTCCCGTCCGAACAGGGCAGAGAATACTTCGTCCAGCCGTTGGCTAAGGATATCAGTGTCATAGGGGGTGTCAGGATCGTCCGCACGGCGCATCGCATCCCAGATGGCGGGATGGACCGATGCCGCGTTGTCAGACAGGAACTGCACGAGGAACGCCATGGCGACACCGTCCGTTCGTGGCAAGAAGGAGAACGCCCCATGGACCAGCCAATCGCCATCACCCGGCAGGATCACGTCAGCCACGGCGGCTATTACGCCGGCGTTCCGGGCACCGACGTGCAGGGCGAACTGACATGGACGGCGCGCGGACCGGCGCGGATTGCCGAACACACCTTCGTCCCGCCCGAAGCGCGCGGCAAAGGCATCGCCATGGCGCTGGTGGAAGCCCTGGTGGCCGACGCGAAGGAACAGGGTTTCCGCATCGAACCGCAATGCAGCTATGTCGCCGCCGCGTTCCGCCGCCATCCGGAATGGGAAAGGCTGCTGGCCGAAACGCCCAGTTGAAGGGCAAACGGCCCTGATCGATCTGCATCGGAGGGGGAAAATGGTGCTGCTAGGGAGGATTGAACTCCCGACCTCACCCTTACCAAGGGTGCGCTCTACCACTGAGCTACAGCAGCGTCCATTTCATGCCGCAGGCGGGGATAACCACAGCGCCGGGCAGGGGCGCGCCATTGGCCCGGCCTGCCCACCTTGTCAAGCGCGCGCAGGCACGGCACGACGCACAAATGAGCGAAAATTCCGGCAATCCCACGCGCGAAGAACGGCTTGCGGCCAAGCTGCGCGAAAACCTCAGGCGGCGCAAGACACAGGCTCGCGCCCTGTCCGGCGGGGAATCGTCCGCGGCCGATACGGGGCAGGACGCCCTTTCCAAAGCGGAGGAGGATCGCTAACGGGCGAGCCTTCCCCCGACGAGCAGGAGCGTTTTTTCCGTGCCCACGCCCAATCCCCGCCTTGTGCTGGTCCGCCACGGCCAGAGCCAGTGGAACCTGGAAAACCGCTTCACCGGCTGGTGGGACGTGGACCTGACCGAAAAGGGCGTCGGCGAAGCGATCGCAGCGGGCAAATTGCTGGCGGAAAAGAATATTCTGCCTACCTGCGCGTTTACCTCGCTGCAGACCCGCGCGATCAAGACGCTGCATTATGCACTGGAAGCCTGCGGCCGGCTGTGGATCCCGGAAACCAAGGACTGGCGGCTGAACGAACGCCATTATGGCGGGCTGACCGGCCTGAACAAGGCGGAAACTGCCGCGCAGCATGGCGATGAACAGGTCAAGGTGTGGCGCCGCAGCTTCGATGTGCCGCCGCCCCCGCTGGCAGCAGGCGGGGCCTTCGATCTGGCAGCCGACCCGCGCTATGCCGGGATCGCCATCCCCGATACCGAAAGCCTGAAGCTGACGATCGACCGCGTGCTGCCCTATTGGGAAAGCACCATCCTGCCGCAACTGGCCAAGGGTGAAACGGTGATCATCGCCGCCCATGGCAACAGCCTGCGCGCACTGGTGAAGCACCTGTCCGCCATCGCGGATGACGAAATCACCGAACTGGAAATCCCCACCGGCCAGCCGATCGTCTATGAATTCGACGCTGCCATGGTGCCGGGGCCGCGCCATTACCTGAAGGATCGTTGAAATGGGCGCCAAGGTTGCAATCGTGATGGGCAGCCAGTCCGACTGGTCGACGATGCGCTGCGCCGCCCGGGTGTTGGACGATCTGGGCGTGGCCTATGACGCGCGGATCGTTTCCGCCCACCGCACGCCTGACCGGCTGGTGGCCTTTGCCAAGGGCGCAGCGGGCGAAGGGTTCGACGTGATCATCGCCGGCGCGGGCGGTGCGGCGCACCTGCCAGGCATGGTTGCCAGCATGACGCACCTGCCGGTGCTGGGCGTGCCGGTGCAGAGCCGCGCGCTTTCGGGCAAGGACAGCCTGCTGTCGATCGTGCAGATGCCCGCCGGTATCCCTGTGGGCACGCTCGCCATTGGCGAGGCCGGGGCCACCAATGCCGGCATTCTGGCGGCATCGGTGCTCGCCCTGAACGATGCCGGCCTGTCGCAGCGGTTGCAGGCATACCGCGCGGCGCAGACCGCGTCCGTTGCCGAAAAGCCCAGCGACGCATGACCGTTCGCATGCTTGCCCCCGGTGCGACCATCGGCATCCTCGGCGGCGGACAGCTGGGCCGGATGATCGCCATGGCGGCGGCGCAACTGGGGTATCGCTGCCACATCTATGCGCCGGAAAAGGACAGCGTGGCGGCCGAAGTCAGCCACCTGTTCACCAGTGCCGACTGGCATGACCGCACGGCCCTGAACGAATTTGTCGCGGCCTGCGATGTCGTTACCTACGAATTCGAAAACGTGCCCGTCGCGCCTCTGGCCGCCATCCCGTTCGACCGGCTGGCACCCGGCACCCGCGCACTGGAAGTGGCGCAGGACCGGCTGCGCGAAAAGCGTTTCATCGAAAGCCTGGGCGGCCGCCCCGCGCCTTACGCCGCCGTCGATGCCGATGGCGATCTGGCCGGCGCGATCGAACGCATCGGCACCCCCGGTATTCTCAAGACCCGCCGCGACGGGTATGACGGCAAGGGCCAGTGGCGCGTGAACAGCGCGCAGGACGTGCTTGGCCTGCGCGTGCCGAACGATGGGCTGGTCTACGAAGGGTTCGTGACGTTCGAGGCGGAATTTTCCGTCATCCTTGCCCGCAACGCAGCCGGGCAGGTGGTGTTCTGGGACAGCAGCCAGAACGTGCATGAAAGTGGCATTCTGGCCCGGTCATTCTTCCCCCGTGCAGCGATCATCGATGCGCAGGTTGACGAAGCCCGCGCCCTTGCCCGCAAGGCGGCGGATGAACTGGGCTATGTCGGCGTGATGACGATGGAATTCTTCGCCACGGCGCAAGGCCCGGTGTTCAACGAAATGGCCCCGCGGGTGCACAATTCCGGGCACTGGACAATCGAAGGGGCGACAACCAGCCAGTTCGAAAACCATGTGCGCGCCATCTGCGGCCTGCCGCTGGGCGATACCGCCACGCTGGCCAGCCAGCTGGAAATGCACAACCTGATTGGCGACGATGCCCACCGCGCAGGCGAAATCCTGTCCGATCCGCGCAACCACCTGCACCTGTATGGCAAGGCGGAAGCGCGGCCGGGCCGCAAGATGGGCCACGTCACCCGCATCGGAGCGAACTGACCATGGCGCGCGAAGTTGTGGCGGTTGTCGCCCGGGCGATTGACGGAACCATCGCCATCAATGGCGATGTGCCGTGGAAGATCCGCGCCGACCTGCAGCGGTTCAAGCGCCTGACCATGGGCAAGCCGATGATCATGGGTCGCAAGACCTTTGATTCGCTGCCCGGCCTGCTGCCCGGCCGCCGCCATATCGTGCTGACCCGCCAGCAGGGGTGGAGCGCGAAGGGCGCGGAAGTGGCGCATGACATGGATCAGGCACTCGCCTTGGCCGGCAGCGGCGACATCGCGATCATCGGCGGGGCCGACATCTTCGACCTGTTCATGCCACTGACCACCCGGCTGGAAATCACCGAAGTCTATGAAAACACGGCGGGCGATGTGGTGATGGGCACGCCCGACGCGCACGACTGGCGCGTGACCGCGCGGGAAAAGCATCACGCCGAAGCGGGCGATCCGGCATATGCCTTCATCACGCTGGAGCGTGCCGTTTGACGCGCATCGCGCATGACCAGCCGATGCCCGAAAGCCTGCGCGGCGCGATTCTGGCGCTGGGCAATTTCGATGGCTTTCACCTTGGCCATCAGCGCGTGGTGGCCGAAGCCGTGGCATGGGCGCGGGCCGAAGGCCGCCCGGCCATCGTCGCCACGTTCGATCCCCATCCGGTGCGCCATTTCGCGCCGCACGTGCCGCCCTTCCGCCTGACCACGCTGGACCAGCGCGAAGAACTGTTCGCCGCCGCCGGGGCCGATGCGATGCTGGTGCTGCGCTTCGATGGCGCGCTGGCCACCACCAGTGCCACCGATTTCATTGGCACCCTGCTGGCCGCGCACCTCCATGCCGCCGGAGTCGTCACGGGTGAGGATTTCACTTTCGGCAAGGATCGCGGCGGCAATGTCGCGCTGCTGGCGGGCGAAGGGCCGCGCCATGGCATTGCCGCGCGCGCCGTGGGCGCCGTCGCCGAAGGCGGCACGGTGGTTTCATCCAGCCGCATCCGCGATTCGCTGAAAGCCGGCGAATGCGAAGTTGCACAGCGGCTGATGACCCGCCCTTTCGCCATTCGCGGCATGGTGCAGCACGGGGACAAGCGCGGCCGCACCATCGGCTATCCCACCGCCAATATCGACATGGGGGCCTATCTGCGCCCGCGCTACGGCATCTATGCTGTCACCGCGCGGGTGCTGGCCACCGGGCAACAGCTGAAAGGCGCGGCTAACCTCGGCATTCGCCCCAGCTTCGATCCGCCCAAGGAACTGCTGGAACCGTTCTTCTTCGATTTTGCCGGCGATCTGTATGGTCAGGAAATCGAGGTGCAATTGCGCCACTTCCTGCGGCCGGAAGCGAAGTTCGACAGTCTGGACGCGCTGGTGGCGCAGATGGATCAGGATTGCGCCCGCGCGCGCGAACTGCTGGCCTGATTGCGCCCCGCCGCTGCCCCGGCTAAGGCCGCGCGCATGTCTGATCAGCCTGAAAATGCCCGCGATTACCGCGACACCGTATTCCTGCCCAAGACCGACTTCCCGATGAAGGCCGGCCTGCCGCAGAAGGAACCGGGAATTCTGGCGCGCTGGCAGGCGGACGACATCTATGCCCGCACCCGCGAAGCACGCGCCGGGCGCGAACAGTTCATCCTCCACGATGGCCCGCCTTACGCCAATGGCGACATGCATATCGGCCATGCGCTGAACCATGTGCTGAAGGACATGGTGGTCCGCACCCAGACGATGCTGGGCAAGGACGCGCCTTACGTTCCGGGCTGGGATTGCCACGGCCTGCCGATCGAATGGAAGGTGGAGGAACAGTACCGCAAGAAGAAGCTGGACAAGGACCAGGTTCCCCGCGCGGAATTCCGCGCCGAATGCCGCGCCTATGCCCAGAACTGGGTGGACGTGCAGCGCGAACAGCTCAAACGCCTCGGCATCAACGGCAACTGGGACCAGCCTTACCTGACGATGCAGTTCGACAGCGAAGCGACCATCGTTTCGGAACTGCTGAAATTCGCGGAAAGCGGCCAGCTCTATCGCGGCGCGAAGCCGGTGATGTGGAGCCCGGTCGAAAAAACCGCGCTGGCCGAAGCCGAAGTTGAATACGAAGACATCACCAGCACCCAGATCGACGTGGCGTTCGAGATCATCGAATCGCCGGTTGAAGCGCTCAAGGGCGCACACGCAGTAATCTGGACCACCACGCCGTGGACGATTCCGGTCAATCAGGCTTTGGCTTACGGGCCGGAGGTTGAGTATGTTGCTCTTGCTTCGTCAGTGTCTGTGGCCGGGGAGAACCTGGAAGGTGTGGATCCGCTTGAGGGCTTTCACCATGCCTCAATCACCTGCTTGCAAGGTAAGACTATTGTCATTGCAGCTGAACTCATTGAGCAATTCAAACAGAGGTTCATCAGCACGACACGGGCTTCACTTGCCGAACTGAAGCGGTGCGGCAACCCAACGCTGAAGGAAGTTTGGCGGGGCAAAGGCTCCGACCTCGTCGGCACCATGGCCCGCCATCCCATGCACCATCTCGGCGGGTTCTTTGCCGAGCCGCGGCAGTTCCTGCCGGGCGATTTCGTCTCTGCTGAAAGCGGCACTGGCCTCGTTCACATGGCACCTGATCATGGCGAGGACGATTTCGACTTGTGCAAGGTCTGGGCAGAAAAGCTTGGGACACCCAAACTGCCGCTCAAGCCGGTTTTCGTTGTCGGCCCCGATGGTGTTTACCGTGATGATTGGCCTTGGCTGGGCGCCCATGACGAACGGCGACGGTCCGTCATCAACAAGGCGCTGAATGATCCAGAGGGACCGATCTGTTCCGACCTCCGCGCGGCAGGCGCGTTGCTGAGTGCGAAGAACGATCAGAGCACGCTTCATTCCTACCCGCATTCTTGGCGTTCGAAGCAGAAGGTCATTTACCGCTGCACGCCGCAGTGGTTCGTGCCGATGGATCGCGCACATGGCGGCAGCACCTTGCGCGAAACGGCCATGGCCGCGATTGCCGCCACCCGCTTCGTGCCGGAAAAAGGGCGCAACCGCATCGGTTCGATGGTGGAAGGCCGCCCGGACTGGGTGCTCAGCCGCCAGCGCGCATGGGGCGTGCCGATCACCCTGTTCGTCCATCGCGACAGCGGCGACTATCTGGTCGATCCCGCCGTCAATGCCCGCATCATCGCCGCGGTGCGCGAAGTGGGCGTGGATGCGTGGGACGAAGCGCGCGCGCAGGAATATCTGGGCGATGCCTATCGCGCCGAAGATTACGAACAGATCGTCGATATCCTCGACGTATGGTTCGACAGCGGTTCCACCCATGCCTTCGTGCTGGAAAGCGGCCGCTGGCCCGAACTGCTGCGCCCCGATGGCTGGGAAGGCCCGCGCGCCGATCTCTATCTGGAAGGCAGCGACCAGCATCGCGGCTGGTTCCAGTCCAGCCTGCTGGAAGCCTGCGGCACCCGTGGCCATGCGCCGTACAAGGCCGTGCTGACCCACGGTTTCACCATGGATTCCAAGGGCATGAAAATGTCCAAGAGCCTTGGCAACACGATCAGCCCGCTGGACGTGATGAAGGAATATGGCGCGGACATCATCCGGCTGTGGGCGCTGAGCGTCGATTACACCGAAGACCACCGCATCGGCCCGGAAATCCTGAAGGGCGTGGCGGACCAGTATCGCAAGCTGCGCAATACTTTCCGCTACATGCTCGGCGCACTGGACGGGTTCGCGGACGCCGAACGCGTCGAGGTGGAGCAGATGCCGGAGCTGGAGCGGTACATGCTGTCGCTGCTGGGCCAGCTGGACGCCACCCTGCGCCGCGCGACCGACGATTTCGATTTCAACAGCTACACCCGCGCGCTGGTGGATTTCTGCAACGAAGACCTGTCGGCGTTCTTCTTCGATATTCGCAAGGACAGCCTTTATTGCGATGCGCCGGGCGATCTGCGTCGCCGCGCCTATCGCACAGTGCTGGAAACGGTGTTTCAGGCCCTGATCCGTTATGCCGCGCCGGTCATCGTCTACACCGCAGAGGAAGTGTGGCAGAGCCGCTATCCCGACAGCGACAGCGTCCACCTGCTCGAATGGCCTGAAGTGCCAGCAGTGGCCGCAGACGGCGAACGCTGGGGAGCCTTGCGGGCACTGCGTGATAGCGTTTCCGAAGCGATCGAACCGCTGCGGCGGGACAAGATCGTGCGGTCCAGCCTGGAAGCGGAAGTCATCGTGCCTGCCAGCGCCATCCCGGCCGGGCTCAGCGACGCCGATCTGGCGGAACTGTTCATCACCGGCACGGTTACGCGCGGTGACACGGCGGAAGTCACCGTAAGCAAGAGCGATGACGCCAAGTGCGGCCGGTGCTGGCGCCTGCTGCCGGAAGTGGCGGAAGACGGCACCTTGTGCCATCGGTGCGATGATGCCGTGGCGCAGATCGACGCCCAACTGGACAAGGTGCAATGACCCCCATCTGGTACAAACGCCTTGGCGGCCTCGCGCTCGCGTTCATGGTGTTCCTCGCAGATCAGTGGATCAAGGCGATGGTTCTCGGTCCGTGGAAGTTGCCTCAAGTGCAGCAGATCGAACTGCTGCCGATCTTCAACCTGACATGGACGCAGAATTTCGGCGTTTCGCTTGGCATGTTCGAAGCCGGATCGCCGGAAATGCGCTGGATCCTGGTGCTGGTAACGGCACTGATCGCCTGCGTGGTCTTCGTGTGGTTGCTGCGCGAACGACTGGTGCCGGAGATGTGCGGCCTTGGCATGATTCTGGGCGGCGCGCTGGGCAATATCCGCGATCGTTATCGCTTCGGCTTCGTGGTCGATTACGCGGACCTGCATTTCGGCGCGTGGCGCCCGTTCCTGATCTTCAACCTCGCCGATGCGGCAATCAGCATCGGCGTCGTTATAATCCTTGCCCGCGCGCTGTTCATGCGCGAGAAACCGCGCACCCCGCAGGGGAGCGAACAGGCGGATGAACCCGCGGAGACACACTGATGCGTAAAGCCACCCCGATCCTGCTCGCCGCCGCTGTCGGCACCATGCTGTCCGGTTGCAGCACCGGCTTGCTCAACCGCGATCGCCCGGATGAATTCGCGGTGCAGCGTCAGGCACCGCTGGTGATCCCGCCCGATTTCCAGCTGACCCCGCCGCAGCCCGGCGCACCGCGCCCGGCCGAAGGCACTGCCGCGCAGCAGGCACTGGAGGCGCTGTTCGGCGGTTCTGCCCCGCGCAGCAAGGTTGAAACCACCACCCTGCGCCGCGCCGGTTCGGCGGAACCGGGCATCCGTTCCTCCGTCGGTGATCTGGCCACGTTCACGGTGGACAAGGGCACGGCCACCCGCACCATCATCGCCGCTCCGGAAGGTGACGGGCAGGAAGCCAGCGCAGTCATCCCCGGCTGATCCTTGCTGCGAAATCGACGATGCGAAAGCCCCCGCCACCACGGGGGCTTTTTCATTTGGGGCTTATTCCGGCGCCCGCTGCAACGGGCTGACCAGCAGCTTGTCGATCTTGCGCCCGTCCATGTCGACCACTTCGAACCGCCAGCCCTGTGCTTCGAAATGTTCGCCTTCGTTGGGCAGGCGTTTCAGCATGAACAGTACATAGCCTGCCGCCGTGGCGAATTCGCGGTCGTCCGGCAGATCGATGCACAACCGTTCTGACAGCGCATCCGCCGTCAGCGCACCTGATACCAGCAGCGAACCATCTTCGCGTTCCACCACGTCGGGCTCGTCACCTTCGTCATGATGGCTGGCAAAGGTACCGGCGATCGCCGCCAGCAGGTCGGCCGGGGTGACGATGCCTTCAAAATGGCCGTATTCATCGTGGACCAGCGCCATGCCAATACCGGACATCTGCATGATCCGCAGTGCATCCATTGCATCGAGCTGATCGGGCACCACTTCCGCCTTGCGTACCAGATCGGCCAGCTTGAATTCACCACCGGCCAGCAAGGCGGCCAGCACGTCGCGCACCTTGACCACGCCCACCACCTTGTCGGGCGATCCATCGGCCACCGGCAACATCGAATGGGGGGACGATGCGATGGTATCGCGCAGGTCCGCAAAGCCTTCGGCAATGTCGATCCAGTCCAGCTGGATGCGCGGCGTCATCAGTTCGCGCACCGGGCGTTCGTTCAGCCGCATCACACCCGAAAGGATCGCCCCTTCCTGTTCCTCGATCACGCCGGAATGGGTCGCTTCGGCAAAGATCATCCGCAGTTCTTCCAGCGTGATCCCGTGTTCGCCGCTGTGGCGAATACCCAGCAGCCGCATCAAGGCGGACGATGAACTGTCCAGCAGCCACACCACCGGTGCGGCCACTTTGGCCAGCATCTTCATCGGCCGCGCCATGACCAGTGCAATCGGTTCAGATGCACGCAGGGCGAACTGCTTGGGCACCAGTTCACCCACCACCAGACTGAAATAGGTCGTCAGCGCGATTACCGTGATGAAGCCGGCATTTTCGGCCATGTCGGCGGGCAGGCCCAGCCATTGCAGCCGTTCCCCCACGGGGCCGCCCAGCGTGGCCCCGGAATAGGCGCCGGCCACGATACCAACCAGCGTGATGCCGATCTGCACGGTCGAAAGGAACTTACCCGGGTCCGCCGCCAGATCCAGCGCCACCTGCGCCGCGCCGCTGCCGCGCTGTGCCGCCATCTGCAACCGCGCCTGCCGGGCGGAAACGATCGCCAGTTCGGACATGGCGAAAACGCCATTGATCAGGATGAGGCCCGCGATGACGGCGAGATCGAACCATGGAAAAGCGTGCATGTTGCACCTTCGCTAGCAGATCATCGCGGCAGGACGAAATGAAACGGAACTGGCCTTTGCGCGAAAGGTTAATAGTATTAATACGTCCTGGGGCAGGAAGTGCCACCCCTTACGCATGAGGATCAGAACGATGAACAAGTCGCGCCTTGCCATTTCTTCGCTCGCAGCCCTGTCGCTGCTGGGCGTTTCCGCCTGTGTGACTGACCCCAATACCGGCCAGCAAAAGGTTTCCCGCACGGCCATTGGCGGCCTTGGCGGCGCCGGGCTGGGTTATCTTCTGGGCGGCCTGATCGGCGGCAAGACCGCCCGTATCGTCGGCGCAGGCATCGGCGGCGCGGCTGGCGGCATCGCCGGTTACAAGATGGACCAGCAGATCAAGGAACTGAAGGAAACCACCGCCGGTTCGGGCATCGATGTTACGCAGACGCCCGATGGCAGTGGTATTCTGGTGAACCTGCCGGACGTCACTTTCGCGGTCAACGCCACCGACATCAGCCCGTCGTTCCGCACATCGCTCGACAATGTGGCGCAGAGCATGGTGACCTACCCCAACAGTCTGGTGGACGTGATGGGCCATACTGATTCGACCGGATCGGATGCCTACAATCTCGATCTGTCGCGCCGCCGGGCCGAAGCGGTGGGCAATTATCTGGTGATGCGCGGCATCGCCCGCGCCCGCGTCGCCACCACCGGTTACGGCGAACAGTATCCGGTCGCAGACAACACCACCGAAGCGGGCCGGGCTAAGAACCGCCGCGTGGAAATCCGCATCACGCCGATCACTCAGGCTGATGTGAACGCTGCCAAGTAAGGCATACCGGCACGGCCGGCCTTCACGGGCCGGCCTGCTGCGTGGCGATCAGCGCCCGTTCGCAACGAAGCGGCGGGCGCGGTCGTCCAGCCGCTCCACCGCCGCGCGATGGATGGCGGCCGAACAGACCAGCACGCCAAATGCACGCGGATCGCGCTTGTTGTAAGTCAGCGGTTCGCCAAAGGCATCGCTCACAGCCGCACCGGCCTCACGCGCGATCAGCGCGGCGGCGGCGATATCCCATTCATAACCCCACCGCAGCGTGGCCAACAGATCGGCGCGGTCATCCGCCACCATGGCAATTCGCAGGGCGATGGAATTGGGCCGCTCCACCGTCACCAGATCGATATCTTCAGGCGGCAGCGAATCGGTGGGCACGCGCGCTCCGGGCAAGGTCGTGCGGGCGCTGGCCACCAGCCGTTGCCCGTTCAGCCGCGCGCCTTGCCCTGCCGTGGCACTCCATTCCTCCGCACGGGCAGGCGCGACCAGCATCGCCATCAGCGGTTTGCCCGCGCTGATCAGGGCCACCGAAACGCACCAGCCGCTGCGTCCACGGATGAAATCGCGCGTGCCGTCGATCGGATCGACCAGCCAGATCAGCCCGCGGTCCAGCCGGTGATGGGCATCGACCGTTTCTTCCGACAGCCAGCCCGCCGAAGGCAGCAGCGCGGTCAGTTCCCGCTTCAGAAAAGCGTCCACCGCCAGATCGGCTTCGCACACCGGGCTGCCGGGAACTTTCTCCCACGCTTTCAAGGCGTGGCCCGCACCCGGCCACTGGCCCATGGCCATGCGCCCGGCCTCGCGGCAGATATCCTCGAAACGTTCGCGGTCGATCATGCGTTGTCACTGCGCGGCACTTGCGGTCTTTGCAAGGCCTACCCCCTTTGCAACCGGGGCCCGCTGTGCTTATGCGCCTGTCGAGCCCGCACCCTCCACGAAGGCATCGCTGCATCATGAATATCCACGAATACCAGGCCAAGGAACTGCTCGCGAAATTCGGCATCGGCGTCCCCGCCGGCATCCCCGCGCTGACCGTGGAAGAAGCGGTGGCGGCGGCAGGCCAGCTGCCCGGTCCGTTGTACGTGGTGAAGGCGCAGATTCACGCCGGTGGCCGCGGCAAGGGCAAGTTCAAGGAACTCGCCCCCGAAGCCAAGGGCGGCGTCCGTCTGGCCAAGAGCGTGGCCGAAGTGGAAGAATGCGCCCGCGAAATGCTCGGCAACACGCTGGTCACCATCCAGACCGGCGATGCTGGCAAGCAGGTCAACCGCCTTTACGTGACCGATGGCGTTGATATCGCGAAGGAATATTACCTTTCGATGCTGGTCGATCGCGCATCTGGCCGGGTGGCCATGATCGTGTCGACCGAAGGCGGCATGGATATCGAAACCGTTGCGCATGACACGCCCGAACTGATCACCACCATCACCATCGATCCGGCCACCGGATTCATGCCGCACCACGGCCGCGCCGTGGCTTTCGCGCTGAAGTTGTCGGGCGATCTGGCCAAGGCCGCGCAGAAGCTGGCCAGCCAGCTGTACACCGCCTTCGTCGCGCTCGATTGCGCGATGCTGGAAATCAACCCGCTGGTGGAAACGCAGCCAGATTCTTCGGGCGCTGCCAAGCTGCTCGTGCTCGACACCAAGATGAGCTTCGATTCCAACGCGCTCTATCGCCACCCCGACGTGGAAGCGATGCGCGACGAAACCGAAGAAGACCCGATGGAAGTCGAAGCCAGCAAGCACGACCTCGCCTACATCAAGCTGGACGGCAACATCGGCTGCATGGTCAACGGCGCAGGCCTTGCCATGGCGACGATGGACATCATCAAGCTGAACGGCGCCTTCCCGGCCAACTTCCTCGACGTAGGCGGCGGCGCCAACAAGGAAAAGGTGACCGCGGCGTTCAAGATCATCCTGTCCGATCCGGCGGTGCAGGGCATCCTGGTCAACATTTTCGGCGGCATCATGAAGTGCGACATCATCGCCGAAGGCATTGTCGCCGCGGCCAAGGAAGTGAACCTGTCGGTGCCGCTGGTGGTGCGCCTCGAAGGCACCAACGTGGAAGCGGGCAAGGCTATCCTCGCCAATTCCGGCCTGCCGATCATCCCGGCAGACGATCTGGGCGATGCAGCGAAGAAGATCGTGGCACAGGTGAAGCAGGCCGCCTGAACTTGACCATGCCCGCAATTACCGCAATTGTGGGCGCAACATTATTGCGCGCCCACAATTGCGGCGCGGGAGAGCAGCGATGAAGATCCTCGTCCCCGTGAAGCGGGTCATCGATTACAACGTCCGTCCGCGCATCAAGGCGGATGGCAGCGGTGTCGATCTCGCCAATGTGAAGATGAGCATGAACCCGTTCGACGAAATCGCCGTGGAAGAGGCCATCCGGCTGCGGGAAAAGGGTTACGCCACCGAAGTGGTGGTGGTCAGCATCGGCCCTGCAAAGGCTGCGGAAACGCTGCGCAACGCACTTGCCATGGGTGCGGACCGGGCAATTCTGGTGCAAACCGATGACGAGGTCGAACCGCTCGCCGTGGCCAAGATCCTGCACGCCGTGGCTGGCGAAGAAGCGCCCGGCCTGATCGTGATGGGCAAGCAGGCGATCGACGATGACAGCAACCAGACCGGCCAGATGCTGGCCGCGCTGATGGGCCGCCCGCAAGGCACTTTCGCCAGCAAGGTGGACCTTGCTGCTGACAGCGTCACCGTCACCCGCGAAGTCGATGGCGGGCTGGAAACGGTGCAGCTGCAACTGCCCGCCGTGGTCACCACCGATCTGCGGCTGAACGAACCGCGCTATGCCAGCCTGCCCAACATCATGAAGGCCAAGTCCAAGCCGATGGCGACCAAGAGCCCGGCCGATTACGGCATCGACACCACCCCGCGCCTGAAACAGCTGAGCGTGGTGGAACCGCCGGTGCGGCAGGCCGGAATCATGCTGGGTTCGGTGGACGAACTGGTGGCGAAACTGAAGGAAGCGGGGATTTCGGCATGAGCGTTCTGGTTCTGGTCGAACATGCCGGCGGCGCGGTGAAGGATGCCACGCTGTCCGCCATCACCGCCGCCCGCGCGCTGGGCCCGGTCCACGCGCTGGTTGCCGGCAACGGCGCCGATGCCGACAGCGCTGCCCAAGCCGCCGCGCAGATCGACGGCGTGGAAAAGGTGCTGCTGGCCAGCGATCCTGCCTATGCCGATATGCTGGCCGAAAACGTCGCCGCGCTGATCGTGCCGCTGATGGCGGATCACGATGCGCTGGTCGCCCCCGCCACTTCCAACGGCAAGAACGTGGCCCCGCGCGTGGCGGCGCTGCTGGACGTGATGCAGCTGTCCGACATCATCGCCGTGGAAGGGCCAAAGACCTTCCGCCGCCCGATCTATGCCGGCAACGCCATCGCCACGGTGGAAAGCAGCGATGCCAAGCTGGTCATCACCGTGCGCACCACTGCGTTTGCCCGCGCGGCCACCAGCGGCGGCAATGCCCCGGTGGAAGCGGTCAGCGGCCCCGGCGATCTGGGCCTGTCGCGCTTCGTCGGGATCGAATCGGTCGTGTCCGAACGGCCTGAACTGACCAGTGCCAAGGTCATCGTATCGGGCGGACGGGCGCTGAAGGATGCGGACACCTTCCAGCAACTGATCGCCCCGCTGGCTGACAAGCTGGGTGCCGCCATCGGCGCCAGCCGCGCCGCGGTGGACGCAGGCTATATCTCCAACGACAGCCAGGTCGGCCAGACCGGCAAGATCGTCGCCCCCGAAGTCTACATCGCCGTGGGCATTTCCGGCGCGATCCAGCATCTGGCGGGCATGAAAGATTCGCGCCTGATCGTGGCGATCAACAAGGATCCCGACGCGCCGATCTTCCAGATCGCCGATCTGGGGCTGGTGGGCGATCTGTTCACGATCGTCCCGGAATTGACCGCGAAGCTGTAAGCGCCGGAATCTTCTTGCCACGGGTTTGTGGCGCGCATTACCCTCGCTGAAAATGAGGGGAATGATGGGCAAATTCGCACGTATCGCCGGGGCCATGCTGGGGCTGTTGCCCACACTCGCCGCGGCTGCTGAACCGGTGAAGCTGGAACCCACCACCGACTGGATTGTGGACTACGCGCCGGAACGCTGCAGTCTGACGCGCGGCTTTGGCGAAGGCAAACATGCCTTGCGGTTGCAGATCGATTCCTTTGGAAACCCTGAGTATTTTCGGGTGTTGCTAGTCGGACCAGTTGTGCCGCCCAACATCGGACCAGTTAGCAAAATACGCCTGCGGATGACGCCGGAAAGCAAGATCAGGGAACCCATTGATGCCTTCAGGGGCAAAGCAGATCAGCTCGATGCCGCATCATTCGCCCTGACCTTCCCGAAGAAGGCAAGCAACCTGCAAGTGCATTTCAGCCCGTGGAACGCGATAGATATCAACACGCAAGGCATGACCGGACCTTTGACGGCGTTGCGCACCTGCACCCACGATCTTTGGGCAAGCTGGGGCCTTGACCCGGTCCGCGAGGAAAAACTAAGCCGCCGGGTTCATTTAGTGGCAGGAACGCCGCAGCCGTTGAGCGTCAACTACCCCGTCTCCATGCTGTTAACTGGACAGACGGCTCTGATACCCGTGCGGATCATGGTTGGTACTGATGGCAAGGCGACGGACTGTGTCCTCCAGTCGACTTTGGTGAAGCCGCAGTTCAAGGCTGCAGTGTGCACCGGGCTTCCGAAGGATTACGATCCGGCACTGGATGCCTATGGCAAGCCAGTGCCCTCGGTCATTTATATGACAGTGTTCTTTATCTGACCGATTGCCGGCTGCATCCCTCGCGCCGCCGTTAACCTGGCAGCCGTTCCAGCAAAGTCATGCCGGTTCCGTCCGGCAGTTGCGCATCGCGGATCGGGGCAAAGCCCAGTCGCGAGGCCAGTGTGAACGACGGCACGTTGCCCTGTTCGATCATGGCCACGATCCGGCGCGGGCCGTGGCTGTGTTCGAACCAGTCGAACACCGCGTCCATCGCTTCCTGCGCCAGCCCCTGCCCGACGTGATCGTGATGCAGGATCCAGCCGGCTTCGGGCATGTCATCGAAATCCGCGCCCAGCCCGCGCCAGCTGTGGAACACGCCAATGGTACCGATCACTTCGTCCGATCCGTGGCGGCGGACGATGAAGCTGCCGTACCCGTGCGTCAGCCAGCTGGCCGCATTGCGCATGAAACGGGTGAAGTGATCCTGCATGGCGCTGGTGGCGCCGAGATAGCGTGCGGTTTCAGGATGGGCGTTGAGCGCGAACGTCGCGTGCAGATCGCCCTGTTGCGGCAGCCGCAGTTCCAGCCGGTCTGTCTGCAATACCGGCCCCGATGCGACCGCGCCAATCCCTACAACCATTGCGACAGCCCGTGGATCACCACCCCCACCAGCCCGCCCACCAGCGTGCCGTTGATGCGGATGAATTGCAGATCGCGGCCCACCGCGCTTTCGATCCGCCCGGTTACCGTGCGCGCATCCCAACGCTTCACCGTATCGCTGACCAAGCGCACGATCTGCGCGCCGTAACGGCTGGCAACGCCAACCAGCGTGCGGCGGGCGAAGCGGTTAACCTGCCATTGCAGCGCGGGGTCGGATTGCAGGTCTCGGCCCAGATCGGCCAGGCTTTCCTGCAATTGCCCACCCAGCGCCGCCTGCGGATTGCGCGCGCCATCGATCAGCGCATGGCGGATGCGTTCCCACACCCCGTTCCACCACGCGCCGACGGCAGGGTTGGAGAGTACTTCGGCCTTCATCGCTTCCACTTTCGCGCGGGTCGCCGGATCGTGCACCAGATCATGCGCCAGCTGTTCCAGCCCTTGTTCGATCCGCAGGCGCAAGGGATGCTGCGGATCGACCAGCACCTGCGCCAGCAGGCGATAGAGGCCATCCAGCACCGAACTTGCCAGCCGTTCGTCCAGCCCGGTCCAGCGCAGCAGGCTGTTGGCACGTTCATGGACCACGCCGTGAACCAGCTGCTCGTTCGCCTCCAGCGTCTGGCCGGTCCAGCGGATCAGTGAATCGAGCACCGGGCCGTGCTTGCCATCGGCAATGGCCGCTGACAGCGCGTTGCCCAGCAGCGGGGCCAGTTCGAGCTTTTCCGCCTGCCGGACCAGACCGGCCTTCACCGTATTGCCGAGCCGTTCGGGATCGAGCGATTCGAGCAGTTCGGCCAGCAACCCCGCCGCGCCTGCGCGCAACCTGCCCTGTTCGCCCACGCCGCCCGTGCGTGGCTGGACAAGAAAATCGCCCGCCGCCTGTGCCAGGTTCATGTCGCGCAGCCGCCGCGCGACCACGTGGGGCGTCAGGAAATTGTCCCGCAGGAAGCCCGCCATCGTATCGGCGATGCGATCCTTGTTTTCCGGGATGATCGCGGTGTGCGGGATCGGCAGGCCCAGCGGGTGGCGGAACAGCGCCGTCACCGCGAACCAGTCCGCCAGCCCGCCGACCATCGCCGCTTCCGCAAAGGCGACGATATAGCCCATCGCCGGGTGCAGCCCCTGAAAACGGTGCGCGATGGCAAAGGTTGCCGCCATCGCCACCAGCAGCAGGGTGGCGAACACGCGCATCCTGCGCGCACGGTCAGGGATCAACCCGTTGACCGGGCGACGGCGGCCCGCAAACAGGCCCGTCACCGGCCGAACGGGATCATTCAGCCGGATGGCCTTCGGCCCCGTGGCCAATTGCACCGTGAACGGCGGTGTGGCCGGGATCATAGGTCAGGAACCGCTTGCGCAGCCACGGCCCCAGCCGGGTTTCCGCGCCCACCGCCAGACTGAAGCCGGCGGGGACAATCAGCAGCGTCAGCACGGTCGACAGCATCAGTCCGCCGATCACCACCGTGCCCATCGGCGCACGCCAGGCGCTGTCGCCGGTCAGCGAAAGCGCGGTCGGCAACATGCCCGCGACCATGGCCACCGTGGTCATCACGATCGGCTGCGCGCGCTTGTGCCCCGCTTCGATGATGGCATCGCGCTTGCGCTTGCCGGTGGCCATTTCCTCGATCGCGAAATCGATCAGCAGGATGGAATTCTTGGCCACGATGCCGAACAGCATCAGCACACCGATGAAAACCGGCAAGGAGATCGGCTGGCCAAGAACAGCAAGCAACAGCAAGCCGCCAAGCGGGGCAAGGAAAAGCGAGCCCATATTGACCAGCGGCGAAACCAGCCGATGATAAAGCAGTACCAGCACCGAAAACACCAGCAACACGGCCGTGACGAGGGCCACGCTGAAAGCACCCATCAGTTCCTGCTGCATCTCGTCCTGCCCGACCGCATCATTGCTCACCCCGGCGGGCAGGTTCTGCAGGATCGGCACGGCGTTGACGGCTTCCGTGACATCTCCCTTGGCAAAGCCCGGTGCCACGTCTGCACCCACAAACACCCGGCGGCTCTGGTTGTAGCGCTGGATGGAAGTCGGTCCCATGCCGAAGCTGATATCCGCGACCCGGCTGAGCGGCACCGAACCGCCCGCGGAAGTAGGCACAGGCAGGTTCTGGATCACGGAAAGATCTCGCCGCGCGCCTTCCGCCAGCCGCACGCGGATCGGCACCTGCCGGTCAACCAGCGAGAAGCGGGCGGCATTCTGATCAATGTCGCCAAGCGTGGCGATGCGGATCGCCTGACTGAGCGCGGTAGTGGTAACGCCAAGGCTTTGCGCCAGATCCTCACGCGGGGTGATGATCAGTTCGGGACGCTGGAGGTCCAGATCAACGCGCGGACCGACCACGCCGGGCACATCCTGCATCTGTTCGACGAGCGTGTTGGCGGCCTGTTCCAGCGCAACCGGATCGGACCCTGCGAGCATGACCGTGATTGCCCTGCCCGAACCGACCCCAGCGCCGG